>JAUTXP010000039.1 GCA_030837965.1 Acidimicrobiaceae bacterium | reverse complement strand
CGCCGACCCCGGCCGCGACCCCGACCCCGGCCGAGCCCGTCGCACAGGTCGAGCCCCCCGAGCCCCCCGCCCCCGCCGAGCCCCCCGCCCCGCCGTTCTTGTCAGCCTCAGTTCGGGCCCCAGGCGTGGCCGCCATGACAAGAAGCGAGGAGCCGGAGTCGGTGACCGAGCCTGCTCCCGAACCCGAGCCGGAGGCGCCGCTCCAGGCCGCGGGCGAGCCCGAAGCCGAGGCCCAGGAGCCGGACCCTGCCCGCGCCGGCGTCTGAGGCAGGCCCGCTCGACCGGGCTGCCGAGCGCACGGCCCGCTGGGTAAGTGGTCGCAACAGCCGACGCTCCATCCTCGGCCGCATCGGCGACCGGCTCGTCAACCCGCCCGCTGCGCCACCCTGGACGGCAAACGCGCCCGTCCCCGCGCCCCAACCCGCAGCGACCGCCCCGCTCGCACCAGCTCCCCCGCCCCCATTCTCGGCACCGTCAGTTCGGGTCCCAGCCGTGACGTCCCTGCCGAGAACGGAGGAGTCGAAGCCCGTGCCCGCGGTCGACGAAGTCGCGGTCGACCACGTCGCGGTCGACCCGGTGGCGCCGGTCCCGCCCGAGCCTGTGCCCGAGCCGGTCGCGGACGAGCCGATCGCGGACGAGCCGGAGTCAGAGCCCACTCTCGTACTGCCCGCGGACGCAAGCGCGGCGTCGGTGGCGATCAGTCGGGACCGATTCGAAGCGGGCACCAAGGCCACCGTCGTCCTGGCTCGGGCCGACGCGTTGATCCTGGCCGTCGCCGCCCCCGTGGCGGCCGTGCTCGACGCGCCCCTGCTGGCCATGGCCACCGACGACATGCCCCAAGCGGTGACCGACGAAGTGGCGCGCCTCGGAGCCCAGCGCGTGGTGACCGTCGGCCTGTCGATCCCGCTGCCGTCGGCCGAGCCCATCGGCAGCCCGGACGACGATGCGGCCACGCTGTCCGTTGCCGCCGCCGCCTTCGTGCGCGCCGCCGCGGGAACGGTGCGGGCCTTCGCTATTGCCGACACCGACGCGGCCCGGACCTTGGCCGGCCCTGTCGCCGCGGCCGCGGCCCTGCGCCGCTTCCCCGTGATGATCGGCGCAGACGCGGCCCGAACCGGCGCCACCGACGGCGAACGCCGGGCTGCCGTCACGTACCTGGTGGGGACAGACGCCATCGCCGCGTCCCGGTCCGTGCCCGGTGGTTTCCCACTGCCCGCGCCCACCGTCGAGGCCACGGCCGACCGACTGGCCCAACTGCTTCGGGCCGACGGCGTGCTTCAGAACGCCGACGCGGGCGCGGGCGCGGGCGCCGCGACCGGGGTCGTGGGCGTGGCGTCGACCTCGACCGACCCCGTCCTCCTGGCCACGCTCGCCGCGTGCGGCGGACCGGTGCTGTTCGCCGTCCCCGACCCGGCCCCGGCCCGCATCTACACCTTCACCTGACGGGTCCGGCCGGCCCGGCCACCTGACCGCGACGCCCCAGCCCCCTACGCGGCGTCATCCCCCTCGACCGGTTGGGCCGCGTCCAAAGCCCGTCGATGCCGGTCCCAGGCCCACGCGGCCGACTCCCTGGCCAGGGCGGGGTGGTAGCGCCAGCGCAGCAGTTGGCGCTCGGCCGCCTCGAGGTCCTCGCCCAACTCCAAGAGGGAGAGGGCCAACTGGCGGCTGCGGCGGCGGACCTGGTCGAAAGGCGGTCGGCGCAGGTCGGCTTCTTGCATGGCCTGGTGCTGGGCCTGAAGGGACTCGGGGAGGCGGATCAACTGGCGGCGGTTGAGTGGCGGCAGCTTGCGCCGCACCGCCAGCGAGGCGCCGTGGACCTGGGCCACCTCGAACTGCACGAGTCGGGAGAGGGACCGCATGAACGGCGAGTGGCGACCGCCGCGGCAGCCGAGCCCGAGGGCTTTGGCCGTCTCGCCCAGAGCCAGGTCAAAGCCCGCCGGGGAGCGTTCGAGGTCGGCCACGATCCGGCGCAGCAGCCACGTGGTCGACGGGCCGAGGATGCCGAGCCAGTAGGTCTCGACGTATGTCGATCGAGGGTCGTGGCCGAGCGAGTCGATCACTGGGTCGGGCCAGGGCCGGATGGTCAGGGCCTCCAAGGCGGGCATGGTCACACGGGCAGGGGTGGGGGACATGTCAGGGGCCTCCGCGGCAGCAGTTCCAACGCAGCAGGGGAAGTGCTGAACAACTTCGGCCTATTTCATGTTGTTTCATCCACACATGTCAAGGGTTGATTGAAAGGCACCGCGTTGTAGAAAGCAGCCCGATGATGCGACGCGCCGGGCTGGCCGCAGCCGCGGTGATGGCGCTGGCCAGTTGCGGGCATGGGACCCATACGGCCGCCGACGTGCACAGGCAGGCCCTCGCCGACACGGGCCGGACGGGGACCACGTCGAAGTCAGTCGAGACGCCCACCGACCGGTCGCGAAGGCCGGCCAACGGCCACACCGCACCAACAGCCGACCAACCAAACGACCCCAGCACGCCGAGCCGACAGGCTGACGCGAGACCGCAACGCAGCTCAGCCACCGGCGCCCGTCGCTACACCACCCGCGTGGTCCAGCCGTCGCTGCGGTTCGACGTGCGCCACGGTTGGGAGGCGCAGATCTCATTCGTCCTCGACACTGGCATCGACGTCGTGTGGACCGAGCCGCAAGGCAACCGGGCACCGGAGCGCCGTCACCTCACGCCAACGCGGCGCGGGTGGGAGGGCGAGTTCTTCATCGGGGACGCCGCCGACTGGCCCGCGTGCGGGTGGCAGCCTGCGCTGCCGTTCGCGCCGGCAGCGTCGCAACAAGCCACGTCGCAGCAAACCACGTCGTGGACGATCGACAGTCGCTGCGACGAGCCCGGCGGACGAGCCGGGCCGGTGCACGAGCACATCACCGGCACCGCGGGCCTTACCGGCACTCGATCAGTCACTGTCGACGGGACGGCCACGACGGTGACCATCATCCACCGCGACTACCGCGTCGACACCTCCGGCGGCACCACCTCGACAAGCACATGCGCGGGCGACCTGTGGTGGAGCGCGGAGCTGCGCATTCCCGTGAAGCTGGCCGTCGAGTGCACCGACGACGCCGCTGGCTACCGCCTCACGGGGACGTGGACCACCACGCTCGACGGCTTGACTGGCTGACCGGGCCTCGACCGCGGGCGCGAAGATGGACCTCCCATGTCCCAGCCAGGTCCTGAAGACGCCGCCCACGCCGCGCCCGACGCCGACCCCGCCCACCCCGCCGAGATGGCCGAGGTCGCCCAAGTGGCGGCCTGGATCGACCAGGCCGAGCGCGTCGTGGTCCTCACTGGCGCAGGCATCTCCACCGACTCGGGCATCCCCGACTTCCGCGGCCCCAACGGGGTGTGGACCAAGAACCCGGCGGCCGAGAAGACGGCGACCCTGCAGAACTACCTGGCCGACCCCGAGATCAGGAAGCAGGCGTGGCGCAACCGACTCAACTCGCCCGCGTGGACGGCCAAGCCGAACAAGGGCCACGATGCCATCGTCACCCTGGAACGCCGCAACAAGCTGCACACACTGGTGACCCAGAACATCGACGAACTGCACCAGCAGGCGGGCACCGACCCGGCCAAGGTGGTGGAGATCCACGGCACCATGCGCCACGTCGTGTGCTGGTCGTGCGGCGAGCGGGCACCCATGGAGCGGGCCCTTGAACGGGTGAAGGCGGGCGAGGACGACCCGGCCTGTCGAACCTGCGGCGGCATCCTCAAGTCGGCGACCATCAGCTTCGGCCAACAACTGGTGATGGAGGACTTGATGCGGGCCGAGATGGCCGCCGGTCAGGCCGACCTGCTCCTCGCCGTCGGGTCGACCCTGAGCGTCTATCCGGCCGCGGGCATCGTGCCCATCGCCAAGTCCAACGGCGCCCGGCTGGTCATCGTGAACGCCGAGCCGACGCCGTTCGACGCCATCGCAGACGCGGTGCTGCGCGGCGAGATCAGCGAGGTGCTTCCTGCCATCGTCCGCGGTGCACCACTTCGGCGACAGGACGCCGACCGCGCTTGAGCGATGGCGACGGACGGTCGCCGTCGTCGGACTCGTAGCCGACCGCGATGCCCCCGATGGGCGTGTACTCCGTAGGCACGCCGAAGGCGGCTCGGAAGGCGTCCATCCGCTCGGGGAAGATGCCGAAGAACAACGCGCCCAGGCCCAAGTCGACCGCGGTGAGAAGCATCAGGAGCGAGGCGAAGCCGGTATCGATGTCCCAGTAGGGGACGGGCCAGAAGGACTCCCGTTTGTCGGTCACGCCCTTGTCCGGCTCCGCGTAGCGGTCGAGGTAGGCCTGCTTGTGCGACAGCGGCACGACGATCGCGGGCGCGTCGAACAAGCCGGGATAGGCGAACCCGTCGCGGTGCGAGTCGTCCGGCGGGAACGTGGCCTCCCAAAAGCGCGCCGTCTCCACCTCGCCTTCGAGCACCAGGAAGGCCCATCCCTGGCTGAAGCCCGCGGACGGCGCCCGCACCGCGTTGTCCAGCAAGCGGCTCAACGCGCCGGGCGGGAGCGGGCGCGTCGAGAACGTCCGCACCATGCGCCTGCGCCGCACCACGTCTTGGAACTCCATGGTCAGATCTTGACGAAGATCCGCCGCCGCCACAGGACCCAGCACACGCCCCACCACAACGCGCACATGGCCAGCCCGTACGCCAACGACCCCACGTGCAGGCCCAACCGCGAGAACGCATGGTCGTACAGCCACGGCCGCCAGTGGAAGCGGTCCATGAAGTACATGAGCTGCTCGCTGGCCATGAAGACCACGATGGCGTTCATGCCGTAGACCACGAAGGGCTGGGCGACCCGCCGTCGGCGCCGGACCTCCACCACCTCGTAACACCCGGCCAACAACAGCAGTGAGAAGCCGGCCGCCAACACGACATACGACGACGTCCACAGCCGCTTGTTGACAGGCAGCACCAAGCCCCACACCAGCCCGCCGCCAACACATGCTGCGCCCCACAACGCCAGTCGCCGCGACACCGCAGCGGACACTCGCTGGCGCCGCACCCACGAAGCGGCCCAGTACCCGGCCAAGACGCTCACCACGGCAGGGATGGTCGACAGCAGCCCCTCCGGGTCGTAGCCCCCGTTCTTGTAGACGTGCGTGGGTCCGAGCACGTCCCTGTCGACCTGGCCTGCGACATTCAACGCAGGCGACATGTGGAACGCGGCGTGCCCGGGCACGGGCAGCAGGAGCATGGCCCAGTAGGCCAACAGGGCGACGGCGGCGACGCGGACCTGCTTGCGCGCCGGCGCGTGCAGCACCAGCAGCGACGCCAGCAGGTAGGCCAACGCGATCCGCTGCAACACGCCCATCATCCGCAGGTCGCCCAAGTCGCCGTACGGGAAGCCGTTGAGGACGAGTCCGAGCCCGAACAGGGTGACGGCCCGGCGCACGACCTTGGCGTGCAGTCGGCCCGTCGACCCGCCCGGCCCGTCCAGACAGCGGGCGAATGCGTAGGCCATGGACGCGCCGACGATGAACAGGAACGAGGGGAAGACGAGGTCGGCAAGCGTCCAGCCGTTCCACTTGGCGTGCGCCATGCCGGGGAAGGCGTGGGCCCCGCTGCCTTGGTTGTTGACCAGGATCATCCCGGCGATGGTGAGGCCCCGCAGCACGTCCAACGACGCCAGCCGCGGCGGCCGAGCCTCGACTGCGGCCTCGACTGCGGCCTCGACAGCGACGGGCCGAGACTCCACCATGGTCATGCCGCCCCTCCTACCCCTGGCGGGAATGTTGACCAACTTGGTAAGGTTTTGACTCGTATGCCGACTGCCAGAGACCTCCTCGCCCACGTCAAGTCGCAGATCACCGAGATCGACGGCGCCGAGGCCGAAAGCCGCCTGTCAGAGGCGCTCGTCCTCGACGTCCGCGAGCCGGACGAGTACGAGCAAGGGGCCATCCCCGGCGCTCTGCACATCCCGCGCGGCCATCTCGAAGGCCAGGTCGAGGGCAAGATCCCGGACCGGGCCACCGCCATCATCGTCCACTGCGCCAGCGGTTTCCGGTCCTCGTTCGCGGCCAAGACGTTGCAGGACCTGGGCTACACCAACGTGGTCAACCTGGCGGGCGGGTTCAACAAGTGGAAGGACGAGGGCAGGCCGTGGGCCACGCCCCGTTCGCTGACCGCCGAGCAGCGCAACCGCTACCACCGCCACCTCCTGTTGCCCGAGGTCGACGTGGCGGGCCAGCAGAAGCTGCTCGACTCCAAGGTGCTGCTGCTCGGCGCAGGCGGACTGGGCTCGCCTGCGGCGCTCTACCTGGGCGCGGCCGGCGTCGGCACCCTCGGCATCATCGACATGGACGTGGTCGACGAGTCCAACCTGCAACGCCAGATCCTCCACAACATGGACCGGGTGGGGGAGCGCAAGGTCGACTCGGCCAAAAAGACGCTGACCTTGCTGAACCCCGACACCAACGTCGTCACCTACGACGTGCGCCTGGGCGCGGACAACGTGCTCGACATCATCGACGGCTACGACGTCATCGTGGACGGCACCGACAACTTCCCGACGCGCTACCTGGTGAACGACGCGTCGCTGTTGAAGCGAATCCCCGTGGTGCACGGCTCGATCTTCCGCTTCGAGGGACAGGCCACCGTCTTCGCGCCGTACCAGGGTCCCTGCTATCGCTGCATGATCCCGGAGCCGCCGCCCGCCGAGCTGGCCCCGTCGTGCGCGGAGGCGGGCGTGCTCGGCGTGCTGCCCGGCATCATCGGCTCCATCCAGGCCATGGAGGCCATCAAGCTCCTGCTCGGGCTGGGCGACCCGCTCATCGGCAGGCTCATGGCCTACGACGCGCTGGAGGAGTCGTTCCGCACGTTCAAGGTGCACCGCGACCCCGAGTGTCCGGCGTGCGGCGACAACGCGGGCGAGATCGTCATCGCCGAATACGACGACCTCTGCATGCCCCACCCTCGCTAGCCGCCCCGCCGCCCCGCCGCCCCGCCGCCCCGCCGCCACCTCGCCGCCACCCGGCCCCACCCTGCCGGACTGGAGGACATAGGTACACCCTGCGGGTACCTATGTCCTCCAGACGTGCGGGGGGCGGGGGGCGGGCGCCGCGGAGGCGTGTGGTCCTCCAGACGTGTGGTCCGTAGGCTTGGCCCATGCCGCCGACGGAGGAGCGCCGCACCGACTCTGGCATCGAGGTCAAGCCCCTCTACACGCCCGACGACCTCGACGGCTGGGACCCGGACGCCAAGCTGGGCCAGCCTGCCGCGCCAGGCCGGTTCCCCTACACCCGCGGCGTCTACCCAAGCATGTACCGGGGCAGGCCGTGGACCATGCGCCAGTACTCGGGCTTCGGCACGGCCGAGACCACCAACGCCCGGTGGAAGATGCTGTTGGCCAACGGGTCCACCGGCCTCAGTTGCGCCTTCGACCTGCCCACCCAGATGGGCTACGACTCGGACCACCCGCGGGCCGAGGGCGAGGTGGGCAAGGTCGGCGTGGCCATCGACTCCATCGAGGACATGAAGCTCCTGCTCGACGGGCTTCCGCTCGACACGGTGAGCACGTCGATGACCATCAACGCCACCGCCGCCATCCTCCTTCTGCTCTACGAGTTGGTGGCCGAGGAGCAGGGCGTGCCCGCCGACAAGCTGGGCGGCACCATCCAGAACGACATCCTCAAGGAATACGTGGCGAGGGGCACGTACATCTATCCGCCCCGCCCTTCGATGCGGCTGATCACCGACATCTTCGCCTACTGCCGCAAGCACATTCCGCAGTGGAACACGATCTCGATCTCGGGCTACCACATCCGCGAGGCGGGGTCGACGGCCGTGCAGGAGATCGCCTTCACGCTCTCCAATGGCATCGCCTACGTGCAGGCCGCGGTCGACGCGGGCCTGGACGTGGACGAGTTCGCCCCTCGCCTCAGCTTCTTCTGGAACGGCCACAACAACTTCTTCGAAGAGGTGGCCAAGTTCCGCGCCGCCCGGCGCATGTGGGCCCGGATCATGACGGAGCGCTTCAACGCCAAGGACGAGAAGTCGAAGCTGCTTCGGTTCCACACGCAGACGGGCGGGTCGACCCTCACCGCGCAGGAGCCCGAGAACAACCTCATGCGCGTCACCATGCAGGCGCTGGCCGCGGTGCTGGGCGGGACGCAGAGCCTGCACACCAACGGCTTCGACGAGGCCTTGGGCCTGCCCACTGAAAGGGCGGCCCGACTGGCCTTGCGCACGCAACAGGTCGTGGCCTACGAGTCGGGCGTGGTGGACACGGCCGATCCGCTGGCGGGCTCGTACTTCGTGGAGTCGTTGACCGACGCGGTCGAGGAGCTGGCCTGGGCCTACATCGACAAGATCGACGGCATGGGCGGATCGGTGTCGGCCATCGAGCAGGGCTATATGCAGGACGAGATCGAAGAGGCCGCGTACCAGTACGCCCGGGCCATCGACAGCGGCGACAAGGTCATCGTGGCCGTCAACAAGTTCACCACCGAGCAGGCCGAGCCTGCCGAGGTGTTCCCCATCGACCCGGCCCTCCAGCGCCAGCAGGCCGACCGGGTGCGGGCCTTGAGGGAGTCGCGCGACAACGACGGCGTGCGCGCCGCGTTGGACGACGTGGGCGCCGCGGCCCGGGGCTCGCAGAACCTGCTGTATCCGATGAAAGAGGCCCTGCGCCGGCGCGCCACGCTGGGCGAGGTCAGCGACGTCCTCAGGGCCGAGTTCGGCACCTTCCAGCCCTCCCGCTGACCCCCTCTCCAACTTTTCCACAGCACCTGCTGCTGTGGAAAAGTCGCGGGGGTCAGGCCGACCGCTCGCTGAGGCGCTTGAGGAACTTCAAGCCGCTCCACGTCTCGTCCACCGCGCACACCTTGGTGTCGACCCACCCTGTGGGCAGCAGCATGTCGCGCAACACGTTCTCGGTCAGGTCGGTGGGCACGCCGCTGGCCTTCTTGGGCCATGCCACCCACAGCATGCCGGTGTCGCCCAGGGCCTTCATGGCCGTAGGCGCCCGCGCCGCCAGGTCCTTCTGCCACACGGCGAACAGGACGACGGCGTGGAGCGGGGCCCGGACCGCGCTCCGCACATCCAGCCCGACGAAGGCGTCGCCAAAAGCCTTGGGCGGATCACCCGCGAACGCGACGCGCCACCCCTCCTTCAGCCCGAGCTTCTTCTGGAGCGGCGTGCCCGAGTAGCCGACGTCCGCCATCGTCAGCCCCGCAGCGCCTCGGCGATCTCCTGCGTGCTCGCCCCGCCCTCTTGCAGTTGCGACACCAGCTCTTTCAAGCGCTGTTGGAGCTTGTCGATGTCCGCCTTGGTCCGGCGCAGTTCATCGAGCAGGGTTGCGTCGAGGGCCACGGGCGTGACGGTAGCCTCCACCGCATGGCCGTGCGCTTCGTGATCATCGGCGGCGGGCCCGCGGGTACCCAGGCGGCCACCTATGCGGCCCGGCTCGGGGCGGACGTGACCCTGGTCGAGCGGGACGTCATCGGCGGGTCGGCCAACCTGTGGGACTGCATCCCCTCGAAGGCCATGATCGCCACCGGCGCGGTGATGTCGCTCACCCGTCGGTCCGAGGGCATGGGCCTCACGGAGCTGGAGGCCAAGCTCGACTTCGAGGCCCTGCGTGAGCGCATCGCGGCCATCGAGCAAGGCTTGTGCCGCAACGTCACCGACCTGTTGGTGAGTCAAGGCGTGCGGGTCATAAGAGGCACAGCCCGGCTCAAGGGCCCGCACGAGGTGGCGGCCGAGACGGACGACGGCGTGATCGGCTTGGAGGCCGACGCCGTGCTGCTCTCCACCGGCAGCAGGCCGCGGGTTCCGGACTGGGCCGACCCCGACGGCGAGCGCATCCTGGTCACCAGGGACGCCTATCCGCCCAAGGAGCTGCCGTCCCATCTCGTCGTCATCGGGTCGGGCGTGACCGGCGTGGAGTTCGTGCACATGTTCCGGTCGTTCGGCTCGCAGGTGACGTTGATCGTGAGCCGCCAGCAGGTGCTGCCCCAGAAGGACGCCGAGGTCGCCGCCGCCTTGGAGGACGACTTCTTGCGCCGCGACGTCCGTCTCTTCAAAGGGGCCAGGGCCGTGGGCATCGACCGCGAAGGCGACGAGGTGGTGGTCAGATGCGACGACGGCCGGTCGGCCCGCGGCTCGCACGCGCTCCTGGCCATCGGCTCCATACCCAACTCGGAGAGCCTCGGGCTCGACGCGGCCGGCGTCGAGGCCCACGACGGGTACGTCCAGATCAACCAGCACTGCCAGTCGAACGTGGCCCACATCTACGCCGCGGGCGACCTGTCGGGGAAGCTGCCGTTGGCGTCGGTGGCGTCCATGCAGGGACGCAAGGTGGCCGAGCACGTGATGGGCCTGCACACCAGGGAGCACCGCCACCTGGACTACGAGAAGGCGGCCAGCGCCATCTTCACCGAGCCCGAGATCGCCGACGTGGGCCTGGCCGAGGCCGAGGCCTTCGCCATCGGCCGCAAGATCAGGGTGACCAAGGTGCCGTTCGCCTCGAACGCCCGGGCCTTGATCGACGGCGACCCGCGGGGCTTCGTGAAGATCCTCTCGGACCCGGCGACCGGCGTGGTGCTGGGCGGGTCGATCGTGGGCCGGGGCGCGGCCGAGCTGATCTCCGTGTTGGCCGTGGCCGTGACCGCCAACCTCAAGGTCAACGACATCGTCGAGTCGCTGCTCGTGCACCCGGCCCTGGCCGAGGCCTTGGCCGACGCGGCCGAGTAGCGACGCGAAGAAGGGGCGACCCGAAGGCCGCCCCTTCCCCAGTGAGTCTGGTGCTGCTTACGGCGAGGGCTGGCTGATGAAGTAGTTGGTGGGCTCCACGACCAGCGTGCGGCGGTCGACCACGCCGTGGGCGAAGATGTCGCCGTTGTTCGTGTCGGTGAAGTGGGCCTTCACCGCGATGTTGTGGATGCCGTTGCCCACGTTCAGGGCGACCCAGTTGAAGCCGTTGGCCTGGGTGGTGTTCTCGACGTCCTTGATACTCTCGTTCTGGCTGTCGTACGTCGTGGTCCGGGTGAACTCACGGTTGCAGAAGATGACCCGGCCGCTGTCGGGGTTCGGCGTGCTGCCGGACGCACCGTTGGTGGTGACGCCGGGCACGACAGGCACGGGCTTGCCGTCAACCTCGATCCACACCTCAACCGTGGCCTTGTAGCTCTGGGTCTCGCTGCCGGTGTTGGTGATAGAGCTGAGGATGGTGCACTCGGCCGTCACCTGGAACAGCAGGTCGGCGGGGCTCGAGGTCTTCATCTGCGCCGTCATGAGCGTGGCGTCCGCGTTGGGCGCCGTGACCGACATGCGGCTGGCGGTCACCGTCATCTTGTCTGCCGGCAGGTTCGACGCACCGTCGGCCATGCCGTTCCATACGTACAGCCCACAGGCCATCACTACGAAGGCCACGCAGGCTCGCACGATTCGCTTGGTCAACTTGCTCTCCTTGTCGTCGGTTGACGTGCTCGGAGACGAGAAGTGGAGCGGCTTCGACGGATCTGCTGCAACGGTTTCCCCACCCGACGCCGCCGGTCAGGCTCCCGGATCCCCCAGGCGCCGCAGACTCTAGTCAGTCACGCAGAGTGGGACAAAAGCCGCGCCCGGACCGCCTCGTCGGTGGCCATGTCGATCGCCGTCCAGGCCATGGCCACGGCCCCGTCGCGCAGGGCCTTGTCGGCCGTGGGCGTGGCGCAGAACGCGGCGAACTCGTGCTGGTGATTGACGATCGGGAACGAGTCGAGCCCCAGCATGGGGTGGATGCTGGGCATGGCCAAGGAGATGTTGGCCATGTCCGTGGAGCCCGCCGTGCGCTGGGCCATGTCCTCGCTCATGTCAACGAAGGTGCGGCCCAGGGCCTCGGCGTTGCGCCGATAGAGGCCGCGCATCTCGACGTCGTCGCGCATCTCCGAGTAGGGCTTGGAGACGGGCTTGATCTCGTGCGTGCAGCCGGTGGCCAGGGCCC
This sequence comes from Acidimicrobiaceae bacterium, assembly GCA_030837965.1. Taxonomy (GTDB): domain Bacteria; phylum Actinomycetota; class Acidimicrobiia; order Acidimicrobiales; family JAUTXP01; genus JAUTXP01. Next base: position 8,392 of record JAUTXP010000039.1, on the reverse strand, counting down.
CAGCCTCGAAGCAGGCCAGGACCCGCGGCTCGAGCTCGGCGAGCTGGGCCAGGGTCTGGTGGCGGACCAGCCATTCGCTCACCGTGTGGTCGGGAGTGACGTTGGGCGCGTCACCGCCGTGGGTGACGATCCCGTGGATGCGCGCCTCGTTGTCGATGTGCTGACGCAACAAGCCCACGGCCGTCTGGGCGATGGTGATGGCGTCGGCCGCGTTGATGCCGAGCTCGGGGAAGGCCGACGCGTGCGACGCCTTGCCGTGATAGTGGACCTCCAGGTGGGACACGGCCAGGCACGGCATGTGGTCCTGCTCCATGGGGCTGGGGTGGACCATCATCGCCGCGTTGACGCCCGCGAAGGCGCCCCGCTCGAGCATGAGGATCTTGCCGCCGCCGCCCTCTTCCGCGGGCGTGCCCATGACCTTGACCGTGATGCCCAACTCGTCGGCCAGCGGGGCCAGGGCCAGTCCCGCGCCCACGGCCGACGAGGCGATGATGTTGTGCCCGCACGCGTGGCCCACGCCGGGCAAGGCGTCGTACTCGGCGCAGATGGCGATGGTCAGTGGGCCCGAGCCCGCGGTGGCCACGAAGGCGGTGGGCAGGTCGCACACGCCTGCCTCCACGTCGAAGCCCGCGTCGGACAGGGCCTCGGCCACCCATCGGGCCGACTGCTCCTCCTCCCACCGGATCTCCGGATTGGCGTGGAGTCGATGGCTCAGGTCGGTGAGGGTGTCGCCCGCCTGGTCGACCGCGCTCTGGGCTGTGGCTTTGGGGTCGGTCTGGCTCATCGGCTGCCTCCGCTGGCTGCGCTCGTCCTCATTGGCTCGCTCCGCAGGCTCCGCTCTGCCTCATTAGCTCGCTCCGCAGGCTGCGCTCGTCCTTACGCGATAACGACTACCACGTCTCCGGCGCCGACGGTGTCGCCCGGCTTCACCTTGACCTCGGCGATCGTCCCTGCCCTTTCGGCCATGATGTTGTTCTCCATCTTCATGGCCTCGAGGACGCACAGGGCCTGGCCCACCTCCACGGCGTCGCCTTGCTCGACAAGCACCTTGACGATGGTGCCCTGCATGGGGACGGTGACGCTTCCGCTACCCGCAGCGCCGCCTGCCGAACCGCCCGCGGTGCGTCCAGGGCGGGGTCGGGAAGGGGAGGCCGTGGCTGCCGTCCCGCTCACCAGCGCGGGGCCGACGTCGGGCACCCAGAGGCGGACCTTGAACCGGCGGCCGTCGACCTCCACGTCCACGTCGCGCTGGACCTTGGCAGGCTCGGACTCGCCGTCGGACGCGGCGTCGGCGGCATCCGGCTTGGGGGCGGCGACGGGCTTGGGCACGTCGACCGTCGACCAGTCGATGTTGGTCTCGACCCATTTGGTGGAGTGCTTGGCCTCGATGAACTCGGGGTGCTTGAGGATGGCCAGATGGGCGGGGATGGTGGTGGCCACGCCCTCGATCTCCGTCTCCTCCAAGGCGCGGATCAGGCGGCGGCGGGCCTCGTCGCGGTCCTTGCCCCACACCACGAGCTTGGCCACGAGGTTGTCGTAGAACTGGCTGACGGTGTCGCCCTCGTCATAGCCCGCGTCGGTGCGCACGCCGTAGCCGTCGGCCCGACGGAAGCGGGTGATGGGGCCGGGGCTGGGCAGGAAGCGGCCGCCCGCCGGATTCTCGGCGTTGATGCGGGCCTCGATGCTGTGCCCGGTGCGGGTGATGTCGGCCTGGGTGAAGGGGAGGGGCTCGCCGGACGCGACGCGGAGCTGGAGCTCGACCAGGTCCATGCCCACCACCATCTCGGTGACCGGGTGCTCGACCTGGAGGCGCGTGTTCATCTCCAGGAAGAAGAAGTCGCCGTCTTGATACAGGAACTCGACGGTGCCCGCGTTGACGTAGCCGCACGCCTTGGCCACCTTGACCGCGGCCTCGCCCATGGCCTGGCGGACGGTGTCCGGGAAGTCGGGCGCCGGGCTCTCCTCGATCAGCTTCTGGTGCCGGCGCTGGCACGAGCAGTCCCGCTCGCCCAGCCAGACGGCGTTGCCCTGGGTGTCGGCGAAGACCTGCATCTCCACGTGACGGGGCCAGGTGAGGTAGCGCTCGATGTAGCACTCGTCGCGTCCGAAGGCGGACTTGGCCTCCCGCTGGGCCGACTCCAACAGCTCCTTGGCCTTGTCCGCGCTGGGGACGACCTTCATGCCCCGGCCGCCGCCGCCGTACGCGGCCTTGATGGCCACGGGCCAGCCGAACTCGTTGCCGAAGGCCACGACCTCTTCGTGGGAGGTCAGGAACTCGGTGGTGCCGGGCACGCCTTGCACGCCCGCCTTGGCCGCGGCGATGCGGCTGCTGACCTTGTCGCCCATGACCTCGATGGCCTCGGGCGGGGGGCCGATGAAGGTCACGCCCTCGTCGGTGATGGCCCGGGCGAAGTCGGTGTTCTCGGAGAAGAAGCCGTAGCCCGGATGGACGGCGTCGGCGCCGCTCTTGCGGATGGCGTCGAGGATGGCCTCGGTGTTGAGGTAGCTCTCGGCTGCGGTCTGCCCGCCGAGGGCGTAGGCCTCGTCGGCCAGTCGGACATGGAGGGCGTCACGGTCGAGATCGGAGTACACGGCGACGGTGGTGACGCCGAGCTCTCGGCACGTGCGGATGACCCGCACGGCGATCTCGCCGCGGTTGGCGATGAGGACCTTGTTGAACATGACGGCCCATATCGTTAGCGCATCGACTGGTCTGTTCGCCGATTCGAGACTCTTGACTCCACCAACAGGTGGCTCCTCGACGCGGCCCGCTCGGGTGAGGCTTCGCCCGGCTGCGTGTGCGTGGCCGACCACCAGACGGCGGGGCGGGGGCGGCTGGGGCGGATCTGGGAGGCGCCGCCCGGGTCGGCCTTGCTGTGCTCGGTGCTGCTGGCGCCCGCGCTGCCGGTGGACCGGTTCCATCTGGTCACGGCCGCGGTGGCGTTGGCCGGGTTGGGGGCGGTCGAGGCCCTGACCTCCGTACGGGCGTTCATCAAATGGCCCAACGACCTGCTGGTCGAGCCGGGGGCCAAGCTGGCCGGTGTGTTGGCCGAGGCCGAGGTGCCCTCCGTGGTGGTGGGTATCGGGATGAACCTGACCGCCGCGCCCGAGGGGGCGGCCATGCTCGGGTTCGGCGACCGGGACGCGGTGCTGGCCTCGCTGCTCGACCACCTCTCGCCGCTGGTGGCGGACTGGTCGACGGTGCCGGGGCTGTACCGGCGGGCGTGCGGGACGCTCGGGCGGGTGGTGCGGGTCGAGTTGCCGGACGAGACGTTCACCGGCGTGGCCGCCGACGTCACCGATGACGGGCACCTGTTGGTCGACGTCGGCATGTGCCTGCGCACCGTTGCCGCCGCCGACGTCGTCCACCTACGCTGACCCCGCCTTCCCCCTCGCCGGCCGGCGGCCTTCGGCGGCCAGCCCGTGGCGCCCTTCCCCCTCCACACACGCGGACCGTTTGCTCGCCGCCTCCCGCCGCGCCCGGCCCCAGTGCCCCCACCCGGCCCCAGTGCCCCCCATCCCGCGAGGCCTTCCGTTCTCGTCGCACTTAGTCCCGAGCACCGGGACGCACTGCGACGAGAACGGGAAGGCGTGGGTGGCGGGCGGGGGGGACGGCGGGGCGGGGACGGCGGGGCGGCGGGCGGGCGGGCAGCGCGGGCAAGAAGAAGGAGGAGGGCGGATGACGTCCGTTCATACGAAGGTCGGTCGCCGGGCGCGGGCGCAGCACGGCCTGGTCACGGCTGACCAAGCCAAGGACGCGGGGCTGTCGACGTCGGCCATGGGCCGGGCTCACGCCAAGGGATGGCTGGAACGGGTGCAGCCCCGGGTATACCGGGTCGCCGGAGCGCCGGACACGTGGGAGCAGCGGCTGTTGGCTGCCGTGCTGTCGACCGGCGGCGTCGCGTCCCACCGGGCCGGGGCCGCATTGTGGGGATTGTGGGAGGGCGATGAGGTCGAGGTGACGGTGAGCGGCCATGGGCGCCGCTTGAGCAAAGGCGTCATCCACCGATCCAGCGACTTGGGGGAGGGGCATGTGACGCGGCGGCGGGGGGTGGTGGTGACGACGCCGATGCGGACGTTGGTCGACTTGGGCGCGGTCGTGTCGGACCACCACGTGGCCGACGCGGTGGAGCGGGCCCTGCTGGCCCGGGTGTGCAGCGTCCGGGGCATCGAGCGGGCGTTGGACGACGTGGCCCGCAAGGGTCGCAGCGGCGCCGGCGTCATCCGGCGGGTCATGGACGAACGGGCCCTGGGCCAGGCCCGGCCCGACGGTCTGCTCGAGGCCCGCATGGCCCGAGTCCTGCGCGAGCACGGCATGCCCTCTCCCCACTTCCAGTTCGAGGTGCGGGTGCGGGGCAGGCTGGTGGCCCGGGTCGACTTCGCCTATCCCGACCTGCGCCTGGCCATCGAGGTCGACGGCTTCGAGGTCCATGGCACCCCGTCCGCCCTGCAGCGCGACCTCGAACGCCAAAACGCCTTGGTGGCCGCGGGGTGGACGCTGCTGCGCTTCACCTGGCTCGACGTCGTCCGCCGCCCGGAATGGGTGACGGCCCAGATCGCCCGCGTCCTCAGGGATCGTCGCTGCGCCTGACCACCTCGGCGAACGCGGCCGCGGCCGCCGCCGTCAGCGGCCCGGGGCACGCGGGCAGGGGCACGCCGTCGATCGACGAGATGGGCTGCACGTCCCGGGTCGTCGAGGAGACGAAGGCCTCGGACACACCTGCGCCGCCGGACGACGACAGCGCCGTCTTAGACAGAGCAGTCGACGACAGCGCCGACAACGGCACGTCCTCCTCCACGGCCACGCCTGCCTCCAACAGCAAGGCGCGGGTTACGCCCGCCAGACACCCCGACGACAGCGGCGGCGTCACCAGCCTGCCGCCCCCGCCCCCGCCCCCGCCCCCGCCCCCGCCCAACCCCACGAACACGTTGGTCCCCGTCCCCTCGCACAGGTTCCCGGCCAGGTTGCCGAACAGCGCCTCCCCCGCGTCCCGCTCCCGCGCGTACGCCAGCGCCACCACGTTCTCGCCGTAGGAGATCGTCTTCAGCCCGGCCAGCGCGCCCCGCTCGTTGCGGGGCCACGGCACCACGACCACGTCGACCGACGCAGGCCACGAAGGCAGCGGTCCGCCCGCCACGATCACCGTTGGCCCGTCCCGGCCCCGGTCCGACCCCAGCGGCGACGGCCCGCCGGTCACCGTGATGCGCAGCCGACCACTGGCCAAGCCGTTGGCCGCCACCACCGCGTCCACGGCCGTGCGCAGCGTGAGCACAGACGGCAGCGGCAGCCCCATGCCCTGAGCTGAACCGGCCAGCCGCTCCACGTGCCGCCGCCATGCGAACGGCCGTCCGCCCACGACCTTCAACGTCTCGAACACGCCGTCGCCCGTGAGCAGGCCGTGGTCGAACGGCGACACCCGCGCCTCGCCCTCCGTCACCAGCGAGCCGTTGATCCACACGTGCGCTGCCGTGCTCACGACGCGGCCGCCACCAGCCGACGGGCCTTCAGCTCCGTCTCCTCCCACTCGCCGTGCGGCGTCGAGTCCCACGTGATGCCCCCGCCTGTCCCGAAGTGCAGCGACCCGCCGTCGAGCCAGAACGTGCGGATGCCCACGTTCAAGTCGCCCCGGCCCGCAGCCCCGTCGACCCACCCGATGGCCCCGCAATACGGCCCTCGCGGCAGCGGCTCCAACTTGGCGATGACGTCCAGCGCGGCCAGCTTGGGCGCGCCGGTCACCGACCCGGCAGGGAAGGCGGCCTGCAACAACTCGCCCCAGCCCACATCGGGCCGCAGCGTGCCCCGCACCGTCGACACCAGATGGAACAAGCCGGGATGGGCCTCGACCGCGCACAACGCGGGCACCTCCACCGATCCGTACTCGCACACCCGGCCCAGGTCGTTGCGCACCAGGTCCACGATCATCACGTTCTCGGCCCGGTCCTTGGCCAGGAACCGGCCACGCGTGGCCGCCGTCCCCTTGATGGGCTGCGACTCCACCACCGGCCCGTCTCGTCGCAAGAACCGCTCGGGCGAGGCCGACGCGATCTCGAGCCCCACGTCGGGCAGCGAGATGTAGGCCGCATGCGGCGCGCCCGCCCGCACCCGCAAGAACAAGGGGAACAGCGACGACGCGCCGCACACAGCAGACAGCCGCCGAGTGAGGTTGACCTGGTACACGTCGCCCGCAGCGATGGCCTCGCGGATGTAGTGGACGCCCGCGTCCCACGCCGAGCGCGACATCGACGAACGCCAGCCCGACACCGGCGCCCACCCCTCAGCCCCTCGGGGAGCGAACGGCCGCACCGACCCGAAGCGGGCGCAGGTCACCGACCCCTCGAACGTCGACACCACGACCCAGAAGCCCTCGGAGTCGAGGGCGGCCACGTCGGAGGTGACGTCGAGCAGGTCCGTGGCCAGACGGCCGCCGACCACGGCCAGGGAGGCGGGCACGCCCGAAGCCTACGATCGCCGGATGGACTTCGACCTGTCTTCTGAGCAGGAGGCGTTTCGCAAGGTTGTGCGGGACTTCGCCGAGGCCGAGATCGCGCCCCACGCCGAGGCCTGGGACCGCGACCACGTCTTCCCCGTCGACACCGTGCTGGCCATGGGTGAGCTGGGCCTGTTCGGGCTCCCGTTCCCCGAGGAGTACGGCGGGTCGGGGGCGGACTTCACCACGCTGTGCCTGGCCATCGAGGAACTGGGGCGGATCGACCAGTCCATGGGCATCACCCTGGAGGCGGGCGTTGGGTTGGGCGCCAACCCCATCTACACGTTCGGGACCGAGACGCAGCGTCAGCAGTGGCTGCCCGACCTGTGCGCAGGCCGCAAGCTGGCCGCCTTCGGCCTGACCGAGCCTGACGCAGGCAGCGACGCGGGCGCCACCCGCACCAAGGCCGTGTCCGACGACGCGGCCGACGAGTGGGTCATCGACGGGGCCAAGGCCTTCATCACCAACTCGGGCACGGCCATCACCAGCCTGGTCACCATCACGGCCCGCACCGGGCCGGGCGAGGTGTCGAGCATCATCGTGCCCGCGGGCACGCCCGGCTTCGAGGTCGAGCCGCCCTACCGCAAGATGGGCTGGCACGCGTCCGACACGCACGGCTTGCGCTTCGAGGGCTGCCGGGTGCCCGCGGCCAACCTGCTGGGCGAGCGGGGGCGGGGCTTCAAGCAGTTCCTCGCCATCCTGGACGAGGGGCGGGTGGCCATCGCCGCCTTGGCCGTGGGCCTGGCCCAGGCCTGCCTCGAGCACAGCCTGGCCTACGCCAAGGAGCGCAACGCGTTCGGCGGCCCCATCGGGCGCTATCAGGCCGTCGCCTTCAAGTGCGCGGACATGGCCGTGATGGTGGAGAACGCCCGCAACCTGACCTACAAGGCGGCCTGGCTCAAGGACCACGGCCGCCCGTTCAAGCAGGCCGCGGCCATGGCCAAGCTCTACTCGACCGAGGCGGCCGTCACCGCCACGCGGGAGGCCACGCAGATCTTCGGCGGCTACGGCTTCATCGACGAGACGCCCGTGACCCGCTTCTACAGGGACGCCAAGATCCTCGAGATCGGCGAGGGCACCAGCGAGATCCAGCGACTGGTCATCAGTCGCGAGCTGGGCCTGCCGGTTTCCTAGCGAGGGCGGAACCAGCCGGGGGCGTCCGGCGTCTAGAAGGGGGTGATGGTCGTGGACGAGCCGACCGCGCCCCTTCCCCCGTACGTCGAGGGGTCCGGGCGCGGTTCCTTCGAGCGCCTGTATGCAGACGCCTACGCGCCAATGGTGCGGCTGGCCCTCTTGCTCACTGGCTCGCCGGGCCAGGCCGAAGAGCTCGTCCAGGACGCCTTCGTCCGCGTCTTCGCACGTTGGGCCGAGGTCGAGACGCCCCGCGCGTACCTGCGCCAGGCGGTCGTGAACGCGTGCCGTTCGCAGCAGCGTCGTCGGTCACGCGAGCTCCGCCACGGACCGGGAGCGGCCCAACCGGCGACGGTGGGCGACGAGGAGATCGACGAGATGGCCGACGCCCTGGCCACCCTCTCGGACCGCCAGCGCAAAGCCGTCGTGCTGCGCTTCTACGAGGACCTGACCGAGGCCGAGATCGCCGTCCTGCTCGGGTGCCGCCCAGGCACCGTGAAATCCCTGCTGTTTCGGGCCTTGGCCCGCTTGCGAGAGGTGTTGCCGTCATGACCGAGGACCACGACGAGCTGCGACGCCGCCTTCGCGCGTACGGCGGGACGGCCCGCGTCTCGGGCGATGCGTGGGCACGAATCACGGCCCGCACGGGCGGGACCCTGCCTCAAGATGACGGGGACGCGCTGCTACCCTCGCCCACCGTGGCTCCCCGGCATGCGCGTCATGCCCGGCACGCGCGCCCCACATCGCGTACCTGGCCCCGGCGCGTCCTGATC
>JAUTXP010000072.1 GCA_030837965.1 Acidimicrobiaceae bacterium | reverse complement strand
CCTGTGAGCTGCTGTACCCGTTTCTCCCCGAGCCCCTCGATGTCCATGGCTCCCCGGGAGGCGAAGTGGCCGATGCGGCCGTCGCGCTGGGCCGGGCAGTCGACGTTGACGCAGAAGGTGTCGCTCTCCCCCTCGATCCTGATGAGCGGCCCCTGGCAGACCGGGCATCGGTCTGGGAACCGCCACTCGGGCAGCCCCTCGGGGCGCTTCGAGAGTACCGGGGCAACCACCTCGGGGATCACGTCGCCGGCCTTGCGGACGGTCACGGTGTCGCCCGGGCGGACATCCTTGACCCGCACCTGGTCCTCGTTGTGGAGGGTCGCCAGCTGCACCGTCGAGCCGCTCACCCGCACCGGTTCCAGCTGGGCGAACGGCGTCGCCTTCCCCGTCCGCCCGATCGACACCATGATGTCCTTGAGCAGGGTGGTGGCCTCCTCGGGCGGGAACTTGTAGGCGATGGCCCAGCGGGGCGACTTCGACGTCGAGCCGAGCTCCTCACGCTGGCCGAGGTCGTCGACCTTGACGACCACGCCGTCGATCTCGTAGTCGAGGTCGTGGCGGTGCTCCAGCCAGAGCTGGCAGTAGGCGAACACGTCGTCGAGGCTCCCCACCCTGCGGACCTCGGGGTTGACCGAAAGGCCGGCGGCCTTGAGGAAGTCGAGGGTCTCGGAGTGGCGGCGGAAGCGCGGCCCGCCCTCGATCTCGCCGAGCTGGTAGGCCCAGAACCGCAGGTCACGGCTGGCGGTGACCTTCGGATCCTTCTGGCGCAGGGAGCCGGCGCCGGAGTTGCGGGGGTTGGCGAACAGGCGCAGGCCCGCTTCGCCCTGGCGCTGGTTCAGCTCCTCGAAGGCGGAGGCGGGCATGTAGACCTCACCCCGCACTTCGAGCACGCTCGGCGGGTCGTCGACGGCCAGCCGCTCGGGGATCACCGAGATCGTGCGGACGTTCTCGGTCACATCCTCGCCGACGACCCCGTTGCCCCGCGTCGCGCCCCGCACGTAGCGGCCCTCCTCGTACAGGAGCGAGCAGGCGATCCCGTCGATCTTCAGCTCGCAGACGTAGTCGACGTTCTCCGATATGTACCGCTCCATGCGCTTGCCCCACGCCACCAGCTCCTCGAAGCTGAAGGCGTTGTCGAGTGACATCATCGGCACCCGGTGGCGGACCTCGGCGAACGCGGTCGACGCCCGGCCCCCCACCCGCTGGGTCGGCGAATCGGGGGTGCGCAGCTCGGGGTGGGCGTCCTCCAGGGCCCGGAGCTCGCGCCCGAGGGCGTCGAACTCGGCGTCGGAGATCTCGGGGTCGTCGAGCAGGTAGTAGCGCTCGGTGTGATGGTCGACCAGCCGGCGCAGCTCCTCGACGCGGCTCGCTACGTCCATGCAGCCGACGGTAGCGTGGGCGCGCCGATGGAAGAGGTCTCGTCGAGTTGACCCGGGACCTCTCCCGTTTCCTTCCCTGGCTGGTGCGCGCCTTGTGGGCCGCGCTGCCGTTCACCACGGGGCCGGCGCTGGCCGCCGCGCTCGACGCGGCCAGCGGTCCGGTGCAGACCATCGCGTCGACCGGGCTGTGGCTGGGATGGGCGGTGGGCATGGTCGCCACCTTCGCTCCCCACCCTCTGGCGCTGACCGCGCTACGGGTGGTGGCGCCGGCCGCGGTGCTGGCCGCCGTCCTCGCCGCCCTCGCCGACCATGGGTCCGCACTGGCCCTGGCGTGGGCCACGGTGGCCTGCGCCTGGGCGTTCGCCCCGGCCATCGGCTCCGTGTGCGTCAACGGGCCGGCGTACCACAACGAACGCCGCTTCCTCCTCCGGCCGCCGGGCGCGCTGCTCCTGGGCCCGTTGCCGACGTTCTGGGCCCTCTCGGTAGCCGGCATCGGCGCCGGCCCGCTGCTCCTCGCCGGCCGCCAGTGGGTCCTCGGCGGGCTGGCCCTCCTCGCCGGCTGGCCGCTCGCCTTCCTCCTCCTCAAGTCGCTGCACAACCTGTCCCGCCGATGGGCGGTGTTCGTGCCCGCCGGCGTGGTGCTCCACGACCCCATGGTCCTCTTCGATCCCATCCTCTTCCGGCGGCAGGACGTCACCGCCTTCCGGCCGGCGACAGCCGCCGACGCCGGCATGTTCGACCTCTCCAAGCGGGCTCCCGGCCTCGGCATCGCCATGGAGCTCGACGAGCTCACTACCATCGCCCTGCTCAAGCCCGGAAAGCGCGAAGGCGTGGCCATCCACGCCACCGGGCTCCGCTTCACCCCCACCCGCCCGGGCTCGGTGCTCGACGAGGCCCGCCGGCGCCGCATCGCCGTCAAGCGCTGAGCGTGCAATGTTGTGGCGAGGAGCCACAAAATTGCACGGTCACCGCTCCTACGGCGAGGCGATGCCGCCGCCCAGTACCTCGTCGCCCCGGTAGAGGACGACGCTCTGGCCCGGGGCTACCCGCCGCTGCGGCTCGGCGAAGGTGACCGTGACACCGTCGAAGAACCCGGGGACGGCGTCGCCGTGGGCGCTGGTCTGCACCTCGACCGGGCCGTACGCCGGTTCCTGCACCCAGCACAGCTGGCCCAGCTCGACCGACGCCGCCAGCAGGTCGCCGGCCTCGCCGACGACAACGGTTCGGGTGGCGGTGTCGACGGAGATGGCGTAGCGCTTCGCCCCGCCGCCGGTGCCCAGCCCTCGGCGCTGGCCGACGGTGACCAGCTCCAGGGCGTCGACGCGGCCGACGGCGGCGCCGGCGGTGTCGACCACCCGGCCGGCGTGCAACGGGATGCGCGACGCCAGCAGCGCCTCCCGGCCGCCGCTGGTGGTGACGAAGCACACGTCCTGGCTGTCAGGCTTGTCGGCGGTGGGCAGGCCCAGGGCCGCGGCCTTGGCCCGCACCTCGGCCTTGGTCATCACCCCGACCGGGAACCGGCACTGCGCCAGCTCGTCCTGACCGAGCACGTACAGCACGTAGGACTGGTCCTTGAGAGGATCGGTCCCCCGGAACAACCGATCCCCGACCACCCGGGCGTGGTGGCCCGTGGCAATGGCGTCGAACCCGAGCTGGCCGGCCCGGCGCAGCAGGCGGCCGAACTTGAGGTGGCGGTTGCACTCGATGCAAGGGTTGGGCGTCAGTCCCTCGGCGTGGGCCGCGGCGTAGGGCGCCACCACCTGGGCGTCGAACTCGTCGACGAACGTCCACACCAGGTGGTCGATGCCGAGCACGTGGGCCACGCGGCGGGCGTCGTCGATCTCGGCCACCGAGCAGCAGCCGGCGTCGGTGGGGTTGTCCCACAGCCGCAGCGTCACGCCGACGACGTCGTGGCCCTCCTCCACGAGGAGGGCAGCGGCCACCGACGAGTCCACGCCGCCCGACATGGCGGCGAGCACCCTCATCCGGCGCGCAGCCGCTCCACCGCGGCCGGGATGGCGGCCAGCGCCAGGTCGACGTCGGCCCCGGTCGTCCCGGTGCCGAGCGACAGGCGCAGCGAGCCGATGGCCCGCGCCCGGGACATGCCCATGGCGGCCAGCACGTGCGACGGGTCGACGGCCCCACTGGCGCACGCCGACCCCGCCGAGGCGTAGACGCCGGCGGCGTCGAGCAGGACGAGCAGCTCCTCGGACTCGACACCCTCGAACGACAGGTGGCAGTTGCCGGCGATCTTCGCCGCCCGGTCGCCGGTCTCGACACAGCCGGGTACCGTCGCCAGCAGCCCGTCGGCCAGCCGGTCGCGCAGGGCCGAGACGCGGGCGACGGTGGCGTCGCGTTGCTCGACGGTGGCCCGCATGGCGGCGGCCATGGCCACGATCCCGGCCACGTTGTGGGTGCCGCTGCGGCGGTCGTGCTCCTGGCCGCCGCCGTGGATGATCGGGCGCACCCTCACGCCCTGGCGGACGACGAGGGCGCCGACGCCCTTCGGCCCGCCGAACTTGTGGGCGCTGACGGCCACCAGGTCGGCCGGCGCCGACAGGGTGGCGAGGTCGAGCCACTGGAAGGCCTGCACCGCGTCGGTGTGCAGGCGGGCCTCGGGGGCCAGCTCCCGCACCAGGGCGGCCACCTCGGCCAGCGGCTGGACGGTGCCCACCTCGTTGTTGGCCAGCATCACCGACACGACGCTGACGCGGTCATCGAGCTCCGACGCCAGCGCGTCGAGGTCGATCACGCCCCGCCCGTCCACCGGCACGATGGTGCCGCCGAGGGCCTCGCACGCGTGGAGGACGGCGTGGTGCTCGGTGGCCGCACACACGACTCGTCCCCCCATCACGGTGTGGACACCGGTGATGGCGAGGTTGTCCGCCTCGGTGCCGCCTCCGGTGAAGACCACCTCGCCGGGCTGCGCGCCCAGGCAGGCGGCCACGACCTCGCGCGCCTCGTCGAGCGCCAGCCGCGCCACACGGGACACCCGATGCACGCCCGACGGGTTTCCGAACCGGTCGGTGAGGAACGGCAGCATGGCCGCCACCGCCTCGGGGCGCATCGGCGTCGTCGCCGCGTGGTCGAGGTATGCCTCCACGGTCATCAG
>JAUTXP010000030.1 GCA_030837965.1 Acidimicrobiaceae bacterium | reverse complement strand
GCGGGCCGCCCGCAGCCCGCAACGGTCGACCCGGTGGTGGCCCCCGCGGCACCCCGCAGACCGTCGCCGCGGTGGTCGGCGGTTCCGGCCTCGTCGGCCGGTCATCGGTCGTCTTCGTCTCGACTGGCCCGCGTCGCCCACTGGTTCGCAGGAGTGCTCGGATGAGGATGAGGGCGCGAAGGCACCTGGCCGCCTTGGCCGCGCTGGCCGTGCTCAGCCCCATGCTGGCCGCGTGCAGCGGCGGCGGCTACGACGTCATCGCCACCTTCGACGACGTGGGCGACCTCCAGTCGCGGGGCGGCGTGCAGATCGCCGACGTGCGGGTCGGGTCCATCGGCGAGATCAAGTTGACCGACGGCTTCAAGGCCCGGGTTCGCCTGCACCTGCGCAAGGGGATCAAGGTGCCCCGCGACTCGCAGGCCCTGGTGCGCACGACGTCGCTGCTGGGCGAGAAGTTCATCGAGCTGCGGGCCAAGGGCGAGCCCACGCAAGGCCCGTTCCTGCGCGACGGCGACATCGTCACCGACACGGGGGAGGCCCCGGAACTCGAGTTCGTGGCCCAGGAGGCGGTCACCGTCCTGGGGTCCATCACCGCGGGCGACGTGGCCACGTTGATCCAGACCGGGGCCGAGGGCTTCGGCGGGCGAGAGGCCGAGCTGCGCTCGCTGATCGAGGACTTCACGACCATCAGCGCCACGTTCGCGGAGAAGACCAAGACCATCCAGTCCCTGATCGACGCGCTCGACCGGACGACGTCCACGTTGGCCCAGGGCTCGGGCGACCTGGCCGCCTTGCTCGACAACCTGGCCGACACCACCAAGGTCCTGGCCGACAACAGGGACAAGGTCGTCAACGCGCTGGACAAGCTGGCCCGCCTGGCCCGCGTGCAGAACGTGAGCCTGGACAAGTACCGGCTCGACATCGACCGCCAGATCAAGCAGCTCTCGGCCATCGTGGCCGTGGCCGCCCAGAGCACAGGCCAGATCAGCAGCCTGCTGGACTGGGTCGACCGCTTCTTCATCGGCCTGCCCGAGATCATCCCTGGCGACTTCACCCAGGTCTACATGTGGGCCATCCCATGCGACCTCGACCCCCGCGAGACGACCTGCCCGCCGCCCCAACCCCCAGTCCTCCCAGTCCCGTGAGCAGCCGATGAGAAACCGCCGCGTCCTGTTGAACTTGGTGTTCTTCACCTTCCTCTTCCTGCTCATGGTGACGTGGGCGGTCAGGTCCATCGTGAGCGTCGACCAACTCGAGAAGCCGTACAGCCTTCAGGCCGACTTCGCCAACGCCTTCGGGGTGGGGAACAACGCCGAAGTCACCTATCGCGGGGTGCCCTATGGCGTGGTGACGCGGGTGGCGCGCAGGCCGGGCGGCGTGCGGGTGCGCATGAAGGTGAAGCGGACCCTGCAGTTGCCCCAAGGGTCGAGCGCGGCCGTCCTGCGCAAGTCGGTGGTGGGGGAGCCTTACGTCGACTTCGAGCCGCCCCAGGGCTTCACCGGCGGCGGCCCCTATCTGGCCAAGAACGCGCTGATCCCGATCGAACACACGTCGGTGCCGCTCGAGTTCTCCGAGCTGTTGCGCTCGGCCAGCGACCTGATCAGCTCCATCCCGCCCGAGGACGTGCAGACGGTTTTGCACGAGCTGGCGGTGGGCCTGCACGGAAGGGCCGACGCCCTGCGCACGCTGACGGAGTCGGGCGACCGGCTGTCGTCCACGCTGGCCACCAAGACCGAGTCGCTCGACCGGCTGCTGGCCAACCAGACCAAGCTCACCCACGTGGTGGCCGAGCACCGAGGCTCGCTGGGCCAGTCGCTCACCGATTTGGAGCAAGTGGCGGCCACGCTGCGCCAGGCTTCGGGCGACACCACCGTGCTGCTCGACCGCGGCTCGCGGTTCCTGGGCCAGACGGCCGACGTGGTGTCCAACCAGAAGCGCAACCTGGACTGCACCCTCAGCATCCTCGAGGTGCTGGTGGACGAGACCACGTCGCCCCGGCGGCTGGCCGAGGTGCGGACGTTGTTGGAGAAGGGCCCCACCGCCTTTCAGCAGTTGCTCGATGCCACCGATGTCGAGCCCGACGGGCGCTGGATCAGGGTGGGCCTGACCAACAGCAGCCAGAACAAGCCCGCCCAGTACAACCCGCCCAAGGAGCTGCCCGCCGTGCCTCCCGTGCCCGGCTGCACGTCGCTGCTGCGGGCCGCGGCCACGGGCGAGACCGTGGGCGGCGGGGTGGCTGCAGCCGCGGCGTCGGACCAGACCCTGCCGGTGACGGGCCGGTCGGTGGCGGTGATGCTCGGCCTGCTGCTGGCCGCGGCCGCGCTGGTGGTGCGCAGCGCCCGAGTACGGAGCGAACCGTGAGCGAGGAGACGGGGCTGGACGACGAGGGCGTGCCCACCGCGGCACCGGCCGCCGTCGAGGGGCACGGCATCGAGGCGGCGGGGCCAGAGGGGCACGCCGTCGAGGGGCACACGGTCGAGGAGCACGAGAGCGCTCGTCGGCCCCGCCGAGGCTTGGCCCTGGTCTGCGCGGCACTGGCCGTGGCCGCCCTCGGGTTCGCGGTGCTGGCCGCGGTGTCGACCGCCCGGCTGGACCGCGAGCGCAAGGACCGCAACGCGGTCGAGGAGCTGTCCGGCCGCTTCGCGTCGGCCCTGCTCACCTACGACTATCAGGACCTGGCCGGGGCCAAGAAGCGGGTGCTGGCCCTGTCTACAGGGAAGTTCCGCAAGGAGTACGAGACCGCGTTCTCGGGCGGTTTGGACGTGTTGTTCCGCGAGACCAAGGCCCGGTCGGCAGGGACGGTCACCGATGTCTTCGTAGGGCCCATCCAGGGCGGCACCGTGACCACCATCGCCGTGGTCGACGCCGTGGCCCAGGGCACGGCGGGCGGCAGGCGGCTGGTCAGCTCCTACATCGAGCTGCAACTGGTGATGGTGGGCGGGGGCTGGAAGGTGGACGGCGTGACCAACCTCAATCTCAGTTCGCCCACGTCGGACAGCCCGGTTCCCGCGCCCGCGGGCGCCCCGGCCACGACCACCACGACCGCGCCGTCGAAGTAGTCCGGGCCGCGGTGTATCGTTCCCGCCCGCTGCCTCCCCGCGAAGGAACAAGTTGATGGCCGACGACGTGGAAGAAGACCTCATCGACGATGAGGTCGAAGAGCCCGAAGAGCTGGACGAGGCCGACCTCGACGAGCTTGAGGACGACGAACTGGTCGAGGACGACCTGCTGGCCGAGGATCTCGATGACGACGCCGTGGATGTGGTGGGCGACGAAGAGGTCGTCGAGGTCCCGGTGGCGGTGGTCGTGGCCGAGGAGGAAGAAGACGTCGATGAGGACGACGACGTGGACGACGACGACGTGGAGGCCAGCCTCGACGTCATCTTGAAAGAGCGCCTCGTCGTCCCTGAAGAAGAAGAGGACGAGGACGAGGTCCCCGACCAGGAGGACCGCACGGCCGACGCGACCAAGGTCCTGCCCAAGCAGCCGGACGAGTTCGTGTGCCAGAGCTGCTTCCTGGTGAAGCACCCGAGCCAGTTGGCCGACGGCAAGCGCATGTACTGCAGGGACTGCGTCTGATGGCGCCCTACCGCAACGTGGTGGTGGGCACGGACGGGTCGCCCACGGCCACCGCCGCAGTCACGGCCGCGGCCGAACTGGCCTCGGCCAGCGGGGCCCGGCTGACGGTGGTCACCGCCTTCGCCCCCCACCCGGCCCAGACGGCCCGGGCCATGGAGGAGGCGCCGGAGGAGATCAAGTGGCGCATCACGGAGTCGGGCCAGGCTGACGAGAAGGCGGGCGAGGCGTGCAGGCTGGCCCGAGAGCTCGGGGTCAAAGACGTGCGGGCCAGGTCTGAGCCCGGCGACCCGGCCGAAGCCCTCATCGGGGTGGCCGAGGACACGGGCGGCGACGTCATCGTGGTCGGGTCCAAGGGCATGACGGGGGCGGCCCGATTCGTGCTGGGCAGCGTGCCCAACAAGGTGTCCCACCACGCCCCGTGCGACGTCCTCATCGTCAACACCGTCCACTGAGCCCGCCTCCGCCCTTTCCGTCTGGAGGACATAGCCTGCGGATACCGCAGTCCATGTCCTCCAGACCACAACGGCCCGAGTCCGCAGAGGTGAGTCCGCAGAGGTGAGCGTGCCCGAGAACAAGTCCCCGCTGGAGCAGGCCCTCGACCTGTTTGTCTACGCACCCCTCGGCCTGGCCCTGACCGCCCGCGAGGAGCTCCCGAAGCTGGTGGAGAAGGGCAGGACCCAGGTGAGCGGGCAGGTGGGGATGGCCCGGATGATCGGCCAGTTCGCCGTGACCCAAGGCCAGCGGGAGGCTGAGAAGCAGGTGCGCAAGGCGACCGAGCGCTTCAACCGGCCGCCCGCCGACGCCGGCGCGTCGGCCAGCCCCGCCCGGCCCGAGCCCTCCAAGCCCGAGCCGGACATGACGCCGTTGGCGCCGTCGCCCGCAGCCCAGGCCGCGCCGAGCGCGACCAACGGGGGCGGCGTGCCGCCCGTCGACCAACTCGCCATCCCCGGGTACGACTCGCTGTCGGCCGGGCAGGTCGTACCCCGACTGGCCGGCCTGTCGGGCGACGAGTTGGAGGCCGTGGCCCGCTACGAGGCGGCCACCCGGCACCGCAAGACCATCCTCAGCCGGGTCTCGCAGCTCCAGAACGCGGGCTAGCCGCCCGGTGGAGGGAGCGGCCCGTCCGGCCACGGCCGAGGACCTGCCCCGGCTGGAGGCCTTGGCCGCCCAGGCCCTGTCCGAGCTGGCCGCGCAACAGCGCGGGGGCGAGGTGTTCACGACGCGCGAGGCCCGCAGCGGGCCGCTGGCCGACGTGCTGGCCGACGATGGCGCGCTGGTGGTGGCGGGCACGATCGACGACTCGGTGATCGGGTTCGGGACGGGCCGGGTGGAGCAGCGGCGGGACGGGTCCGGTCACGGGGTCATCGAGGACCTGTACGTCGAGCCCGAGGCGCGGGGCGTGGCCGTGGGCGAGGCCATGATGGGGCTCATGCTCGAGTGGTTCAGGGGCCGGGGCTGCGCCGGTGTGGATGCGTACGCGCTGCCGGGCATGCGAGAGACGAAGAACTTCTTCGAGACGTTCGGGTTCACGGCCCGGCTGTTGGTGGTGCACCATCGGTTGCGTGATGCCTGAAGCGCCGGGCCGGCCCGCGGTCTGTGTCGGCGCCATCGCCGTCGACAACGACTGCCTGTTGCTGATCCGCAGGGGCCGGGGGCCGGCGGCGGGGGAGTGGAGCGTGCCCGGCGGGCGGGTGGAGCCGGGCGAGACCCTGGCCGAGGCCGTGGTGCGGGAGTTGGCCGAGGAGACGGGCCTGGAAGGGGTGTGCGACCGGCTGGTGGGCTGGGTGGAGCGCATCGGCGACGGCTACCACTACGTGATCCTCGACTTTCTGGTCGAGGTGCTCGACGGCCGAGAGCCGGTGGCGGGCGACGACGCGGCCGAGGCCCGTTGGGTGCCCCTGCCCCAGGTGGCCGACTACATGCTCGTCGACGGCCTGGCCGAGTTCCTGGCCGACAACGACATCATCCCCGTCATCGCCTAACGAGAGAAGCGGGCCGGCGGTGTGGGCGGGGGTGGCGGGCGCGGGGTGGGTCAGCGGCCCTTCCAGGCGGGCGGGCGCTTCTCGATAAAGGCGCGCGGCCCTTCGCCGAAGTCCTCGGTCTGGGCCACCCGGCCGAAGGCGGCGCCGCTCTCGCGCCACAACTCGTCGTCCGACGCGCCCTGCTCGGCCATCAGCACCACCTTGCGGCTCTCCCAGACGGCGACGGGCGCGTTGGCCGCGACCCGCTCGGCCAGGGCCATGGCCCCGGCCACGGCCTGGCCCGGCTCGACCAGGTCGTTGACCAGGCCGAGGGCGTAGGCCCTCTCGGCCGGGATGGGGTCGCCGGTGAGGATCACCTCCATGGCCACCTTGGCCGGAAGGTTGCGGGGGAGCCGGAACAGCCCGCCCGCGGCGGCCACCAGCGAGCGCTTCACCTCGGGCAGCCCGAACGCGGCGCTGCGGGAGGCCACGATCAAGTCGCACGCCAGCGCGATCTCGCACCCGCCCGCCAATGCAGGCCCGTCCACGGCCGCGATGATGGGCTTGGTGCGGGCCCGGTTGGCGATGCCCGCGAACCCGCCCTTGGCCGTGGCCAGGTCGCCCGCCTGCCCGGCCGCGATGGCCTTCAAGTCGGCCCCCGCACTGAACACGGTGCCCTCGCCGGTGAGGACCCCGACCCAGACGTCGTCGTCATCCTCCAGGCGGTCGATGGCCGCCTCCATGCCGCGGGCCACGTCGCCGTTCACCGCGTTGCGGGCCTCGGGCCGACGGATCGTGAGCAGGGCCACGTGACCCTTGGTTTCGTACTCGACCATGGCCGTCACCCTAAGGCATCCCTCTGCATCAGCGCCGAACTGGGTACGGTTGCCAGCGGTGCCCGAAAACCGCGCCGGCGAGCATTTCGCCTGTCCGTTCTGCAACTCCTACGACGTGAGTCGGCTCTTTGTCGCCTCGGTCGGGATCGACTCGTGCGAGTGCCTGAGTTGCGGGGCCCGCTGGGATCAGGAACGGGCCTCGGGCAAATACTGCGGCCGCTCGGACCGGGGGTCGGTGCTGGCCCCCCGCACCGACCGGTAGCCCTCAGCCCTCGGGTACAGCCTCCGAGGCAGCCTCGACGCCGACCTCGACAACCACCGGCGCGGGCGGCGGGGGCGGGGGAGGGGGCACAGGCGGCGGCGGGATGTTCCCCGCAGGGGGACGAGGCGGCCTGCGAGGCGCGACGGGCCTGCCGCCGCGCGGCGGGCCTGGCGGCGGCGGCATGTCGATCCCGAGCATGGCGGCCAGCGCGGGCACCCGGCCCGACGCCTGCTTGGCCGCCTGCAAGAGGGCCTCGCCGGGCTCGGCGGGCAGGCCCGCAGGCTTCACCGTGCGGCGCACGGGCGAGCTGGCCACCGCGTCCAGCACCGTGCCCCACCGGTCGGGGGAGATGTCGGGCGACATGGCCGCGCCCGCGGCCTCGGTCAGACGCAGGGCCAGCTCGGCCGGGACGCGACTGCCCGGATCGGGCGGGCGCCCCGACAGACGCAGGGCCCGCACGACCCGGCCTTCATCCAGGTTGGTCGTGATCTCGCCCACCCAGTCGTCGCGCTCTTTGGCGACCCGACGCTCGAGCGTCTCGCGCAGGGTCCGAGCCAGGTCGCGGCTCTCGTCGTCGCGGGCCAGATCGGCGCCCGCCACCACCGAACGCAGGTCGCGCAGGGAGACCTCGTCGGACTCCTTGACCGCGGCCTCGGCCCGGTCCCGCCAGTCGGCCGCCTTGAGCCGGGGGAGCAGTTCCTCGGCCATGGCGATGAAGGGCTCGGCCTTGACCTCGGGCTGGCCCTCGGGCCGCCCCGCGTTCTGCTGCTCGACCGCTTGTCGGACCGCCGGGATGCCGCCCCGCAAGACCTGCTCGGCCACCGGCCGCTGCTCGGGGGGAAGCGACTCGAGCACCGCGGCCCGATGGACGTTGGCCGGGTTCAGCCGCTTGGGCTTGGGGGGCGCGGGACGCTCGGTCCGCTCACGGTCGGTCCGCTCCCGGTCGGGACGAGGGGCGCGAGTCGACCCGTCGCCACGCGGCCGGTCGGCCCGCTCCCGGGCAGGCCGGTCAGGCCGATCAGCGCGATCAGCGCGAGCCGGACGGTCGGGACGGTCGCCGCGCTCAGGACGACCGGCGCCGTCGGGCCTGTCCCTGCGCGGCCGGTCCGGACGGTCGCCTCTGTCGCCTCGGTCGCCTCGGTCGCGGCGACCAGAACGCTCCGACTTCGGCACCAGCGACGACGTCACCCCCGGCGTGTCCCGTCCGGTGCCCACGATCTCGATGCGGTCCGGCTCTTTGCGCGACTCCTGCTTGGGCGCCATGACCGACACGATGGTGATCCCGTCGATCTCGAAGTCGGCCTCGGCCCGCACCACGTCGCCGACCTTGGCGCCGGGGTAGAGGAGGGCGGCGTCGACGACGCCTTTCGGCTGCTTGGCCCCGGCGGCGCGCCACGTCCACGAGCCGTCGTCGCGCGCGCTGGTCAGCTCAACGTCGATCCTCCGGGACATGGCCCCCGAACGTTAGTCGCGTGACTTCGCAGGAGCCGTGGCCCGGAGGAAGTCCCGCACCTCGGCGGCGCGGGCCGCGTCGTGCAGCTCGGCCGCGGTCATCCGCAGATAGATCTCGGTCGTGTTGAGGCTGGCGTGGCCCAGCAGTTTCTGCACCGACGAGATGGGGACGCCCCGCGCCACCAGGCCCTTGGCGTAGGTGTGTCGAAAGGCGTGGGCCGACTCGCCTTCCGGCTTGCGCACGCCCGCCCGGGCCAGCCAGCGCACGACGTGGTAGTTGAGCGACTCGCGGGTGTAGGGCTTGCCCGCCCGGGCCACGAACAAAGGGTCGGTGGGGTGGTGTTCGCCCCGCTCGCCGGTCTCGGGGTCGAGGTAGCCGTCGATGGCGTCGACCACCTCCGGGGCCACGGGCACCCGGCGCTCCTTGTTGCCCTTGCCGATCACCCGCAGGTAGGGCTCGGCCTCGCGCACGACGTCGGCCACCCGCAGGCCCGCGCACTCGCTGGCCCGCAGGCCCGCGCCGGCCAGGACGGCGACCAGGGCCCGGTCGCGCTTGGGCCGGGGTGGACGGGCGCCGGGGTCGGCCTCGGAGACGGTGCGGACGATGGCCTCCAACTCGCTGGAGAGGAAGGCCACCGGCATGCGCTCGGCCGGGCGCGGGTTCTCGAGCCGGGCCGTGGGGTCGGCGGCCAAGTGCCCCTCTTGCGACAGCCAGCCGCAAAAGCCCCGGAGGGAGGCCAGCATGCGGGCTCGGCTGGCCGGCGCGTACTCCTCCCTGGCCAGCGAGGCCAAGGCCCGCTTGACGTTGTCTGCGTGCAGGTCGCCGATGTGCAGACGGCCCAGTTCTTCTTGGAACCCCAGGGGAGCGGGGTGGTGCTCGTCGGACCCGCCCGACTTCAGTTCGGCGATGCGCCAGGCCCACGCGGTCAGGTCTCGCCGGTAGGCGGACTCGGTGTTGGCCGAGATGCCCCGCCCGATGGTCTGGCGCTCGTCCAGCCACTCATCGGCCAGCGCCCACAACGCCGGCCCTGACGACCCCGCCTGCCCTGGCGCCCCTGTCCCGCCGTCCTCTCCCTTCTTGTCAGCCTCAGTTCGACCGGCAGGCGTGGCGACCTGACCAGAACGGGGAGGAGCGGACGACCCACGGCTGCCAAACCCTGTACCTTCCATAACGCTGATTCTTGCAGTTAGTTAGACGGAGGGGGTGCATCCACGCCTGGGCCGTACAGCAGGCCCGCTTCTTGCAGTTAGTCAGACGGAGGGGGTGGACCCCACGCCTGGGCCGTACAGCAGGCCTCGCACGGCGGCGACCAGCTCGTCCGGGTCGAACGGCTTGGTCATGTAGTCGCCCGCACCCAGCTCGAAGGCCCGGGCCACGTCGGTGTCGTCCGTCTTGCAGGTCAGCATCAAGACCGCGGGCCGGGCCGAGACCCGCCCGCCCTTGGCCTCCCGCAAGGCGGTCAGCACGTCATGGCCGGACAGCTTGGGCATCATGATGTCGAGCACGACGCAGTCGATGTCGTTGGACGGGTCGGCCATCACCCGCAGGGCCTCGGCCCCGTCGGCCGCGTCCCGAACGGCCAGACCGGCCGACTCCAGCGCATACCGGGCCAAATTGCGCACAACGGGATTGTCGTCCACCACCAGCACATCGGCCATGACCCGGTATCGGCAGATGAGCCCGTCCGGTTCAACCGCAGTCAACCCGCGTCCCGCATGCGCCGACAATCCATCCATGGCAGCAGACCTGGAGGGCGGCCTGGTCGAGTTCCGCCCCGCCGCCCTGCTCGACCTCCTGGCCGCCACGGCCAAGACGGGGATGCTGCGCGTGACCGCCCGCCACCGAACGCTCACCTTGTGGGTGGCCGACGGCGTGGCCGTGGCCGCCGAGTCTGCGGGGGCCGACGGACCCCTGGTCGAGGACGGACTGCTGGACCAACTGGTCGACCTCCTGCGCACGCCGTCGGGCGCCTTCCGATTCACCGAGGGCGCGCTGGCCCGCCCCGACCGCGTGGCGACCCCCGACCCCGACCTGCTCCCCCGTGTCATCGAGCGCCTGCACGACTGGGAGGCGTTGGCCGACGCCGTCCCGTCCCTCAGCCTCGTCGTCAAGCTCCGTAACAACACCGCGCCGGGACCCAGCGAGGTCACCCTGTCCAGCGCGGCGTGGGCCGTCAGCGTGGCCGTGTCCAGCGGGCAGGCCAGTGTGGCCGCGGTGGCCAAGCATCTGCACTGGAGCGCGTTCGAGACGTGCCAAGCGGTTCGGGAACTGGTCGACGCGGGCCGGGCCGTGCTGGCCCCGCCGCCCAAGCGCAGGCGAGGTCGACGAGCCGCTGCGGCCGTGTCAGGACCCGGCGTGTGGCACCCGGCCAACCAGCCCCTGTGGCCCGGCGCGGGCGGCGACGAGCGGGACCGTTTCAGCGCGGCCTGGGCCTTCGACGAATAGCCGGACGAATAGCCGGACGAATAGCCGAAGTACACGGCGGGCCGGTACCTTGGACGCCATGCGACTGCCCCTGCCGCCCACGTTCGAGTCCGTCGAGGACGAGCGCCTCCACCGAAAGCAGCGCCTGGTCGCGGGCTTCCGACTGTTCTCCAAGTTCGGCTTCGACGAAGGCGTGGCAGGCCACATCACCGCTCGTGACCCAGGCCGGCCCGACCATTTCTGGGTCAACCCGTTCGGCATGCACTTCAGCCAGATCAAGGTGTCGGACCTGATCCTCGTCAACCACAACGGCGAGATCGTCGAGGGCGACGGGGCCTTGAACCAGGCCGCCTTCGCCATCCACTCGCAAGTGCATGCGGCCCGGCCCGATGCCGTCGCCGCGGCCCATTCGCACTCCACCTATGGACGGGCCTGGTCGACCCTCGGCCGCCACCTCGACCCGCTGACCCAGGACGTGTGCGCCTTCTACAACGACCACGGCCTGTTCGACGACTTCACCGGCGTGGTCCTCGACGTCGAGGAGGGCAAGCGCATCGCCCACGCCTTGGGCGAGCACAAGGCCTGCATCCTGCGCAACCACGGCCTGCTCACCGTGGGCCACTCGGTCGACGAGGCCGTGTGGTGGTTCATCACCATGGAGCGGTCGTGCCAGGTGCAGTTGCTGGCCGAGGCCGCGGGCACGCCCGTGTTCATCGACGCCGAGAACGCGGCCGCCACCCACGACGTCGTGGGCAGCGACCTGGCGGGCTGGTTCAGCTTCCAGCCCCTCTACGACCGCATCGTCAAAGAGCAGCCCGACCTCTTCGACTGACCCGCGGCACCTTCCCCCCGCCTTTTCCGCCCGGTCTTTTCGGTCTGGAGGACATGCCCTGCGGATTCCGCGGGCTATGTCCTCCAGACGCGCAGGGTCGGGGGACGCGGCGGTCTACCGCGAGCGCAGGACGCAGAACTCGTTGCCCTCGGGGTCGGCCAGCACGACCCACGTCTCGGCCCCGGTCTGGCCCACGTCGGCCCGGCGGGCGCCCAGTCCGATGATGCGCTCCACCTCGGCGGCCTGGTCGTGCGGGTTGAGATCGATGTGGACGCGGTTCTTCACCATCTTGCGGTCGTCGTTCTTGATGAACAGCAGGGCAGGCGGCGTGTCCTTGTCCTTGGCCACGGCCACCTCGTCACCCTCCTCGAAGACGATCGGGTGGTCGAGCACCGCCGACCAGAACTGGGCCAAGGCCGCTGGGTCCTTGGCGTCCACGACGACGGTGTACAGGGTGCTCGGCATGGGCCGCGACCCTACGGCACCGCGCCCGTCTACGGGACCGGGAACGTGGTGGTCACGGCCAGCACCAGCAGCGCAGCCTGACCGGCGGCGGCCACGTCGACGGGCCTGGACAGCCGGGACAGCCGGGAGAACCCGACAGCCGGTCCAACGACGTGCCGACGCTCAGGCGACGGGCCGGGCGTCCCACGTCGGGATCAAGTGACGGGCCGCTCTGGCCTCGTCCACCCGCCCGACCGGCGTGGTGCGAGGCGCCTCGGCCGCGTCCTCGGGCGACCGGGCGATTCGCTCGAGGGCATCGGCCAGGTCCTCGAGCGTCTGAAGGCTCTCCGTCTCGGTGGGCTCAATCATCAGCGCCTCTTCCACGATCAGCGGGAAGTAGACGGTCGGCGAGTGGAACCCCTCCTCCAACAGCCGCTTGGCCACGTCCAAGGCGCGCAGGCCGTCAGACTTCTTGAGCGACCGGGTCGAGGCCACGAACTCGTGCATGTTGGGCCGGTCGAACGGGATGTCGTACACGCCTCGAAGCCGGTGACGCAGCCAGTTGGCGTTGAGCACCGCGGCCTCGGCCACCCGGAGCAGGCCGTCGCCGCCATTCACGAGGATGTATGACCATGCACGGGCCAGGGCCAGGGCATTGCCGTGCCACGAATGGATGCGACCGATGGACCGCTCGGGCGTGAACCACTGGTACTGGCCGTCGCTCCCCCGGCGGGGAAGCGGGCCGGGCAGGAAGGACGCCAGCCGCTGGGACACGGCCACCGGCCCCGCACCCGGGCCACCCCCGCCGTGGGGCACGGCGAAGGTCTTGTGCAGGTTCATGTGCACGATGTCGAAGCCCATGTCCCCGGGTCGGACCACGCCGAGGATGGCGTTGAGGTTGGCGCCGTCGTAATAGAGAAGCCCGCCCACGTCATGGACCGCGGCCGCGATCTCGGTGATCTCCTCCTCGAAGAGCCCGAGCGTGTTGGGGTTGGTCAGCATGATCCCGGCCACGTCCTCGTCGAGGACGCTTCGCAGCGCGGCCAGGTCGACGCAGCCCCGGTCGTCCGAGGGGACGGTCACCGTCTGGTAGCCGCCGAGGGTCACCGACGCCGGGTTGGTGCCGTGGGCCGAGTCGGGGATGATGACCTTGGTGCGCTGACGGCCCTGGGCTTCATGCCAGGCCCGCATGAGCAACAGCCCGGTCAACTCCCCCGCCGCGCCCGCGGGCGGCTGCAGCGTGCACGCCGACATGCCGGTGATGCGGCACAGCGCCTCGGCCAGGTCGTCGAGCAGTTCCATCCAACCCTGGGTCATGGCCGCGGGCGCGCTCGGGTGGACGTTGGCCAGGCCGGGCAGCGCGGCGGCGTCGTCGCAGAGCTTGGGGTTGTACTTCATGGTGCACGACCCGAGCGGATAGGCCCCCAGGTCGACCGAGTACTGCCGGTGGGTCAGTCGGGTGAAGTGGCCGACCAGGTCGCGCTCGGACACCTCGGCCACGGGGACGGGCTCGTCACCGCGGTGCTCGGCGGGCACCAACTCTTCGAGCGACCACTCTGGGAGTGCCTGCTCACGAAACGACCAGGCCGTGCGCCCGGGCTCGGACAGCTCGAACAGCGTGGGCTCTTCGGCCCGGCCCATCAACGGGATGCTCGTCGCCTTCATCGGGTCGCCTTCATCGGATCGCCTTCATCGGATCACCTTTTCGAACGCGCCTGCGTACCGGTCGATCTCGTCCTTGGTCCGCCGCTCCGTCGCCGCCACCAGCAGCCCGCCGCCGTACTCCTCGGCCAGCGGCACGCCTGCCAAGAAGCCCTCGTCGGCCATCCGCTCCACAATGGTCTCGGCGGGCACCGGCGTGCGCACCGCGAACTCTCGCAGCACCGGGGCGTCGGCTGCGGGCTGGACCCCGTCGATGGCCAGCAGGGACTCGCGGGTGTAGCGCGTGGCCCGGGCGCAGCGGAGGGCCAGCTCGCGCAGTCCGCCCGTTCCCAGCCAGCCCAGTTGGATGGCGCAGACCACGGCGATCAGCGTCTGGTTCGTGCACACGTTGGACGACGCCTTCTCCCGCCGGATGTCCTGCTCGCGCGTGCGCAGCGTGGTCACGTACGCGCGGCGACCCACCGTGTCGACCGTCTCGCCTACCAGGCGTCCGGGCAGGCGCCGCACATGCTCCATGCGGCAGGCGAACAAGCCCAAGTAGGGGCCGCCGAACGAGAGCGGCGTGCCGAAGGGCTGCCCCTCCCCCACCACCACGTCGGCCCCGTAGGCGCCCGGCGTCTTCAGCACACCCATGGCCACCGGGTCGAAGGCGACAACCAGCAAGGCGCCCATGCGGTCGGCCACGGCCCGGGCCTGGGCCAGGTCCTCGATGCACCCCAGGTGGTTGGGGTACTGCACCACCACCGCGCCGGCACTCTCAGAGTGGTCACTCGCACCGTGCGACCAGTCACTCACACCATTGGCGAGCGGGACTTCCACGATCTCGTGGCCGGTCCCCTGGGCGAACGTGCGCACCACCTCGCGCCACGTGGGATGCACGCCCTGGGACAGCAGGACCCGCTGGCTGCCGGTCGCGGCCACCGCCAGGTTGACCGCCTCCACGCAGGCGCTGGCCCCGTCGTACAGCGAGGCGTTGGCCACCTCCACGCCAGACAGCCGGGCGATGAGGGTCTGGTACTCGAACAGGGTCTGGAGCACGCCTTGGGCCACTTCGGGCTGGTACGGCGTATAGGCGGTGACGAACTCGGATCGAAAGGCCAGCCGCTTCACCGCGGCAGGCACCTCGTGGTCGTACGCGCCCGCGCCCGCGAAGCACACCAGATCCGGCCCGCACGCATTGTTGCGCCCGGCCAGCCGCTCCATCTCGTCGAGGGTCTCGAACTCGGACAGGCCTGGGGCCAGGTCCAGCCCGCCCGCCAAGCGCATGGCTTGGGGCACGGCGTCGAACAGCTCGTCCAGCGAGGTCAGGCCGATGAAGGCCAGCATGCGGGCCAGCTCGTCATCGGTATGGGGGACGTAGTGGCCCAACCTCAGGCACCCTTCTTCTTGGCGACGAACGGCAGCCGCACGATGCGGCCAGGCACGGGCTTGCCCCTGACCTCGACGGCCGCGGCCGTGTCCGGCTCGGTCTCGGGAGGCAAGAAGGCCAAGGCGATTCCGCAGCCCAGCATGGGCGAGAAGTTGCCGCTGGTGACCTCGCCCGCGGGCTTGCCATCGACCAGCACGGTGTAGCCCTGGCGCGGTGGCTGGCGGCCCTCGACCAGCACGCCGTACAGCTTGCGGCTCACGCCCCGCTCCCGCTCGGCCTCCAGCGCGGCCTTGCCGTGGAAGGCGGGCTTGTCCCACGCCACCACCCAGCCCAGGCCCGCTTGCAACGGCGTGATGCCGGGCCCCAGCTCGTGCCCGTGCAAAGGCAGTCCTGCCTCGAGTCGCAGCGTGTCGCGCGCGCCCAGGCCCGCGGGCTCCACGCCCACGTCGAGGACGGCCTGCCAGAACGAGTCGGCCGCGTCGGCGGGCACGGCCACCTCAACGCCGTCCTCGCCGGTGTAGCCCGTGCCCGCCACCGTGCACGGCGTGCCCTGCCAGTCGAACTCGGCCACGCGGAAGCGCCCGACGGCGGCCGCGTCGGGAGCGACCTCGCGCAGACGGGCCCTGGCCGTGGGGCCCTGTACGGCGATGATGGCCCGCTCGGCCGTGACATCGGTTCCGCCGATGGCGTCGATGACCCGCGACGTGTTCGACGCGTTGGGCATGACGTCGAAGCGGTGCTCGTCGACCCACCACACGATGATGTCGTCGAGGACGGAGCCGTCGGCCTGATCGAGCAGGTGGGTGTACTGCGCACGGCCGGGGCCGATCTTGGCCAGGTCGTTGGTGAGGGTGCGGTTGAGATGCTCGAAGGCGTCAGGCCCGGTGACGCGGACCGTGCCCAAGTGGCTCACGTCGAAAGCGACCGCCGCGGTGCGACATGCCCGGTGCTCGGACAGCGTGCCGCTCGGATAGCTCAATGGCATGTCCCACCCGCCGAAGGGGACGAGCTTGGCGCCGAGGGCGCGGTGGGCCGCGTCGAGCGGGCTGTGGCGGAGGTCGTCGGGAGGCGTCATCCGGCGCCGATCCTAGGGGTCGGCCCGCGCTGTGATGTGAACCGGGCCACCGGCCCGGCACGCCGTCGCGAACGGGTATCCGCACTCGTCGGCCAGCGGATCGGCAACGGCCTGCTGAGGCGTTGACGAGCGCGGGCCGAGCGCGAAGCCCAGCGCCGGGCGGTCGGCGGTCAGGCCGTGTCGAGCAGGTCGGGCAAGGGGCGGGGCTCGACGTCGTCGATGCCCTGGTGGGCCAGTTGCGAGGGCGCCTCCAACCCGTACTTGACCAACAGGTTGAGGTAGTCGCGCTGGTAGAAGACCTTCACGTTGACCTCGGGGTGCAGCTCGCGCAGCCTTCGGACCTTGCGGTTCTTCTTGGTCACGAGCTTTTGGTTCAGCGTGGTGATCTCGATGAACAGGTCGTAGGCCGGAAGGTAGAAGTCGGGTCGGAAGGCTTGGGCGGGCTGGCCTTGGCGGTCCCACTCCAAGACGAACTCAGTGGGCTCGTACTCCCAGGCGATGCCGTAGAAGTCGAGGAGCTTGGCGAACTGCCGCTCGGAATTGTGCGCGAAGCGCACCGCCGCATGAGGCAGATCGGGAGGGTCGTGCCGCTCCGGCAGCTCGGGCTGCACCGGCTCCTGGGGCAGGACTACCCCCCGGTCCCGGCCTTCAGGATGTCCGTGGTCGCGTTGTCGTCGGGCGCGGCGTCGGCGGAACCCTCACCCTCACCCTCGACATCGACCGGAGGCGCGAACTCGAGGATGGCCGCGTTCAACTCCTTGACCACGCCGGACAGTGGAAGTACCAGCGACAGCACGCCCTGGCCCCGCTGCACCAGGTCCACGATCTCGTCCTGGCTGCGCACCAACACGGGCTGGTTGCCCGCCATCACCAGGTTGGCCGAGCCGGGGTCCTCGCCGTACTGCGACAGCACGTCGAGGGCGACGCGGGCCTTCTTCAACGACAGGCCCGAGTCCAGGAGCTGCTTGATGACCTTGAGCTTCAGCAGGTCCGTGTAGGAGTAGATGCGCTGCGTGCCACTCCCCCGGGCGTCGGAGATCGACGGCTTGAGCAGGTCGGTACGGGCCCAATAGTCGAGCTGGCGGTAGGTGATCCCGACGATCTTGCAGACCTGGGGCCCGCGATAGCCCTGTTCGGACATGGGGAAGTCCTCTCCTGAGCGCAACCGCTCGCTTACCGAAGTACCAGCGCGTAACTACGCGCGTGTAGTCACACAGTACGACGGCCGCCCCACCCCGTCAACGCC
Source organism: Acidimicrobiaceae bacterium (assembly GCA_030837965.1). Lineage (GTDB taxonomy): Bacteria > Actinomycetota > Acidimicrobiia > Acidimicrobiales > JAUTXP01 > JAUTXP01. The sequence continues at coordinate 69,381 of JAUTXP010000030.1, read as the reverse complement.
CCCCTCCCGCGCGTGTCCCCAGCAGCAGGTGCTGTGGCCAAGATCGAGGGGGGCGGGCTCGCGGGCTAGGAGGTGAAGTCTTCGTGACGCACGTTCTCGATGAACATCTTGAACTGGTCCACGATCTCTTCGGGGTCGCCGTCGTCCTCGTCCTCCGACGAGTCGTCGGCGGGCATGACCATGCCCTCGGCGTCGATCAGGTCGTCCTCGCAGTAGATCGAGGTGCCCAACCTGGCGGCCAAGGCGATGGCGTCCGAAGGCCGGCTGGAGATGACCTCGCTGCGGCCACCTTGGGCCAAGTGAAGCTGGGCGTAGAACGTTCCCTCGCGCAACTCGGTGATGACGACGCGCTCCAACGTCACGCCCAACGCCACGAGCACATCGCGCATGAGGTCGTGGGTCATGGGCCTCGACGTGCTCACGCCCTGAAGGGCGAAGGCGATGGCGGTGGCCTCGGCCGGGCCGATGAAGATGGGCAGGGTGCGGCGGGCGCCGCCGACCTCTTGCAGGAGCACGACCGGGTTGTTGGTCGGTAGCTCCACCCGCACAGCATGGAGCTGCATCTCCACCATGGGCCGAACCCTACCCCGGATACAGATCCTCAACATGTGCGCTTCTGTCCCCGGACAGCGCGGCCAAATCGCCCGCCACCACGTGGTCCACGTTGCGATAGACCTCGGCGAAATCGAGCCCGTAGCCCAACAAGAAGTCGTCCTCGACCTGGAAGCCGACATAGTCCACCGGCGTGGGCACGATGCGGCGAACGGCCTTGTCCAACAAGGCGCAGACCCGCAGCGTCGCCGGATTACGGGCCCGCAGCACGCCGAGCAGCCACGTCAAGGTCAGCCCGGTGTCGACCACGTCCTCGACCACGACGACGGGCCGTCCGCAGATGTCGATATCCAAGTCCTTCACCATGCGCACCCGGCCCGTGCCCTCCGCGTACTTGGACACGGCGAGGAAGTCGACCTCCACCGGCACCGAGACGCGCCGCACCAAGTCGGCCATGAACGGGACGCTGCCCTTCAACACGGACACGAGCACCACGCCGTCAGGATGGTCGGCCGACACCTCGGCACCCAGCCGCGCCACGCCCGCCTGGAGCACGTCAGCCGGGATCAGGACCCGAGGGGCCACGGGCAAGCCGGCTAGTGGCCGGCCAGGTCGCGCAGGGCTTGTCGCAACAACGCCGACCGCAGTCCCTCGGCCAGCTTGGACAGCTCCTCGAGCGTGTCGAGCGCCTGTTGGCGGGCCTGCGGGTTGCGCTGCTTCAACAGCGGCAGCACCACGGCTTCGAACTGGCCCGCCTCGCGCTCGGCCGCGCTCTTGAAAGCACGCAGATGCCGTGCGCCCACGCCGAAGCGCATGAACCCGGCGGCCAACTGGGCCACCGCCAAGGCCTCATCGTCGAAGTAGTTGCTGCCGCCCACGATGCGCCCGGTCACCAGGCCGTAGGCCTCCAGCTCGCGGACCTGGGCATGGGTGAGCCCACTGGACTGGGCCAGCTCGTCCAGCGTGAGGTTGGCCGCGCTGGTGGGCTCGTCCATGAAGACAGGCACCACCGGTCGACGGGCCGTGGGCGCCGCGGCTGGCGTCGGCGCGGCCGGCGTCGGCTCCGGCGCACTGGCAGGCTCCGATGCAGGCCCCGTCGCCGATGCGGGCTCCGAAGCCGACGCCATGTCGGTCTCGGTCAGCCCCCTCGACCCCTCGTAGCGCACCTGTTGTGCAGCCGGCGCGGCGCCAAGCGCGGGCTCGCCGTCGGCCAGCGGCATGGCCTCGCCCGCCCCGTCCTCCTCGCCGCCCAGCCTTCCCTTGATGACCTTCAGCGGAAGGAAGTGCTCGCGCTGCTGGCGCAGGATCCAGCGCAGCCGGTCCACGTCCGCGTCGTAGAACTTGCGATAGCCGGAAGGCGTGCGCTCCGGGTCCAACAGGCCCTGGCTCTCGAGGAACCTGATCTTGGAGATGGTGACGTCGGGGAACTCGTCTTTGAGCAGGGAGAGGACCTCCCCGATCGACAGGTACGCCCGCTCGCCCACGCCGGTCCCGCTCAACCCTCGCCGGCCGCGGTCACGAACACCAGTTTGAACTTGCCGATCTGGACCTCGTCGCCGTTGCCCAGCGGCGTCTCCTCGATGCGCTCGCGGTTCACGTAGGTGCCGTTGAGCGAACCGGTGTCGCGCAGCACATAGCCGCTGCCCTGGCGGACGAACTCGGCGTGGCGGCGGGACACAGTGATGTCGTCGAGGAAGATGTCGCTGTCGGGATGGCGGCCCGCCCGGGTGACCTCGCCTTCGAGCACGAAGCGCGACCCGACGTTGGGGCCGCGCCGCACCAGCAGGATGCCCGTGCCCTCAGGCAGGTCGTCGATGCTGACGGTGACCTCCTCCTCCGGCGTGTCCAAACCGGTGTCGGCCGGGATCAAGGTGATGGTGGTGTCCTCCCCCGCCGCGTGCTCCAAAGGGGCGCCGCAGGACGAGCAGAAGTTCGACGACACGGGGTTCTTGTGCCCGCACTTGTTGCAGAAGACCCCGCTCACGCTTCCGGCCACGCCGCTCCGTCCACTCAGTCCGAGATCAGCTTGCGATAGGCGTCGGGCTCCATCATGGCCTCGAACCCGGACAGGTCGGTGGGCTCGATCACGCAGATCCAGCCTTCGCCGTACGGGTCCTCGTTGAGGCGTTGGGGGGCGTCAGCCAGCTCGGTGTTGACCTCGATGACGGTGCCCGCCACCGGGGCGTAGATGTCCGACACGGACTTGGTGGACTCCACCTCGCTGAAGGTGGCGCCCAACTCGATCGTGGTGCCCGGATCGGGAAGCTGGACGAAGACCACGTCGCCCAAGGCGTCCTGGGCGTAGTCGGTGATGCCCACCCTGACCTTGCCGTCTTCGAGCTTGGCCCACTCGTGGTCGGCCGTGTACCGCAGGTCGTCGGGGACGTTCATGGATTGGAACTTACCGGACGCGCCACGCGGAAGGCCGGTGGCCGGGCCAAGGCGGGCAGGTCCAGCCGGGTCGAGCGCTGGAGGTCGACCAGCACGTCCTTCAGCGCGGCGAGCGTGTCCAGGATGCCGCCGGGGATCTTGAGCCCGCCCTCCAACGTCTCGGACGGGCCGATGGCGGTCACGTGGTAGGTGGTGGTGAGCGGCGTGCCGTCGAGGGCGACCTTGCCGTCCTTCTCGGAGAACGACGACGCCACGCCGACGCGCTGGTTGTTCACGGCCACCGCCTCGGCCCCCGCGTCGCGCAGCTCCTGCACGATGTCGATGACGGTGTCGTAGCCCACGTTGCCCGCAGGATCGTCGACGGTGAGCGAGATGCCGGGGCCGCTCACCGGCACCGTGCCCGCGAGCACCTGCAAAGCCTGCAACTGCTCGTCGGCCGTCTTGGCCGCGGTCTCGTCGTTTCGACTACTGGTCTCCAGGTCGAGGAGCTGGAGCTTCAAGGTCCCGATCTCGTCGCGCAGCGAGTCGGCCTCGGTGTTGAGCCCGGCGAGGATGCGGGCGAGGTCGCCCTCGTTCTCGGCCGCCAGCCGTTGCGAGAAGCGCTGCGTCCCGCGCAACTGCGACACGAGCAGGAACCCGACCATCCCCGCGACGGCGAGCACGAACACGGGCCCGGTGGCCGCGGCCCGCAGGCGAGGGCCGATCGCGGTGGCCGCCACCGCGTTCAGCCTCCGAAGACCCGGCGGCGGATGGCCGCGAGGTTCTGGAAGATGCGCACGCCGAACACCACCACGACCGCAGTGGCCAGGTCGACGGCGAGCTGGTCGCCGATCCAGACCAAGAAGATGGCCAGGGCCGCGTTGAACAAGAAGGCGATGACGAAGACGCGGTCGTTGAAGGTCCGTTCCAGATAGGCGCGAGTGCCGCCCAGGGCCGAGTCGATGGCCGCGACCACGGCCATGGCCACATAGCGGCTGAGGTCCTGGGGCACGGTGGGTCGAAGCAGGAAGGCGACAAGCGCGCCGACCACCAGGCCGAACAGGGCGAGCATCTCAGTTCCCCTGTCCTGCGGGTCCGGCCCCGCTCGTGGCTGCGGCGGTGGGCTCGGCCGTGGCGATGGCCACCCGGCCGGTGTAGGCGGGCACGGCCACCGTCGTCTCCTTGACCTTGAAGCCGAGGCCGAACAGTCGCTCCCACCGGTTGAACCGCTTGGCGATCTCGGACGCGCCGAAGCCCTTGGCGTTCGCGCCGATGGCCTCGACCGTGTAGGGCGGGCTGAGAGGCCGGAAGTTGACGACGATGGTGTCGCCCGCGGCCCGGATGGGCGTGGTGGCCACGATGCGGCTGTCGTTGACGGCCACCGCCTCCGCCCCTGCCGCGAACAAGGCGTTGACCACCAGTTGCAGGTCGGCGTCGTGGATGCGATAGGCACCCGTCTGGTCCGCTTCCGCGGGCCTCTTGTCGGAGTCGGAGAGTCGGACCTCGAGGCCCTTGCCGGTGAGTGCGGTCGTGCCCGCGGCCTGGGCTAGGTCGGCCAGGCGCTTGGCCCGCTCGCTGTCCAGCCTGCTGCGCCTGCTCTCGTTGCGCTGGGCCGCCACCAGCTCGGCCCGGAGCTTACGCACGTCCTTGTCCAGCCCGGCCACCTGCGAGCGGCGCTGTTGGATGAGCTTCACCAACTGGGTCTTGCGGGGCTGGGCCTGCTTCTGGCCCGCGCGCGCCGACGCCACTGCGGTCACGAGCAGGAACCCGAGGACCACGAACACCGCGGCCAGCACGAGCGAGGGGCGCCGATGCACATCGGGTCTTTCAGCGCATCAACTGCCGGATTCGCCGCGCGTACTCCTGGGCGAGCGACCTGGCCTCGTTGTCGGTGCCTGCCTCGGCCCAGACGTGGGTGATCTGCTCCTCCGGGTCGGGCAGGACGAGGGCCCAGCCGTCTTCGTGGAGGATCTTCACCCCGTCCACCAAGACCAGCTCGCGGTCCTTGTTGCGCTCGACCAGCGTGCGCATGACCATCCCCTTCTGCTCCCACGGGGTCAGGACGGTCTCGTGGGCCACGTGGACTCGGGGCACGGTGGCTGCGATCTTGGACATGCGAAGGCCGGTGGCGGCCAGCATGTGCAGGACGTGGACGAAGGTGGCGGCCGCGTCGTACGCGGGCAAGAAGGCAGGGAACATGTAGCCCCCCTCCTGGCTGGCCGCGAACGTGACCCTCTGCGTGTTGGCCACCTCCATGAGATGGGCGGTCGAGAGCTTGGTCCAGACCAGCTCGGCGCCGTTGCGGGCGACCATGTCCTCCACACACCGGCTGACCGCGACGGGCACGGCGACGCGCGGGTGCTCCTGGGTCTGGCACACCAGGGACAGCAGGACGAACAGAGCGTCGTCGTCGCTCAGCGCGTGGCCCGAGTCGTCCACGAAGAGGACGTGCTCGCCGTCGGGGTCGAACACGGCCCCGAGGTGGGCGCCCGACGCCCGCACCAAGTCGCCCACACGCGTGGCCGCGGCCCAGCGGTCGAAGGTGGCCACTCCGGCCGTCGACGCGTACGGGTTGACGGCCAGGACATCGGCCCCCAGCTTGGCCAAGACGTTGGGCATGACGAAGCTGGCCGAGCCGTACGCGTAGTCGAGCACGACCTTGAAGCCCGCGGCCTTGATGGCCTCGCCGTCGACCGAGGTCATGAGCGCGTTGGTGTAGTGCTCCAAGGCTCGGGCCGGGAAGCCGATGTCGCCCATCTCGGAGGCCAACACCCGGCGGAAGTCCTCGCGGTAGAAGAGGCGCTCGACCTTGCGCTGCATGGTCTCGGTGATGTCGATCCCGGACGAGTCGAGGAACCGGATGATCACCGACTGCGAGTCGTCCGGGCTCAGGCGCACGGTCATGCCCGCCTGGCTTCTGAAGGTCCGAACCTCGAACCGGGTCACCGGGATGGTGGCCAGCTCCAAGTCGGCCACGTTCACGCCGGTGGCGTTGAGGCCCACCATCACGGCCCGCTTCAAGGCGCGGGCGGCGCGGCTCGAATCGCGCGAGCAGGTGACGGTCGCGCCCTTCTTGAGGGTGGTGCCGAAGGCCATGGCGACGCGCACGGCCAGCTCGGGCGTCACGTCCACGTTGGCCAGGCCGGACACGCCGAGGCGGCCGAACAGGTTGCGCGCGCCGCGTGACTCCCAGACGATCGAGGAGTTGATGATGGCGTTCCCCTCGACCGTCTTGAAGGGGTACACCTTGACGTTGGGGTTGATGACGGCGTGCTCGCCGACGAAGCACTCCTCGCCCAGGACCACGCCCTCTTCGCAGCGCGCGCCGCGGCGCAGGTCGGACGACCGGCCCACCACGCAGCCCCGCAGGCGCACGGCCGGTCCGAGGTACACGTTGTCGTGGACGACGGCGCGCTCCAGGTAGGCGTCGGCGCCGACGCGCACGTTCGAGCCGAGCACGGTGTACTGGGCCAGATGGGCGCCGGAGTCGACCCGGCAGTAGTCGCCGATGACGACAGGCCCGTCGACGCGCGCACCGGGGTCGACCTCGGCCCCCTCCCCCAGCCACACGCCTTCGGCCAGCCGGAAGCCGGGCACGTCGATCTCGACCTTGCCGTCGAGCACGTCGTGATGGGCGGTGACGTAGGCCTCGAGCGTGCCCACGTCCTCCCAGTACCCGTCGGCCACATACCCGTACAGCGGCTTTTTCGCTTCCAACAGCGCGGGGAAGACCTCGCCGCTGAAGTCGACCGGCCTGCCCTCGGGGATGAAGTCGAAGATCTCCGGTTCGAGGACGTAGATGCCCGTGTTGATGGTGTCGCTGAAGACCTGGCCCCACGTCGGCTTTTCGAGGAAGCGCTCGATGGAGCCGTCCTCGTGGGTGATGACGATGCCGAAGTCGAGTGGGTTCTCCATGGCCTTGAGGCCGATGGTGGCCAGGGCGCCCTTGTCCTCGTGGAAGCGCACGATGGCGGACAGGTCGATGTCGGTCAGGACGTCGCCGCTGATGACGAGGAAGCGCTCGTCCAACTCGTCCATGGCGTTGCGCACGCTGCCCGCCGTGCCCAAGGGCGACTCCTCGGTGGCGTAGACCATGCGCACGCCGAACTCGGAGCCGTCGCCGAAGTAGGTGCGGATCACGTTGGCCATGAAGGCGACGGTGACCACGATGTCCTCGAAGCCGTGGTCCTTCAACAGCCGGACGATGTGCTCCATCATCGGCCGGTTGGCCAACGTCATCATCGGCTTCGGGAGGTTGCTGGTCAGCGGACGCAGGCGGGTGCCCTCGCCGCCCGCCATGATCACGGCCTTCACCCCCTGGACCCTACCCGCCCTTCCCTCAAAGCAGTGCGTGCGAGGGGCACATAGGTGATGGCCGCGTAGTAGCCGAGGACCAGGCCGGGGATGGCGGTGAGGTAGGCGAGCACGCGTGCCGTGCTGTGCCACCACAGGTCGGGCGCGTGGCTGCCGAGGAACAGCGGGAACGACACCATCAGCGCGAACGTGCCCGCCTTGCCCGCCCACTGCACGTCCATGCGCCTGGCCCCGGCCGCGGCGAGGGCGACGACGGCGACCGACACCACCACCTCTCTGACGATGGCGGCGATGGCGATCCACGGCGGCACGGCCCGGTCTATGAGGATGGCGGCCACACCGGTGGCGAGCATGATGCGGTCGGCGGCCGGGTCGAGGATCTTGCCGAGGGTGCTGACTTGGTTGAAGTGGCGGGCCACGTAGCCGTCCACCCAGTCGGTGATGCCGAGCACGGCGAGGAGGTAGGCGGCGGCGACGCGATGCGGCGGGTCGGGCCCGAACAGGAGGTAGAGGAAGACGGGTACGCACAACAGCCGGGCGATCGACACGGCGTTGGGGATGGTGAGCAGCCGATCCTCGCCCTGGGCCTCGGCTTGCTCCTCCGTCACGGAGCCGGAGTGTAAGTGGCGCTGGATGCCGCCGGCTGGCCCGCACCCGCTCGGCCCTCACTCGCTTCTTCCCCGACTGGAGGACATGGCCTGTCGTTTCCGCAGGGCATGTCCTCCAGAGCCGGGCGAGCACGGGCGAACAGGGCCATGGCGACGGCGGTCATGCCCAGCCACAGCACCGTGAGGGCCAGGTCGCTGTCCGCGGTTCGGATGGGCAGCGGCCCCGTGCCTGCCGGCCCGACGACGGCCTGGGTGGCCCGCACTGAGCCCGCGCCCGTGTAGTCGAGCCGGATCTCGAACTGCTGGAGGTCGGGCACCATGAACCGCATCCGCCACGGCGCGCCGACCGGGACGTCGGCCGACCACACCGTGCTGTGGGCGTACACGACGCCGTCAAAGGACCGCAGCACCTGGACGTCGAGCACTCGTTCGGGCACTGGCTGCGGCGCGGGCGTCGTCAAGACCAACGACACGTCGTACATGCCGGGCCGGACTCGAAAGGGCGGGGTGCGGGCCAAGAGGCCGGCGGCATTCGTGGTCGGCTCAGCCTCGACCGCCTCGGTACCGCCCTCGGACGACACCCGTCCGGTCGTGCGCTCCAGCTTGCTCAACTCGAACTGGGCCGTGACGCCGCCCGCGGGCACCGAGAACCACGGGAATGCCGGAGCCAGCCGCCGCTCCAGGGGCAGCCGAACCTCGGCCACGTCGTAGACCAGCTCCAAGTGGCGCACGCCTTGATAGCTGACGGCCGCGCCCACTGCGGCGGTGAGAACGACGGCCACGGCAACGGTGCGCGACGACTGCACCGCGCCCAGCATCCCGATGGCCAGCACGGGCAGGAACACCAGCATGGTGCGACCGGGGAACGCGTTGACAACCGGTCCGTGGCCGCCCACCACGAGCAGATATGCGGCCGCCACGACGCCGACGGCGGCGACCAGGCGCCAACCCACTCGGCGAGTGAACGCGGCCACCCCGACCACGCCGAACCAGAAGACCGGTGCGTACGGGATCATGCCGCTGCTGAAGCCGAGCAGGGAGCCGAAGCCGAACCGGTAGGCCTTCAGCAGGGTGAAGCGGTTGTCGGACAGGAACGGCTCGATGCGATACGGCGCACCGGGGAGTGGGCTGCCGTACAGGTGGACGAACACGGCGGCCAAAGCGGCCATCCCCAGGAGGAACAGCACGGCCGCGGGGGCGGCATGGCCGACGACCGTGCGGCGTCGGGCCGAGCCAAGCGCGGTCCAGGAGTCCACGCCCGCGGCCCGCACCGAGCGGACCACGGCCGCGGCGACGAGGGGCACGGCCAGGATGCCGAAGCGCACATGGAGAAACGGAAGCCACGCCGCGCACAAGCCTGCGGCCAACGCGTGAAGCGGAGTGAAGCGGCGACTGACGAGGGCTCGCAGGGCCAGCGCGACGAACAGGGCGCCGGGCATGTCGGGATAGACCTCGAAGGAGAACACGACGACCGGCAGCGCGGCCATGACGCAGGCCCACACGACGACGGCGGCGAGGGAGCGTCTGCCTGCGAGGGCTCGCAACAGCGACAGCAGGGCCGCGGCGAAGGCCGCGAACATCACGACCATTCCCACGCGGGCCGAGTACATCGTCTCGCGCACGGCGATGAACGGGGCCAGCAGGACGGCCATGCCGGGGCCGTGCACCGGCGCCAGCGGCCCACCGGCTCGATAGTGGAACGCGTGGATGTCGGGGGCCATCGTGGGAAAGGCCCGGCTCGACCCGCCCTTCAGGCCGCCGTAGTCATTCGCCAGGTCGAGGTCGTGGTCGTGGACCAGGCTGGACGCCATGACCACGTAATGGGGCTCGTCGCCCACCACGAACGGGTGGGCGTGGGCCAGGGCCACCAGCCCGAGGACCAGGGCCACGACGAACGCGCCAGCAGTCGGAGCCATGGCGGCCACGGCCGCGCCCGCCCGGCTCCTCGGGCGACGGGGCTCGGCCGCGACCATGGGAGCGCAGTCTTGCGGACACGTTCGCGGCCACCGGGCATTTGGGCGTAGATGACCACCGAGGCGGTGGTCGACTGCACCCAGATGGGCTCGGCGCCGCCGTCGCCGGGGGCGTGAACCGCGGCGCCGACGTCGACGGCGACGTCGACTACTGCAAGACCTTCGAAAGCACCTCGCCCGCCAACCGCACGCTGTCTAGCTCGTGGGCATCGGGCATGTTGAACACCAGCCCGTCGAGCCCGGCATCGAGCAGCTCCTGCACCTGCTCGGCGATCTCGTCCGGCCCGCCCACGTTGACGCGTGCCCGGATGTCCTGCTTCATCTCTTCGGGCAGGGCGGCCAGGTCGATGCCGCGGGCCGACAGCATGTCGGCGAACTTGGCGTCGGCCGCCTCCTTCGACTCGCCCAGCACCAGCGTGCTCAACCGCGTCTTCGTGATGGCCGACGGGTCGCGGCCCACGTCTGCGCAGTGCTGCTCCAACACGCCGACCAGGCGGTGCACGTGCTCCGGCGAGCCGAAGATGTTGCAGGCGTCGGCGTACTGGGCGACGAGGCGCAGCGTTCGCTTCTCGCCGCTGCCGCCGATCAGGATGGGCGGCCCGCCGGGACTGACCGGGCGAGGCGCGTTGAACGCCTCGGCGATCGAGTAGTACCGCCCGTCGAAGGTCGCCACTTCCTGCGTGAACATGGCCCGCAGCACCTGCACCGCCTCCTCGAGCCGATCCAGCCGCTCACGGGTCGAGGGGAAGGGCACGCCCAGCGCGCTGTGCTCCACGTCGAACCAGGCCGCACCGATGCCGCAGATGGCCCGGCCCCGCGAGATCACGTCCAAGGCGGTGACCGTCTTGGCCAGCACGGCCGGGTTGCGGTAGGTCACACCGGTGACCATGGTGCCGAGCCGTACCCGCTGCGTCCGGGCCGCCAGCGCGCCCAACAGCGTGTAGGCCTCGAACATCTCGTTGCTGGGCGGGCCGAGCAGCGGAAGTTGGAAGAAGTGGTCCATGACCCACACCGAGTCGAATCCCGACTCCTCCGCGGTCACGGCGATGTCGGCCACCCGTTCGAACAGGTCTTCGACCGCCACGCCGGGATAGGTGAAGTTCGGGATCTGAAGGCCCATGCGGATCATGGCCTCATTCTTCCCGGTCGTCCGAAGGGCCGCCGGAGGCGTGGCAGGAATCGTGGGTTATTCGTCATTGCCGCCATCGGCCGGGGCATGCACAATCAGACCCATGCGCGCTCGTCATGTCGTCGTTGTCGCCTTCCCCGGCGTTCAGAGCCTGGACGTCACCGGGCCGGTGGAGGTCTTCGCCGCGGCCAACGAGCACGCGGGCCGGAACGCCTACGCCATCACGCTCGTCACCGTGGACGGGGCGCCATGTCCCACGTCGAGCGGCCTCGTGCTCATGCCCGACATGGCCGTGAGCCAGTTCCGGCACGCGGTCGACACCTTGGTCGTGGCGGGAGGCGCGGGCACGCCCGGCGCCCTACGCGACCCGCGGCTGCTCATCGGCGTGGCCCGGCTGGCCCGACGGGCCCGCCGGGTGACCTCGGTGTGCTCGGGCGCGTTCTTGTTGGCCGAAGTCGGCCTGCTCGACGGGCGCACGGCCACGACCCACTGGTCTGCGTGCGACGCCTTGGCCGCGCGCTATCCGGCCGTGCGCGTCGACCGGGACCCCATCTACACGCGCGACGGCAACGTGTGGACTTCGGCAGGCGTTACCGCGGGCATGGACTTGGCCCTCGCGCTGGCGGAGGAGGACTTGGGGCGCGATGCGGCCCTGGCCATCGCCCGCAGGCTGGTCCTGTTCCTGCGCCGCCCGGGAAGCCAGTCGCAGTTCAGCGCCCAGTTGTCCGCCCAGTTCGCGGAACACGACGGGCTGCGCCATGTGCAGCGCTGGATCGCGGAACACCCCGACGCCGACTTGTCGGTGGCCGCGCTGGCCGTCCAAGCAGGAATGAGCGAGCGCCATTTCGCCCGCACCTTCGGCCAGGAGATCGGGGTGACGCCCGCCCGCTACGTCGAGCAGGTGCGCCTTGAAGTGGCCCGGCGGTTGCTGGAGGAGACGGATCTGAACGTCGACGCCGTGGCCCGCCGTTGCGGATTCGGCACCACCGAGACCATGCGCCGGGTCTTCACCCGCGCCCTGCACCTCTCCCCCGCCGAGTACCGAAGGCGCTTCCACAGCGCGGCGCCGTTGTCGGCCTGACCAGGCCCTGATCCCTCATCCCCTTCCCAGAAAGGAACTGTCATGGACATCGCCATCTTGCTGTTCGACCGCTTCACCGCCCTCGACGCCGTCGGCCCCTACGAGGTGCTGACCCGCATTCCCGGTGCCACCGTCACGTTCGCAGCCAAGGAGCTGGGCCCGGTCCGCACCGACACCGGCCGGCTCGCCGTGACCGCCGACGCGGCCCTGGCCGACGTGGCCGCGGCCGACATCCTCCTGGTGCCCGGCGGGCCGGGCCAGGACGAGGCCATGCGCGACCAAGAGGTGCTCGACTGGGTCCGAGCCGTCGACGCCACGTCGACGTGGACCACGTCCGTGTGCACCGGCTCGCTCATCCTCGCCGCGGCCGGACTGCTCGAAGGCAAGCGGGCCACCTCGCACTGGCTGGCCTTGGAGCAACTGCGCCAGTTCGGGGCCGAGCCCACGTCGGAGCGGGTCGTGTTCGACGGCAAGGTCGTCACTGCCGCGGGCGTGTCGGCCGGTATCGACATGGCCTTGACCTTGGTGGCGCGCATCGCCGGCGACGAGGTCGCGCAAGCCATCCAGCTCGGCATCGAGTACGACCCGCAGCCGCCGTTCGACGCGGGCTCGCCTGCCAAGGCGCCGGAGATGATCGTCGAGTTCCTCCGGTCGCAGAGCCGGTTCCTCTACGAGCGCTCCACGGCATAGAGCCGCCACGTCCCGGGCACGCCTCGCAGGTCGTGCTCGCCCCGGTCCACGAAGTCGATCTCCGAGCCCGCCACCAGCTCGCGCACGGTGGAGGAAACGAGCACCTCGCCCGCCTTGGCCAAGTCGGTGACCCGGGCGCCGATGTGCACGGCGATGCCGCTCAAGTCCTTACCGTGCAAGGCCACTTCGCCCGCATGCACGCCCGCCCGCACCTCGATGCCCAGTGACCGCACGCCGTCACGGATGGCGCTGGCGCAGCGGATGGCGCGGGCCGGACCGTCGAAGGTGGCCAGGAACCCGTCGCCCGTGGTCTTGACCTCGGTGCCGCGAAAGCGTGTGAGCTGACGGCGGATCAGCGCATGGTGCTCCTCGAGCAGGTCATTCCATCGGCCGTCGCCCAGGGTGGCGGCCAGGTGGGTGGAGTCGGCGATGTCGGTGAACAGGACGGTGGCCAGGACCCGCTCGGCCCTCACCGGCCTGCGCACGCCGGTGAGGAACTCCTGCACCTCGTCGACCAGTTCGTCGGTGTCGCCCGAGAACCACAGGTGGTCGGCACCCGGCAGCTCCAGGTATCGGGCGCCGGGGATGTTGGCGGCCAGGTACTCGCCGTGGCTGGTCGTGATGACACAGTCGCTTGACCGGTGCAGCACCAGGGTCGGGGCCTGCACCATCGGGAGGATGGCCCTGGCATCGTCGGTGAAGGTCGTGGCAGCCAATGCCGCGGCCACGCCCGGACTGGCCGAGAGCTGTTGATAGCGGCGGTAGAAGCGCACGAAATCGGCGTCGGCGGCCAGGCTCGGGGCCAGTTGGTCGGGCGGGCCGAGGGTGGCCTCCACGCCCCATCGCTCGCGCAGCGCCTGGGTCCGCTGCTCGATGGCCTCGGACGGGATGCCCCATGGTGTCTGGTCGTCACGGCGCGCATGGGCGCTGGCGTTGACAAGGGCGAGCGCCGCGGTGCGGTCGGGGTGAAGGGCGGCGAACAACAGCGCCACCGCACTCCCCTCGTTCACGGCCAACAGCGCGGCCCGGCTCGAACCCACGGCGTCGAGCACGGCCCGCACGTCGTCGACCCGCTCTTCGAGGGAGGGCAGGTGGCGCGGCGGCACCGGGTCGGACAACCCGGTGCCGCGCTTGTCGAACACGATCAGCCTGCTGAAGGCGGCCAGCCTGCGCAACGGGCGGGCGAGCCACCGGCCCTCCCACATGCCCGCCACGTGGCTGGCCCAGCCCGATACGAACACGAGGTCGAGAGGGCCGTCGCCCATCGTCTGGTACGCGATGTGGACGTCGCCACTGCGCGCGTAACGCGTCTCGGGAACGTCGTCCACGGACGAAGGTTACAAACCGCCCAGCCCGCCGTCAGTTCCCCGCCGTCAGGTGGTCTTCGCCGTCAGGTGGTCTCGGCCGTCAGGTGGTCTTGCGCCGGGTGCGCACCGCGGACGCGGCCTGGTCGAGCCGGGCCGCCTCCTCGCGGATGGCCAACTCCTCCTGCTTGGCATCGAGGGCCTTGGCCTCGGCCGCAGCCGCGTCGAGCCGATTGGCCGTCTCCTGCTTGCGGATGCGGTCCTCGCGGGCCTGGGCCGCCTTGCGGACCTGGGCCTCCTTGCGCGCCGTCTCCTCGCGGACCTGGCGGGCGGCCTGCTCCTGGTCGCGCTCGATGCGGGCCTTTTGCTGCTGGGCGTCGCGCTCGGCCTTGGCCTTGTCCCGTTCGGCCTGCTCGAGGCGGGCCTGGTACTCGGCGTCGCCTTGGCGGCGGGTCTGCTCGGCGTCGGCCAGGCGGCGGGCCGCCTCCCGAAGCTCTTGCACCTTGGCCCGCTGGAGCGCGGCCTCTTGGCGCAGGGTGCTGTCGCCCAACACCGTCCCGACCGCGTCGCGGATGGTGGCCTCGGCCGCGTCGAAGGCGACGTTCGGCCCCCACAGCGCGGGGTCCTCGGGGCGGGTGGCCCGCTCGAGCGCGTCGAGCGGGATTCGGGCCAGACGAAGCTGCGTGTCGAGCACGCGGCGGGGCACCGATCTGATGGTGAGTGCTCTGAGGTTCATGGCTGTCCTTTCAGCGATCGTGTATGCGTTCATTCAGCGGGTGGTGTCGAGGGCATCGTCGATGGTGGCCGCGGTCGCCACTGCGGCCTGCGCCGCCTGCTCCTCGGCCCGGGCTTTGGCCTCGGCCTGGATGCGCAGGCGCTCGGCGTCGGCCTCGGCCCGTTCCGCCGCACTCATGCGGGCCTCGGCCTGCATGTCGACGGCCGACTCTCGGCGCTGGGCCTCCTGCTCGGCTCGCTCCTCGGCCCGCTGGCGCTGTTGCTCGACCTGCTCCTCGCGCACCCGCTGCTCCTGCTCGGCGCGCAGACGGTCTCGCTCGG
Source organism: Acidimicrobiaceae bacterium (assembly GCA_030837965.1). Classification (GTDB taxonomy): domain Bacteria; phylum Actinomycetota; class Acidimicrobiia; order Acidimicrobiales; family JAUTXP01; genus JAUTXP01. Next base: position 54,304 of record JAUTXP010000030.1, on the reverse strand, counting down.
CCTCGTTGCGGGCCCTGGCTGCCTCCAGCTCGGCCCGCTCCTCGTGCTGGGCCGCCTCGGCCCGTTGCTCGACGGCGTCCTTCTCGGCCGCCACCTTCTCCTGCTCGAGCCTGCCTTCGCGGGCCAGGTCGTCGTTGCCGAAGACCTCGCCTGCCACCTCCTTGGCCTTGCCCTTCACGGCTTCGAACACGCTCGGGGCGCGGTCGTCGATGGGGTTGCTCATGGATCTCCCTGGGGGGTTGGGGATGTCGGACGCGCCACGGGGTGGTGGACTCGGGCGCTGTCTGGTGTTGTACCCATGTATCCCAGTTGCAAGCGCGCCATGTGTCACGCCCCGTCCGTCATGGCCTTGCCCGGACGGGCCGTGTTCACAATTGTGCGGAGTTGGCGCGTGTAGGCCGAGGCCGGTTCGGGAACGTACCCGAAGCCAGAACCGCGGCGGGGGCTGGCCTTCGGGAATGACCCGGCCCCCGCCGCCTGCTTTCGCCGGCGGGGGCCGCCGGTCAGACCTGGCGCATAGAGCCCACGAAGGCGCGCACGTCGGCGTCGGTGGCGTAGGCCGTCGAGGTGTAGACGACGAGCGCCTGGCCCGCGAACTCCCATCGGGTGAAGCGGATCACCGAGCCGTCGCCGAGATCCATCGTCCATTGCTTGCCCGGGCCGGGGCCGAAGTCGACCGACGTGGCCGTGGCGGGCGGGGTCATCGACGGTGGGTTGGTCAAGCGGTGATGGCCGATGGCGTAGCCGCCGCCACGGACGACGCCGATCAGGTCGTTCGTCTCGACCGGGGCCCGGCGGGTGTCGTAGACGACCAGGGCGGCGGAAGGCGCCGTGGCCGGGTCGCCCCGAGAACCGCCTGCGATGCTCCAGGCATAGTCGTGCTCGATCGTGCCCAACGGCGCCGGCGCCCGGAAAAGGGGGCGGCAACTCCACCATGTGGACAGGCCGTCCCAGGCGAGCGCTTCGTCGTGGGGCGAGTCGGCGAGCGAGTGGAACTCGGGGTAGGACGACTGGCCCGCCTGGCTGGAGGCGTCCGCCACTCCCGTGCACCGGGACGCGGGCGGCTGGGCCGACGCCGCAGGGCGAGAGCCTGTCCCTGCCGACTGGGCCCGGCCTGCCGCGCCTGACGAGCCTGCCGACGAGCCCGAACGCTTTCCGCCCGGCGATGACGGTGACGCGGGCGGGCTCGGCGCCGAGACGTCGGAGCCGGCAGTGCCCGTGGACGGAGACAGGGCATCGTCGCGGGCGCCAGGTCCGCCCGTGGCCGCGGGGCCCGAGCGGTCACTGCACGCGCCGATCGTCAGCAGCACGACGGCGACGGCGATATGGGCGGCCGCGGCCGCAGCGGACGCGGACCAGCGGCCTCGGACGGTCATCGCTCTCGCCTCGCGGCATCGGGCTGGACGCAATGGCCCGGCGGCGGGCACGTCTCGACGCAGCCCGGTCCTTCAGAAAACACGGCCGTGGGCCTGATCTGATTGGCCGATACGGCGTAGCCGTGGGCCGTGGCGCGGACGCAGACGGTAAAGGTGAACGGGTAGAACTCGGCGGGGGGACGTGGAGCCGCTCACGCCATAGCAGTCGCCGGCCGTCGTGCGCGTACAACCGGCCTGACCCTCCGCCGTGGTCCCGGAGTGGCGTTGACGGAGCCCCAAGCGAAGCTCGCGTCCGGCGAGGGCTCGTCGCCAAGGCAGTAGTTCCCGAAATCCGATTTCACCGTCCACATCGGGCTGCCTTCGAAATAGGAAACCCGGGGTCGGGCACAGAGCAGTCCGTGAAATTCGGCGACTTCGCGGGCGGCGTTCCCGCTGGGGCGGCGCGTACACCGAGGAACTGCATAACGGCAACGATGAGGCCGAGACACCATCGACTCCGAACCCCGGTCACCGCTCGACCCCCAACACTTCATGATTGTTGCAGAACGGTCCACCCAGTGCGGCGTGCCGGTCGAGTCGGATGCACCGGCCGCACGGGCCTCCGACGCTGCCGTCGGGTCGACCCGTCAGCAATCGACGGCCCGCCGCGACGAGGGCGCCCATATGGGCGCCCTCTGAGCTGACCTTTGCTGGTCGGGCTGGGGAGATTTGAACTCCCGACCTCTTGACCCCCAGTCAAGCGCGCTAACCAAGCTGCGCCACAGCCCGAAGCCGCCCATGCTAGCCGCCCGCACCGTCCGCCCCCTCCCCGCTTCTGGGCACCTTTTCTTCGCCCTGGGACAAGAAAAGGTGCCCAGAACGGAATGGCGGGTGGGTCCAGGCCGGGCGGGGGGCGGGCGGCCAGGGGGCGGGGGGGCGGGGGGGTTGGGGGTTAGAGGCGGTGGGCCAGCCAGAGGGCGAGTTGGACGAACCGCCACGACAGGTAGAGGCCCAGGGCGACGAGCAGCAGGGTGAAGTGCCACGGCACCTTGGGCACGTCCTCGCGGACGGCGGCGCCCTCCAACTCGCCCCCGCACGCAGGACACGTCGCGCTGCGCACCGACACCGGGCTCCAGTACCGACTGCACTCGTCGCACCACGGCACCGGCCGAGTGTACGGGCGTTGGCCGCGCCCAACCGGCCGCGGCCAACCGGCCGCGACTTACGCCGGAGCCAGACGGGTCCGAGGCCCGGCGCCGGCCACCCGACTCGGCACGGCGTGCCCCACCAGCGATGCCACCAACCCGCTGGCCGCCAACAGCCGGTCCAAGTCGATGCCCGTCACCACGCCGAGGTCGTCCAACAAGTGGACCAGGTCCTCGGTGGCCAGGTTGCCCGCCGCCCCTGCCGCGAACGGCGAGCCGCCCAGGCCGCCGACCGACGTGTCGAACCGGCGCACGCCCGCCTGCCATGCCGCATACGCGTTCACCAGCCCGGTCCCGCGGGTTTCGTGCAGGTGCAGGCCGACGTCGGTCCCCGTCGCGGCCAACACCTCCTCGACGCGCCGGGGCGTGGCCATGCCCGTGGTGTCGGCCAGGGTCAAGGTGGCCGCGCCGACATCGAGCAGCCGCCGGCCCAACTCGGCCACCGCGGCCACGGCGATGTCGCCCTCATAGGGCGACCCGAATGCGCACGAAACGACCGCATCGACGGGCATGCCCAGCTTGGCGATCGCCGCGATCGACTCGACCGACTCGTCCACCGACATGCGCACGTTCTTCTCGTTGTACGCGGGCGACGCACTGATCGTGACCGACAGCTCGCGCACGCCCGCGTCGCCGGCCAACTCCGCACCCCGAAGGTTGGGCACCAAAGCGACCACTCGCGCATCGGCAGGCGGCCGCAGCGCGGACACCACTTCGGCCGCGCCGGCCATCGATGGCACGGCCTTGGGCGACACGAACGAGCAGGCCTCGACATGGCGGACGCCTGCGTCGAACAGCGCCGCGATCAAACGCACTCGGTCCCGGACCGCGATGGGCGCCTCGGCCTGCAACCCGTCGCGGGGCCCCACCTCGCGCACATCGACCGAGTCGGCTCCCGCCGTCATACGGGCGGGACCCCGTGCCTCCGCTCGCTGAACGCCCGACCCTTGCTCGACGCCAGCGCCAGCCGCCGGACCAGTTCGTCGCGCAGCGACTCGGGCTGCACCACAGCGTCGATCACCAGGTCGGCGGCCAGTCGGAGCAGGTCGACGTCGGCCTCGTACTCGGCCCGTCGCTCGGCCACGAACGCGGCCTTCTCGTCTTCGCCCTCGATGGCCGCGATCTTGTTGGCGTAGACCGCGTTGATGGCCGCCTCCGGCCCCATCACCGCGATCTTGGCCGACGGCAACGCGATGCACGCGTCCGGCTCGAAGGCCGGTCCGGCCATGGCGTACAGCCCGGCGCCGTACGCCTTGCGCAGGATCACCGACACCTTGGGCACGGTGGCCTCGGACACGGCCGTGATCATCTTGGCCCCGTGTCGGATGATGCCCTCGCGCTCGACCTGGGTGCCCACCATGAAACCGGGCACGTCGCACAGGAAGATCAGCGGCACGTTGAAGGCGTCACAATTCCAGATGAAGCGGGCCGCCTTGTCGGCCGAGTCGGTGAACAGCACGCCACCCTTCACCATCGGGTTGTTGGCCACGATGCCGACCGGGTTGCCCTCCACATGCGCGAACCCGATCACCAGCTCCGGCGCGAAGAGCGGCTTCACCTCGAAGAAGGAGCCCTCGTCCACCAAGGCGTCGATCACCCGGCGCACGTCGTAGCCCTCGGTGTCGAGCTCGGGGATCATCGATGCGGTCAGCGTGGTGACGGGCTTGCCCGCGGGAGCCACGGGCGGGTCCTCGCGCCACGACCCTGGGAGATACGAGAAGTACCACCGGGCCATCTCGATGGCAGAGGCGTCGTCCGCGGCCAGGTTGTCGCCGCACCCTGACACCGAGCAGTGCATGCGGGCGCCGCCCATCTCCTCCAACGTGGTGATCTCGCCGATCACCATCTCGGCCATCCGGGGCGAGCCCAGGTACATCGACGCATTGCCCTCGACCATGAACACCACGTCGCAGAACGCGGGGATGTAGGCGCCCCCTGCGGCCGACGGGCCGAACAGGCAGCAGATCTGCGGGACGCGGCCCGACAGCCGCACCTGGTTGTAGAAGATGTGGCCCGCGCCCCGCCGCCCGGGGAAGAGCTGCACCTGATCGGTGATGCGGGCCCCGGCCGAGTCGACCAGCCAGAACACCGGAAGCTCGTGGGCCAGCGCGTACTCGGTCAGCCGCACGATCTTCTCGACCGTGCGCGCCCCCCACGACCCCGCCTTCACCGTGGGGTCGTTGGCCATGACGCACACCGGCCTGCCGTCGACCATGCCCCGTCCGGTGACCACGCCGTCCGCGGGCAGGTCGTTCGTGGGGGCGTTGGCGTTGGCCAACAGGGCGTCCTCGACGAACGATCCCTCGTCCAACAACAGGGCCAGCCGATCGCGCACGAAGAGCTTGTTCTGCCGGGCCAGCTTCTCCTGCTCCTTGGCCAGGTTGCCCTGCAAGGCCCGTTCGGTGGCCCTGGCGATGTCCTCCGTCATGCGTGGTGCCGGTCGTCGGCCGGTGCTGCTCGGTGAATGACTGCCGGTGCTGATGCAAGTGCGGATGCGGGCATGGGCCTCAGGTTCTCCGAATGGCGAGGATGGCGATGTCGTCGGTCAGGGGGGCGGTGGCGAAGTCGCGTGCCGCCTCGAGCAAACCCTTGCACAGCGTCGTCAGGTCCTCACCGGGATCGCGCCGCAGCATGGCCGCGATGCGGTCCTCGCCGAACAACTGCTCCCCCGCCCTGGCCTCGGAAAGACCGTCCGTATAGAGCAGGGCGACGTCGCCTGGATTGAGCGGGAACTCATAGCTCACGTACGTGCCCTTCGGGTCGAGCGTCAGCAGCGGGCCGGTGGAACGAAGGGGGCGGACTTCGCCGTCGTGCCAGATCCACGCGGGCGGGTGGCCCGCTGACGCGAACCGCAGCGACCCGGCAGCGGAGTCGAACACCACCGCGCACAGCGACACCAGGTCCTCGGGCCGTCCGCTGGCCGACAGCACCAGGTTCAACTCCTCCAAGGCCTGCGCAGGATCGCGGTACTCACGCAGAAAGACACGCAACAGGTACTTGACCTGAAACGCGGTGATGGAGGGCTCGATGCCGTGGCCCGCGACGTCGCCGATCACCGCGGCCAGCCTGCTCGGGGCCGTGTGGTACAGGTCGTAGAAGTCGCCCGCCATGGCGCCGGACCCCGGCTCGTACACGCGACCGACCTCGAAGCCCTCAATGGGCGGCAACTCGGCGGGCGCCAAACGGGCGGCCCACGCGAGGGGTGCGCTCACCTCCTGGGTGGCCACCTCCTTGGCCCGGCGCTCGATCAGGAACCGCTCCTCGGCCTGGCGGGCCTCGTCGAGGAATCGCCGACCGTTGATCAGCGAGACGACCACCGGCACCAGCAGCAACAGGCGCAAGGCGTCGAACGCCACCCGGTCAGACAGGTTCTCCGACAAGCCGGTCAACAAGATGACGACCGTGAGGAGGCCGTAGAGGATTGCGGTGTGCAGCTCCTTGCGGAAGTCGGAGCGGGCCAGCTCGGCGGCCGGGCTCTCGCCCCGCATGGGGACGGCGGCCAGGTCCTGCTCGATGCGCTGACAGGCCCGGCCGAGCCGTAGCGCGGACCGGCTCCACACGACCGTGCCCGCGAAACAGCCGAGGGCCACCACGATGACGATGACGGTCGAGACCATGCGCTTAGCCCGCCCGCCTGCGCACGCGCAGCTTGATGGGCGTGGGCCCGAACCCGAAGTGCTCCCTGATCTTGCGCTCGATGTAACGCAGATACGGCGCGGGCTGGGGCTTGTTGGTGAACAGGGTGAACGTCGGCGGGTCGATGGCCCCTTGGGTCGCGTACAGGATGCGCCCACCGGGCGAGGGGTGGGCCGCCTGCGCCTCCTGCACAACCCGGTTCAACTCGCCGGTGGGCACCCGCCGGTGGTAGGCGGTGATCGACTGCTGCAAGGCTGGCAGCAGCTTGTGCACGCCGAGCCCGGTCTTGGCGCTGACCTTCAGCACTGGCGCGTAGCCGAGGAACGACAGCCGGTCGGCGATCTGCACGGTGACGTCGGCGCGGGCCTCGGCGTCGAGCAGCTCCCACTTGTTGAGCAGGATCACTACCGGGCTGCCCGCCGCGTCCACCCGCTCGGCCAGCCGCTGGTCCTGATGGGTCACGCCCTCGGTGGCGTCGATCACCAACACGGCGGCATTGGCCCGGTCGATGGCTTGCAGGGCCCGGACCAGCGAGTAGTACTCGGTGCCCTCGTCGATGCGCGACTTGCGGCGCATGCCCGCGGTGTCGACGAAGCGGATCGGTCCTTCGTCCGTCTCCACCACGGTGTCGATGGTGTCGCGTGTCGTCCCCGGCATGTCGTGGACGACCGAGCGCTCGTCGCCGATGAGCCGGTTGAAGAGCGTGGACTTGCCCACGTTCGGACGGCCCACGATGGCCACGGCCGCGGCCTCGTGCTCGTCCTCATCACCGTCCGTGTGAGCACTATCAGAGTGGTCACTCTGATAGTGGAAGTGGCCACTCTCACGGTCGGCAGGCGGCTCGGGCAGGCGGGCCACCACGTCATCGAGCATGTCGCCCGTCCCTCGGCCATGGAGGGAGCTGATGGCGTAGGGGTCGCCGAGGCCCAGGCGGGTGAACTCCCACGACTCGCTCTCGCGCCGCTCGGAGTCGACCTTGTTCACGACCAGCATCACGGGCTTGCCCGACCGGCGCAGGAGGCGGGCGACCCGCTCGTCCTCGTCGGTCACGCCCACGGTGACGTCAACCACCATGAGGACCAGGTCGGCATCGGCGATGGCCCGTTCGGCCTGCTTGCTGACCTGGCGGTCCAACGCGTGCTCGGTGTCCAGCCATCCACCGGTATCGACGAGCGTGAACGTCCGTCCGTTCCATTCGGCGTCCACCGGCTTGCGGTCCCTGGTGACGCCCGGCTTCTCCTCCACGATGGCCTCGCGTCGGCCGATGACCCGGTTCAACAGCGTCGACTTGCCCACGTTGGGCCGGCCCACGATGGCCACGACGGGCTGTCCGACGGCGGCACTGCGCACCGTGCTCACGCGGACAGCGCCTTGCGCAAGGACAGGCCGTCGGTGGCCACGATCTCGACCGGCCGGGGCAGGTCCGCGGGCGTGGTCCCATCGAGGAAGCGGCCCTGTGACAGGCACACGTCGGGCAGCAGGTAGCGGTGGCCCTCGGGCTCGTGAGCAAGCACTCTCAGAATGTCTGCTCCCACCATGAGACCGGTCACTCCCACGTTCCCGCCGAAGAACTCGCTGGGCACTGGGACGACCCGCACGTGCTCGGGGAGCAGCGGGCGCAGCACCTCAGCGCCGTAGACGCCGGTCAAGACTGCGACCGGCGCATCCCTCTTCGGCCGGGGCCGGAACACGACCTGGCCGTCGGTGCGAGGACCGCGATACGCAGCGTCCGACCAGGCGAAGAACCCGGCTTGGGGTGCGAGGGAGACGTCGCTCTGGCCGGTGAAGGCGGCCTCGAAGGCCCGGGCCATGCCGATGCCGTCCTCATGGAGGGGGAAGCCCTCGTAGGTGTCGGCGGATGGGAACGGGCGGCGGGCCAGCAGGTAGTACTCGTCCGCCGCGAACACGACCCGTCGTCCCAATGCGGTGAGGAAGGCGGCCTGCCACTCCTCCACCGCGTCCACCACCACCTCGGCCTCGGCCTGGGTGTGAGGCCGCATGGCCGACTCGTTGTTGTAGCGGCTGACGCCCAAGGGCACGACCGCGACCGATGCCAGCTCGGGATACTCGTCCAGCACGCCGGCCAGCGTGTCGTGCAGCACGTCCCCGTCGTTGACCCCCGGGCACACGACGACCTGGCCGTGGACCTCGATGCCGTGGTCGAGCAGGGCCCGCAGCCAGCGCAAGCTCACGCCGCCGCGGCGGTTGCGCAGCATGCGGACGCGGGTCTCCGGGTCGGTGGCGTGGATGCTGACATAGAGGGGCGAGAGCCGTTCGGTGACGACCCGCTCCAAGTCGGCCTCGGTGAACCGGGTGAGGGTGGTGAAGTTGCCGTACAGGAACGAGAGTCGGTAGTCGTCGTCCTTCAAGTACAGGCTCTTTCGCAGGCCGGGCGGCAGTTGGTAAATGAAGCAGAATTCGCAGTGGTTGTCGCACGTGCGCACCTGGTCGAACAGGGCGGACTCGACCTCGGCGCCCAACAGCTCGCCGGCGTCCTTCTCGACCGTGAGCGTGATCTGGAGGCCGCCCCGCGCCACGTCGAGCTCGAGGACGGGTTCGTCCGCGAGCAAGCGATACTGAATGACATCCCGAGGAGCCTGGCCGTTCATGGCGACGATCTCATCGCCCGGCTGGAGGCCGGCCCGGGCGGCCGGCGACATGGGGTCGACGGCCACCAAACGGGGCAGCGACATAGGAGAAGAGAATAGGGCGAATGGCCCCTCTCGCGTCTGGCCTGCCCTCCCCCCGCCCTTCTTGTCAGCCTGAGTTCGGCATACCGAACTGGTCCTGACGAGAAGCGGGAGACGACGGGGCGGTGAAGGGACGGGGCGCCGGTAGCCTGGGATCGTGCCCGTCGACCGCGTCCTGCTCGCCGCGCCGCGTGGCTTTTGTGCGGGCGTGGAGATGGCCATCAAGGCCTTGGCGTGGATGGTCAGGGTCTTCGAGCCGCCGGTGTACTGCTACCACGAGATCGTCCACAACCAGGTCGTGGTCGACCGGTTCCGGCGCCTGGGCGTGGTGTTCGTGGACGACGTGGCCCGCGTCCCCGCTGGGGCGCCGCTGATGCTGTCGGCCCACGGCTCGGCGCCTGATGTGGTGGCCGCAGCCAGGGCCAAGGGCGGTGTGGTGATCGACGCCGTCTGCCCGCTGGTGACCAAGGTCCATCACGAGGTCAAGGTGCGGGCGGGCAAGGGCTACACCGTCATCTATGTGGGCCACGAGGGCCACGACGAGGCGCTGGGCACCATGGCCGTGGCGCCCAGCGCGGTGCGGCTGGTGGAGCGCGAGTCGGACGTGGCCGGGCTGGACCTGGCGCCGGAGACGCCGGTGGCGTTCCTCGCTCAGACCACGTTGAGCCAGGACGAGTGGTTCGGCGTGCGGGACGCGGCCCAGGACCGATTCCCCCAGATGTGGATGCCCGGTCGATCGGACCTGTGCTTCGCCACGACCAACCGACAGTCGGCGTTGAAGGAGATCGCGTCGCAGTCGGACGCGGTGGTGGTAATCGGCTCGTCGAACTCGTCCAACACCGTCGCCTTGGAGAAGGTGGCGAGGGCCAGCGGCGCGGCCCGCGTGCTGCGGGTCAACGGTCCCGATGAACTGCCCACGGACCTGTCGGGCGTGGTGGGCGTGACCGCGGGGGCGTCGGCACCGGAGGAACTGGTGCGCGACGTGGTCTCGCGCCTGGCGCCCGCCCATGGCGTGACGCTGGTCGAGGTCACCGACGAGGACGAGTACTTCCCACCGCCGCCCGAGTTGCGAAGGCTGCTCGACGCGGCCGCCGCGGCGGTGACGTTCTCGTTGTTCGGGCCGCTGCCCAAGGACCCGGCCTTGGCCGACGACCGGCAGGTCGCGGCCAGCGACGTGCTGGACGACCTGGTCGGCCTCCCCAGGTAACCCAACCCGTTCGCCCCGCCCGTTGCCCCGCCCGTTCTCCCAGCCCGTTCGCCGAACACGTCCAAAGCCGCGAGACTGGGGCCATGACGTTTACCCGCATGGACGAGTCGACGGCGGCGCAGTGGGCCGAGATCGGTGTGAAGCACCTGAACAACCAGGGGCGGGCCGCGGAGCGGGTGCTGATGCTGTTGCGCAGTCTGGGCGAGGTCGTCGACGGGTTCGCCACCGACCAGCTCACCCACTGCCTGCAGACGGCGACGAGGGCCGAGCGGGACGGGGCCGACACCGAGGTGGTGGCGGCGTCGCTGTGCCACGACATCGGCAAGGCCGTCTCCATCCCCAACCATCCGGCCATCGCGGCCGAGATCCTCAAACCGTATGTGCGCGACGAGGTCTACTGGATGATCAGGGCCCATCAGGACTTCCAGGGCCGTCACTACTACGCCCACTTCGGCAAGGACCCGAATGCCCGTGAGCAGTACCGGGGCGAGGCCTGGTTCGGCCTGGCCGAGCGGTTCGCCGACGAGTGGGACCAGACCAGCTTCGACCCGGCCTACGCCACCGAGCCGCTCGAGCACTTCGAGCCCCTGATCCGCCAGGTCTTCGCCCGCCCCAGCACCTTCTAACCGCCCCGCACCTCCCACCCCGCGACTTTTCCACAGCACCTGTTGCTGTGGAAAAGATGGAGGGGTTACCGGGTGGGGGTTACCGGGTGGCGCGGATTTGGGCCTGGTCGAACAGGGCCTGGAGCCGGGCGTGCAGGTCCTCGGTCATCTCGTGCACGACCCGTCGCGGCGCCCGCTCGCCCGGGCCCAGCGGTGGCGGCACCAGCGGCTCGCCCACCACGATGTGGACCTTGACGGGCTTGAGCATCTTGGCCCCCTTGGGCATGGCCTGCTCCGACCCGCCGATGCCGACGGGCACGACGGGCACGCCGGTGCGGGCGGCCACGTAGGCGGCCCCTTCGAACAGCGGCTGCACCAACGGCCCGGACTGACGGGTGCCCTCGGGGAAGATCACCACCGGCTCGCCTGCCTGCAACACCTCGATCGTCCGCCGCAAGGCCTCCCTGTCCACTGTCCCGCGGTGCACGGGGAAGGCGCCCAGGGCACTGAACAGCCTGCCGATGGGCTTGATCTTCCACATCGAGTCCTTGCCCATGAACCGCATCCGCCGGCGCGTGACCCCGGCGACCAACGGCGTGTCCACGTTGGACCGGTGCACGGGCGCCAGCACGAACGGCCCGCGGGCGGGCACGTGCTCCAAGCCGTCGAAGCGCACCCGCCAGAACAGCTTGCAGAAGCCGACCACGATGCCCCGCACGATGCGGTAGAGCAGCAGCTCACCCCGGCCGGGCGCGGCGGCCACGTTCACCACGGGCGCGGGGCTCACAGCTTCCTCACCACCTCGTCGACGATGTCGTCCACTGGGCGGCCGGTGGTGTCGATCACCAACGCGTCCTCCGCGGGCTTCAACGGCGACGTCTCCCTGGTGGAGTCGAGGTCGTCCCTGCGGGCCAGGTCGGCGGCAACCACGTCATAGTCCTGCTCGCCCGTCTCGTCGCCCCGACGCCGGGCCCGCTCGTGCGCGCTGGCCGTGAGGAAGACCTTCAACTCGGCGTGCGGGAACACGACGGTCCCGATGTCGCGGCCCTCGACCACACCGCCACCGTGCTCGTCGGCCCACTCCCGCTGCCTGCGCACCAACTCGGTCCGCACCGCGGGCACGGCCGCCACCGCGCTCACGATGGCATTGACCTCGGGCGTGCGCACCGCGTCGCCGAACTCGACCACCACGCCGGGGGCCAACGCGGCCACCGCATCGGCGTCATGAGGATCGACGCCCTGTTGAAGGGCGGCCAGCGCGACCGATCGGTACATGGCACCGGAGTCGAGGTAGTCGAGGCCGAGGCGCTCGGCCAGCCTGCGGGCGACGGTCGACTTGCCCGAGCCCGCCGGGCCGTCGATGGCGATGACGCGCACGGCGGGCACCCTAGCGACGGAGGCCGTCGAGCACGGACCAGAACTCGGGGAAGGTCTTGGCCACGCAGCCAGGGTCCTTGATGCGGATGCCGGGCGTCTTGAGGCCGATGAGGGCGAAGGCCATGGCCATGCGGTGGTCGCCGTAGGTCTCGACCAGGGCGGGACGGGGTGGGGCCGGGTGCACGGTGAAGCCGTCGTCGGCCTCGTCGGCCTGCAACCCGAGCCTGCGCAACTCGGTGACCACGGCTTTGATGCGGTCCGTTTCGTGACCCCGCACGAACCCGATGCCGGTGATGGTCGTCGGCCCGTCGGCGAACACGGCCGCGGCGGCCAGGGTCTGGGCCACGTCGGGCGTGTCCCGCAGGTCGACGGTGATCCCTCGAAAGGTGCCGGTGCCCACCAAGGCGTTCTGGCCGTCGAGGCGCGCCCCCATCTCGACCAACCGATCCACGAAGGCAATGTCACCCTGCACCGAGTCCGGACCCAGACCTTCCACCGCCACCGACCCGCCATCGAACATGGCGGCCGCGGCGTAGAAGTAGGAGGCCGCGGTGGCGTCGGGCTCGATGGCGAAGTCCGTGCCCTGTCCGGCGAACGCGGCCCGCACGTGCTCGGTCATCTCGATGTAGGGCCGCGAGACGACGTCGCCTTCGGCCCGCACGCGCGCACCGGCCAGCAAGAGCCCGCTGATGAACTGGCTCGACACGCCTCCGGGCACCGCCACCTCGGATGGCAGGAGCGAGCCTGTGCCCAGAATGGTCAGCGGAAGGGAGTCGCCCTGCACCTCCACGCCCAGAGAGCGCAGGGCCTCGACCATCGGCCGCATGGGCCTGCGCCGCAACTGCTCGCTGCCGTCGAGCACGTACCGCCCGCGCCCCAACGCCAACACCGGCGCCAGGAACCGCGCGCACGTGCCCGAGTCCCGCACGTGCAGGGTCAAAGGCCCGGGGGTCAGCTCCCCGCCCGTGCCGTCCACCGTGATGGTCGTGCCCTCCCATGCCACGGCCGCGCCCAACCGGGCCACCGCTTCGGCCATGGCCCTGGTGTCGTCCGCGTCGAGGGCACCCGTGAGCACCGAGCGGCCCGATGCCAACAGCGCGCACACCAAGGCCCGGTTGGTGAGGCTCTTGGAGCCCGGCACCCGCACCACCGCGTGCGGCGGCCCAGCCAACGGCTCGACGGCGAGTTCCGCCAATGCGAGACGAGCGTCGGTCACGCGCCGAGCCGAGTGACGGACACCCTGAAGTTGCGGGCCAACAGCGCGCCGCGGAACAAGTCGGCCGCGGCCGCGTCGACCACCAGCACGAGCACGCCCCTGTCGCCTTCGGTCGAGTGGGCGATCTCCAAGTCGTAGATGTTCACGGCCAGCTCCCCCGCGAGCGTGGTCACCTCGGCGATGACGCCAGGCCGGTCCGGCACCGGGACTCGAAGCTCGGCCAACGCCTCGGCTTGCACGGCACGCGACGGCAGGTTGACCCTCGCGGCGCGGGCCCGCTCCAGAATCCGCAGCAGCCCGTCGCGGTCCGCCCCCGCCACCACCGAGCGCACGTCGCCTAACGCGGCCAGCAGGCTGTCCAACGCGTCGACGATGGCGTCGCGGTTCTCGACGCAGATGTCGGGCCAGATGCCGGGGTGCCCGGCCGCGATGCGCGTCATGTCCCTGAACCCGCCCGCGGCCAGCCGCAGCAGGGCGCTGCTCTCCTCGGCCCGCTCCGCGGCCAGGCCCATGAGCGACGCGGCGGTGAGGTGGGGGACGTGCGACACCAGTGCCACCAGCGCGTCGTGGCGCTCCGGGGGCAGGGCCACCACGTTGGCGCCCAGCGAGGAGACGACCGAGCGCACGGTCATGAACGCGTCGCTGTCGGTCTGATCGGTGGGCGTAAGCACCCACGTGGCCCCCTCGAACAGGTCGGCCTCGGCCCCGTCCACGCCCTCCTGCTCTGAGCCCGCCATCGGATGCCCGCCCACGAAGTGCGCGCTGTTCACCGCGTCCACGATGGGCTTCTTCACGCTGCCCACATCGGTGACTACGCCGCCGCGCGCCAACGCATCGCGGGCCAGGTCGGCCACCGTCGAAACGGGCGTGGCAATGAAGGTGATCGACGCGCCTTCATCAACACCAGTGGCGTCGAGGGCGCCCAACGCCACTGCTCGACCGGCCCTGTCCTCGTCGCGGTCGCGGCCGGTGACGTGCCAGCCCTGCCTGCGCAAGGCCAGGCCGATCGACCCCCCGATGAGCCCGGTGCCCCAGACCTGCGCTCGCCTAGTCGGGGAGGTCATCGCGCAGGTTGCGGGCCCCTTCGAGGTACACGTGGTGGAGCTCGGCCCGGCTCTTTTCCGTATAGACGTGCATGAGCACACGAATGCAGCGCGGCGCCCCGCCCACGACTTCCAGCTCACGCGCGCACAAGAGGGGCACGTCGCCCAGCCCTACGGCCCGGGCCGCGGTGGCGGGGAACATGGCGTGGATGTCGTCGGTGGCGGTGAACACGACCGACACCAAGTCCTCATTGTCCAACCCGTTGCGCTCGATCATGGCCTCGACCAGCGCGGTGACGCGCTCCTTGATCTGTTCAGCGGTGTCGGCGTCCACCGTGGTGGCGCCGCGCAGGCCCCGGACGGCGAGCGGCATCCCGGGGACTCTAGTGGCGGGGTGCGGCTGCCCTTTCGAGGGCACGGACCTCTTCGGTGGTCAGCGCGCGCCACTCCCCCGGCTTCAGCCTGCGGTCGGTGAGCGGCCCGATGCGGGTGCGCACCAGCCTGCGAACGGGATGCCCAACGGCCTCGCACATTCGGCGCACCTGCCGGTTGCGGCCCTCGTGGATCACGATGCGCAAGCCCGATGAACCGACCGTCGACACCTTGGCCGGCGCCGTCGGCCCGTCGTCCAACTCCACGCCGGTGCGCAGCCTGCGCACGGCGGCGGGCGTGGGCGAGCCGTCGACTTCGGCCAAATACTCCTTCTCGACCCCGAAGCTGGGATGGGTGAGACGGTGGGTGAGGTCGCCGTCGTTGGTGAGGAGCAACAGGCCCTCGGTGTCGGCGTCCAGCCTGCCCACGGGGAACACCCGCGTGTGCTGGGGCACGAGGTCGATGACCGTCGGCCGGCCCTGCGGGTCGTGGGCCGTGGTGTAGACGCCGCGGGGCTTGTGCAGCAGCAGGTACACCAGATCGGGCTTGATGCCGACGGGAACCCCGTCGACGGCTACGGCATCGTGTTCGAGGTCGACCCTGCGCCCGAGTTCGGCGGCCTCGCCGTTGACCGTGACCCGCCCCTCGGCGATCAGGTCCTCGCACACCCGCCTGCTGCCGAAGCCCAGCCGGGCGAGCGTCTTCTGCAGCCGCTCGCCGTCGGGCAGCCGCCCGGCTTCAGGAGGTCCACCGTCAGGAGACGACGCCGTCACGCGTCGGGTCGCAACCCCTGTTCGAGCGCCTCCACCACGTCGGGCCCGGGCACGAAGTCGCCGAGCGGCGGCAGGTCGTCGAGCGTGTCCAGGCCAAGCTTCTCGAGGAACATGCGCGTGGTCCCGTACAGCACGGCCTGTCCCGGCCCCGGGTCGCGCGCCACCTCCTCGATGTAGCCGCGGACCTGCAACGTGCGCATGACGCCGTCCACGTTGACGCCTCTGATGGCGGACACCTGGGCCCGGGAGACGGGCTGCTTGTAGGCCACGATGGCCAGCGTCTCCAAGGCGGCCGAGGACATGCGGGCGTTCTGGCCTTCGAGCACGAAGCGCTCGACGTAGGGCGACAGGTCCGGGTGGCTCTGGAAGCGGTAGCCGCCCGCCACCCGCACCAGGGCGAAGCCGCGGTCGTCAGCCTCATAGGACTCGGCCAGTGCCGTGCACATGGCCTCCACCCGCTCGACCGACACCTCGAGAAGCTGGGCCAGCAGGCCGGGCTCGATGGGGTCTTCGGCCACCATCAAGATGGCCTCGATGGCCCGCTCCTCCTCGCTGGCCATCAGCGCCGTGCCGCCTTCGCGCCGCTCAACCCTGGTACTCCTCGACGCTGAGCGACTCCAATGTCACGGCCTTGTCCCCCAGCCAGGTGACGGTGAGGTCGGCGAAGTTGCCGTCCTGGTCCAGGTCGACCAACCCCTCCTTGAACAGTTCGAGCACGGCGAGGAAGCGCACGATGACCTCGAGCCGCTCGACCAGCTCCTGGGTGAGATGGCGGAAGGTGATGACGCCGACGCGGGGCAGCTCGTCGATCAGCTCCTCCACCGCGTCCTGCACGCTGATGCGGATGGGGGCGACGTGGTCGAGCAGCACCCGGGCGGGCGGCTTCGGGGTGACGGCCCGGATGAAGGCGTCCTTGAGCCTGGCCGGGGTGACCCCCGCCAACAGGTCGGGCGTGAGGCTGAGGAAGCGCTCCTCCAAGCCCGTCCGGCGCGGCACCGAGCGGTCGGCGGCCGCGGCCAGTCGGGACAACACGTCGGCCGCGTCCTTGAACGTCTTGCATTCCAGGAGGCGGGCGAGCAGGACGTCGCGCTCCTCCCAGAGGGCCAACTCCTCGTCCAGGTCCACGTCGTCGCGGCCGGGCAGCAGCCTGCGGGTCTTGAGCTCGATCAGGGTCGAGGCGATGAGGAGGAACTCGGTGGCCACGTCCAGATCGAGGTTCTCCATGCGGTCCAGCTCGGCCAGGTAGGCGTCGATGATCCGGCTGATGGAGATCTCGTAGAGGTCCACCTGCTCCCTGGTGATGAGGTGCAGGAGGAGGTCGAACGGCCCCTCGAAAACGGGGGTCGCGACGTCATAAGCCATCGGGTCGAGGATACCGGCCACCTAACCTCAGGTGGATGACCCGCGTGCTCTCCGGCCTGAAGCCGACCGGCCATGCCACCCTCGGCAACCTGCTCGGGGCGCTGCGGTTCTGGGCCGAGGACCAACACGACGCCGACGCCCTCTTCCCCATCGTCGACCTGCACGCCCTCACGGTCGACGTCGACCCGGACGCGCTGCGATCGCTCACGTTGGAGCTGACCATGGTGCTGATGGCGGTGGGACTCGACCCGGACGTGTGCACGCTGTTCGTGCAGAGCCATGTGCCCCAGCACCCGCGCTTGACCTGGCTGCTGGAGTGCACGGCCTCGTTCGGCGAGCTGCGGCGCATGACCCAGTTCAAGGACAAGTCGGCCAAAGGGGGCGAGGGCGAGGCGCGCGCCGGCCTGTTGACGTATCCGGTGCTGATGGCCGCCGACATCCTGCTGTACGACGTGGACCGGGTCCCGGTGGGCGACGACCAGCGCCAGCACCTCGAACTGACCCGGGACCTGGCCATGCGCTTCAACCACCGATACGGCGACACGTTCGTGGTGCCGGAGGCGTCCATCCCCAAGGTGGGGGCGCGCATCATGGACCTGCAGGACCCGACGGGGAAGATGGGCAAGTCGCACGACTCACCGCAAGGCACCGTCTACGTGCTCGACGACCCCAAGGACATCGAGCGCAAGATCAAGCGGGCCGTCACCGACACCGGCGGCGACGTGCGCTACGACGTGCAGGCCAAGCCCGGCGTGTCGAACCTGTTGACCATCCTGGGCGCGGTGACCGGCACTCCGGTCGAGGACTTGGCTGCGTCCTACACCCAGTACGGGCCGCTGAAGGCGGACACGGCCGAGGCCGTGGTGGCCTATCTGCGACCGGTGCAGGACCGCTACGCGGCGCTGGCCGCCGACCCCGCGTACGTGCACACCGTGCTGGACAAGGGCGCGGCCAAGGCCGAGGGCATGGCCGCCGACACCTACGCCCGGGCCGCGGCGGCCATGGGCCTCCTCCCCCGCTGACCCCGCGATCTTTTCCACAGCAGCAGGTGCTGTGGAAAAGATGGACGGGTTGCGGGTTGGTCGGCGTCAGCGGTCGGTGTCAGTCGTCGTCGGCGGCTTTGAGGACCCGGCCCACTTCTGCAGGCACGGTCCAGCGGGCGGCCGGCAAGTGGTGCTCGCGGGCCCACGCCACCACCAGCGGGTCGCTGTCCGCCAACGCCAACAGCTCGGCGCCCAGCGCGGGGTGGTCGTAGTAGCGGCGCCATCGCCCGGGGACGACGGGCCTTTCGCGCCACGGCCGGGCCACCGTGGCCCCCACCCGCTCGAACGTGCCCAGGCCCGACTCGACCTTGCCCACATCGTGCAGCAGGGCGGCCACCAGCGCGGCCCGCTCCGACAACGACCGCGACACCCGTCGGGCCACGCCTGCCGCGTGGCGCTGATCGGGCCCGTCCATCCGCCGCCACAACGACAGCTCGGCCTCGGACAGCAGCGACAGCACCCACGCCTCGTCCTGCGGGCTGGGCCCGCCCAACGCCAGCGAGCCCACGAACCGCCGGGCCAAGTGGCCCACGTGCGCGACCGGCGCCATGCGCGCCAACTGTGTGCCGCTCGCGCTCACGGAAGCAGGTGGGCCCACAGCCGCAGCGCGGGCTCGAACACCCGGTCGAGCGGCAGCCAGAACACGGCCACGAACAACAGGGCGAACCCGTACTGGCGCACCCGCATGTAACGGGGCCACCACGCGGCCGGAAGCACCCGCTCGATCATGGCCGACCCGTCCAGCGGCGGGATGGGCAGGAGGTTGAAGATGGCCAGGATCACGTTGGCGAACCCGAACTCGAAGGCGAAGCGCGAGGCCAGCGTGTCGTTGAAGCCCACCAGGTGCAGCACGCCCGCGGCCAGCACGGCCAGCACGATGTTGGTGCCCGGCCCGGCCAAGGCCGTGACCACACTGTGGTTGCGCGGCGAGCGCATCCGCCGCGGGTTCACCGGCACCGGCTTGGCGTACCCGAAGGCCGCGCCCGACGTGAGGATGAGGATGGCGGGCAGCACGATCGAACCCAGCGGGTCGATGTGGGCCAACGGGTTCAGCGTGATGCGGCCCGCCCGCTTGGCCGTGTCGTCCCCGCACGCCAAGGCGGCCACGCCGTGCGACACCTCGTGCAGGATGATCGACGGGACCAGGGCGGCGAAGAACAGGAGCCGGTCCTGGGTGAGCACCTTGCCGTGCACGACGGCGTAGACGGCGAGGGCGGCCAGCGCGACCAGGACGAGGCGCTGCCCTCGGGGCATGGCGTTCAGCTAGCGCTTGGAGGCGCAGTCGATGCAGTACCGCGCCGCGGGCTTGGCCTCCAGCCGGGCCGGGTTGATCTGCTTACCGCACTCCTCGCACGTGCCGTACGCGCCCTCGTCCAGCTTGTTGAGCGCGTGCTCCACGTCGTCGAGCGTCTCGCGCAGTTGGGCGGAGAGGGCCTCGGCCTCGCCCCGCTCGGCCGTCACCTGACTGGAGTCGGCGAAGTTGGAGTCGTAGTCGACCCCGACCGTTCCTACACCCAGCTCGGCCAATTGGCCGCGCAGCGAGTCCCGCTCCTCCTCCAACTGGGCGCGCACATCGAGAGACGCTGCATCGCTTGCCATGTCGACCAGCGTAGCGGCTGGCCTTTCCTGCGCTGCGCGCTCTGTCAGGCCAGGGCAGCCACGGGGTCGACGGCCTCGTCGCCCAAGACCTCGGCCACCGTGGCATTGGTGACCCGCCCGCCCACCGTGCTCACGCCGGGCAGCAGGGCATTGTCATGCTCGACCGCGCCCCGCACACCCCGCTCGGCCACGTCCAGCACGTAGGGCAGCGTGGCGTTGGTGAGGGCGTAGGTCGACGTGTGGGGCACGGCGCCGGGCACGTTGCCCACCGCGTAGTGCAGCACGCCGTGGACCTCGTACACGGGATCGTCGTGGGTGGTCTCGTGGGTCGTCTCCACGCAGCCGCCTTGGTCGACGGCCACGTCCACGATCACCGCGCCCTTCTTCATGGCCGACACCATCTCGTCGGTCACCACCATGGGCGCCCGGCCGCCAGGGACGAGCACGGCGCCGATCACCAGATCGGCCTCGGCCACGGCCCGCTCCACCGCGCCGCGGTTGGACGCCAACGTCATGATGCGCCCCTGATGGATCTGGTCGACGAAGCGCAGCCGATCCAGGTTCTTGTCGAGCAGCCACACCTCGGCCTCCATGCCCTGGGCGATCCACGCGCTGTTCCAGCCCACGTTGCCCGCACCCAGCACCACGACCCGCGCCGGCCGCACACCTGGGGCGCCGCCCAGCAGCACACCGCGGCCGCCGTTCTCCCGCTCCAGGTAGTGGGCCCCGATCTGGGTGGCCATGCGGCCCGCCACCTCGCTCATGGGGGCGAGCAGGGGCAGGGCGCCGTTGGCCAGTTGCACGGTCTCGTAGGCGATGGACGTGGTCTTGGCGTCCAGCAGGGCCCGAGCCACGTCTGGGTAGGCGGCCAGGTGCAGGTAGGTGAACAGGATGAGGTCTTGGCGCAGCCTGGCGTACTCGGACGCCTGAGGCTCTTTGACCTTTACCACCATGTCCGCGGCCCACGCCTCAGCGGTGTCCACGGTGCGGGCGCCCGCGGCGGCGAAGTCGTCGTCGTGGATGGACGAGCCCTCGCCCGCGCCCCGCTCGATCAACACGGTGTGGCCGTGGTGCACCAGTTCGCGCACGCCGTCGGGCGTCATGGCCACCCGGTTCTCGCCCGTCTTCACCTCGGCCGGGATGCCGACGATCACGCCGCCACCCCCGGTGTCGTGGGGACCGATTCGGTGGTTCGATACACGTTCATTGCAAGGCCTCCCGGGCCAGACAGAGGCCGATGATGGACTTGGCGTCGACCAGCTCGCCGGTGGCGATGAGGCTGGGGACGTCGTCCAACGCGACCCGTTCGATGGTCATGTGCTGCTCCTCGATGGACTGGGCCGACAGCGGCACCGGGTCCAGGTCGAGGGCCATGTAGACAAATGAGTGCTCGTCGCAGAAGCCGGGCGAGTTGTAGAACTCGGCCAGCTTCTCCAGGCGGCCGGCCCGCATCCCGACCTCCTCCTCCAGCTCGCGCCGCGCCGTCTGGTCGGGCGGCTCGTCGGTCACGTCCCGCTTGCCCGCGGGGATCTCAAGCAGGTCGCGGTCGACGGCCGAGCGGTACTGGCGGACCAACAGCACCGCGGTCCCCTCGTCCACAACTGGGACCACGGAGACGGCGCCGGGGTGGTGCACCACCTCGCGCTCGAACTGCTCGCCGTCGGGACCGGTGAACGTCGCGACCACGAACCGCAACAACGGGCCGTGCCAGACCTCTCGTTCGCCGGTCTTGCTGAAGACGGACGGCAACCTCAGACCGCGAGCAGGGTCGGGTTGCGGCCCTCGGCCCGGTCCAAGGCTGCGCCGATGAGCTCGAAGAACATCGGATGCGGACGGTCCGGCCTGCTCTTGAACTCGGGATGGGCCTGGGTGCCGATCCAGCACGGATGGCTGGGCAGCTCGATGAACTCGACCAACCGGTCGTCGGGCGACGCGCCCGAGCACCACAGGCCCGCGTCCTCCAGCCTTCGCCGGTACCGGGGGTTGACCTCGAAACGATGGCGATGGCGCTCGTAGACGACGGAGTCGCCATAGGCCTTCTCGATCTGCGAGCCAGGCGCCAGCCGGGCCGCATAGGACCCCAGCCGCATGGTGCCGCCCATGTCCACCACCTCGCGCTGCTCGTCCATCAAGTCGATGACCAGATGGGGCGAGGCCGCGTCGAACTCGCGCGAGTTGGCGCTCTCCAAGCCAGCCACGGAGCGGGCGAACTCGATCACCATGACTTGGAGGCCGAGGCACAGGCCGAGGCATGGGATGGCGTTCTCGCGGGCATAGCCCGCGGCCGCGATCTTGCCCTCGATCCCGCGCTCGCCGAAGCCGCCGGGGATGACGATGCCGTCGAGGTTCTTGAGCCTGCCCTCGGCCAGGAGGCCGGTGACCTCCTCGGCCTGAACCCATTCGACCTCGACCCGGGCTCCGTGGTGGAAGCCCGCGTGGCGCAGCGACTCCACCACCGACAGGTAGGCGTCGGGCAGGTTCACGTACTTGCCGATGAGGCCGATGCGCACGCTCTTGCTGGCCGACTCGACCCGCTCGACCAGCCGCTCCCAATCGGTGAGGTCGGGCTGGCCGGGCAGGTTCAGGAGGGCGCAGACGTAGTCGTCCAAGCCCTCTTCGTGGAGCACCAGCGGGATCTCGTAGATGTTGCGGGCATCCACCGCGGACACGACAGCCTCGATGGGCACGTCGCACAACAGGCTGATCTTGCGCTTGAGCCCGTCGGAGATGGGCTTGTCGCTGCGGCACACGATGACGTCGGGCTGGATGCCCCGGCTGCGCAACTCGGTGACCGAGTGCTGCGTGGGCTTGGTCTTCTGCTCGCCGCTGGGCCCGATGTAGGGCACGAGGGTGAGGTGGATGTAGCAGACGTTGTCCCGGCCCACGTCCTTGCGGAACTGGCGGATGGCCTCGAGGAACGGAAGGATCTCGATGTCGCCGACGGTGCCGCCCACCTCGGTGATCACCACGTCCACCTCCTCGGTGGCCAGCCGGGTGATGCGCTCTTTGATCTCGTTGGTCACGTGGGGGATGACCTGGACGGTCTTGCCCAGGAAGTCGCCCCGCCGCTCCTTGGCGATCACGCTGCTGTAGATGGAGCCGGTGGTCGCGTTCGAGTCGCGGTGCAGGCTCTCGTCGATGAAGCGCTCGTAGTGACCCAGGTCGAGGTCGGTCTCACCCCCGTCCTCGGTGACGAACACCTCGCCGTGCTCGAACGGGTTCATGGTGCCCGGGTCCACGTTGATGTACGGGTCCAGCTTCTGCATGGTGACCCGAAGCCCACGGGACTTGAGGAGGCGGCCGAGGGAGGAGGCGGTGAGGCCCTTGCCCAGCGAACTGGCCACGCCACCCGTCACGAAGATGTGTTTCGCCACGGGCCACCACGGTACCCCACGCGGCGACCCACCCCGCGGACCGGTCGTGGCGCGTGTTCAGGAAGGGGCCGGGACGGGCGGACTCAGGGCGTTTTCGGGCGGGCGCAGCCAGAGCAAGGCCACGAAGGCCAGGCCCGCCATGGCCCCGGAGAGGCCGATGGCCCAGGCGTAGCCCGCGGCGTCGATGACCCGGCCCGCGGCGATGGGCCCGATCAGGCCGCCCACACCTGCGGCCGTGTACTGGACGCCGACCACGCCGCCCATGCCCGCGGTGCCGAACAGGTCGGCGATCACGGCAGGCGACAAGGCGATGAACCCGCCGTACCCCACGCCCATGACCACCGCGAAGACGAGCAGGGGGACGAAGGAGTGCGAGGCCCACCAGATGCCGTAGCTCAGGGCCATGGCCAGGAAGCACCCTTGGTAGGTGCGGATACGGCCCATCCGGTCGGCCAGCATGCCCAGCCCGATGCGCCCGATGATGCTGGCCCCGCCCACGATCCCGACCAGGGCGGCGGCGCCCACGTGCTTCACGCCTTGATCCTCCGCGTAGGGGGCCAGAAACACGAAGACCTGGAACAGGGCCAGCGACATGAACAGGGCGGACACGTACAGCGAGGCGAAGGCCCGCGTCCGAACGGCGGCGCCCACCCGGGGCCGCTCCCCCACGTGTCCTGGCGGCTTGGACGACAGGGCCGCGGCCAGGATGAGCAGCGCGGCCGACGCCACACCGAACACCACGTAGGTCGTGCGCCAGCCGTGGCGGTCGATGATGGCCGCAGCCAACGGCGCCACTGACAGGGTGCCGAACCCTATGCCCGCCACCGCGATGCCGAGGGCCGTGCTCCGGTGCCGCTCGAACCACCCGCCGACCACGGCCAGCATGGGCACATAGCCACAGGCCACGCCGATGCCCACGCCCAAGCCGTAGGTCACATAGCCCTGCCACAGGGCGGTCACCCGCGAGGTCAGCAACAGGCCGACAGCCATCGACGCCGCCCCCGCCAACAGCACCCGCCGGGGCCCGATGCGGTCCACCGCCCACCCGCTCACCGACCCGCCCAGGAAGTACACGCACGCGGTGATGGAGAACACGGCCGCGGCGGCCGACCGGCCCGCGCCGAACTCGTCGGTCATGGGCCGGAAGAAGGCGCCGAAGCTGTACGCCACCCCGAACACGGTGAACATGGCGACGAAGGCGGCGGCCACGTTGCGCCACCCCGTGCCCGAGTCCCGCACCCCGCCAGCCCGCCGTGGCCCTTGCGTTCTTGTCATGGCCCCTCGCCTGCGACTCGAACTGAGCCTGACAAGAAGAAGAAATAGAAGAGAGCCCGGCGGGTCATGGCGGGTCGGTCATGGGCGGGTCGGGCGGCCGAGGCGGTCGAGGGCGCGCAGCGGCGCAACGGCGTCGATGACCCGGCTGAACGAGACCAGCTCGGACGCCGCGTTCAGCGCGGCCAGCGCGACGAGCACGACCAGGCGGGTCGACGGGGCCGTGGTCAACACCACGCCGAGACCGAGGGCGCCGCCCACCACGTTGGCGCCCGTGTCCCCCAGCATCAGGCGCTCGTGCAGGTCGTCCAGCAACAGCGCGGCCGCGCCACCAACCACGACGGCCACCGGCCCCACGGCCACGGCCAGGCCCGACGAGACGGCCAGGATCACGAAGGCCAGCAGCGACACCTTGACCACCCGTCCCGGCGCCCGGTCGAACAGGTTGCCCAGGTTGGCGGCCAGAGCTACCAGCGCGGCGTCGCCCGCCAGTCGACCAACCGACTGCGAGGACCCGCCGGACGAAACGGCCACGGCCACCGCGGCCACGGCCAGTCCGCCGAACAGCTTGGCCCCGCCCGTCGTCAGCCTGCCGCGCGCCAGCGCGGCCAAGTGCCCCCGAAACCCGCGCCCGTCGGCCCCGGCCGCGCCCAGGTCGTCGAACAGGCCGAGCAGGGCCAGGCCGAGACCGGCCACCACCACACCCGCCCTCGCAGGCGAGATGCCGCGGGAACCCACGCCCCCAGCGCCGGCCAGCACCCGGCCCGCCTCCACCAACACCAGCGTGAAGGGCAGGACCAACCCGGCCGCGGTAACCACCGGCGCGCCCCGGTAGTTGGCCCGCTCGAACAACGGCTGCGACAACGTGGGCCGCACCAACACCCACACCAGTCGACCGGCCAGGAAGCCGATCACGAAGGACACGAGCACGATCACGGCCCCGCCCCCTGCACGCCGGCCCCGGACGACTCCGCCTCCTGGCCCAGCGCCAGCATGGTCACGAACGGCCCCAGGTACACGAAGACCAGCGCGGTCACCACCGCGCCCGAGTCGTTCAAGAAGTTGCCCGCCAGCCCGGCGGCCAGCACGGCCAGCACGCCCACCCGCAGGGGCGAGCCCTTCGGCACCAGGCGGGCCCACCCCCGGCCCCACGCCACGAAGAACACCAAGTACACGGCGATGATCACGATGACCCACAGCCACACCGACTTGTACGTCCGCAGATTGGTGGCGAACTTGCGGGCCAGCGTGGTGGTGAACGTCCCCGACCCGCTGGTGCGCATGTCGGTCACCAGTTGGCCGAGGTGGGTGCGCGACTCGGCGGGCCGCAACAGGTCGACTCCGGTGGCCACGGCCAGAACGGCCGCCGCGCACAGGCCCACCACCACGAGCGTGCGCAGCCGGACCTTGCGGCCGGACAGCACGAACAACGTGATGCCGAACACAGGGACCAGGGTGAGGATGCCGCCCACATCGTCGCCCAGCGAAGGAGCGCCGTCGAGCAGCACCACGAAGGCGAACAGGGCGCCGACCGTCCACAAGGCCTCGCTCTTTCGGGGCGCGGCCCACACATGGATCACCCCGAACAGCACCGTCGATGCGGCCAGCACGGCGAAGGCGGTGTTGCCCAGACCGGTAAAGCGGGCCGCGGTGTGCAGCGAGTAGCCCAGGATGCTTGACGTCTGGAGCCTGGCCCCGAAGGCCACGTCGACAGCCAACAACGCAATCGTCGTGCCGAGGATCCACGACAGCGCGCTCAGCGAATGACGCCGACCTCCTGATGCCAACGCCAAGGCCAGCAGCACGATCACCACGTCCGCGGCCAGCAGGACGAAGACGGCCGCCCCGTTCAACCGGGCCACGCCGGGCACGGCCCGCAGCACGAACGTGGCCAACGGCCACGCGGCCACCCCGAGCACGATCCACTTGAGCAACGCGCCGGCCCGGCCCACGCCGCCCAACCGACCGAACGACACCATGGCCAGCAGGTAGATCACGGCTTGGAAGATGATGTAGCCCAGCGTGATCGGGAAGTAGATGCGCTCCCGAAAGGCGGCGTCGCGGTCGAGCCGCTCGAGCCTGCCCACGTCACCGTCGCCCGGGTGGTACCGCAGCGGATGGCCGATCATGGCCTGGGGCACGGCCACGCCCAGCGCGTCCAGCACGGTGGGGGCCACGTCGGTCAGGGTGACCACGCCGAGCCTGCGCACCGACGGCGAGTGCAGGTAGCCCCGAGGCAGGCCGGGCCGCGTCGCGACCATGGGCGTGGTGTGCCACTCGTCGCCGGGCGGGTCGACCGACACCACCAGCACCAGCGTGTCCGCGCCCACCGAGGCCACGACATGGCCGAGCAACTGGTCGGCATTGGCCAACGCGGCTCTCCGCACCTCTGCGGCCCGACCCGCGGTGGCCACCGCCGCGAACGCGGCCGACCTGTCCATGTCCCCCGTGTCGATCAGCACGACGTCGGCCTGGTCCTGCGCTCGGTCGAAGGCGCGGGTCATGGCCTCCACATCGGCGGCTCGGGAGAACGGGGCCGACGAGCCGTGGGCCAACAGCGAGGGGCCAACCCGTCCGAAGTCGATTCGTCCGTAGCGGTCCATCAAGGCCACCGCCGCGGGCCGTGACCGGGGCCTGCCCGCCGAGCCGACGGGCAACAGCGAGGAGCCCGTGTCGGCGTTGCCGATCACCGCCGTGCGCCTGCCTGCCGCGTGCAGCGCGTCGCCCAATGCGCCGGGCTGACTGGGGAGGTGCTTGCCTTGATTGAGCCTGCGCACGGCGGGCGCCCCGACCACCGCGACTTCGCCGTTCGACTCGACGCCAGTGCGTCCTTGCAACGCCGCGGCCGCAGTCACGCCCTCGACCATCTCGTCCGCGTCGAATGCGGCCACGGCCTGCCCGTCGGCCTTCACCCGCGCCCCAGCGCCCAACGTGGCATAGCCCTCCACGGTCGTGGGCTGGCCCGACAGCGTCCGCACGCTGGTGGCCGCGACCGCGCCATTGCGCACCAGGCGGTGGAGCACGGGCATGGTCTGGGGGTCGAGGTCGGTCCATGCCAATTTGGGGATGCCGACCAGCACGACCTGGCGCACGCCGCCGGGGCCGGCCTCACTGGACGGGAAGGAGCGCGACGACTCGAACAGCGAGGCACCGGCCAGCACCACGAACAGGAGGACCACGGCGCCGATGCGCTGGCGGGCGGACGTGAGCCGGGGCCACAACGCCCGCACGATGTCGGCGCCTTGTCGGGCCCGATGGCCGAAGCCCGACACCGTGCGGCCGGTGTGCCTGTGCTCCATGGCCACGTCCACCTCGACGACCCGCGCGTCCGCCCGAACCGCATCGATCGTCAGTGCCGTCTCCAACCCGAACCGCTCGGCCAGATCGAGCGACCGCAGCAGGCCGCCGCGTACCGCTCGCTGTCCCGACAACGGCGCCCGGGCCTCGAAGCCGCACGCCCTGCGGATGCCCCGAAGGGCCAGGTCGCGCACCTTCCCGAAACCGCCTCTTCGACCGGCCGCGGGCAGCACGCCGATGGCCATGTCCGCGTGGCCCGCGGCAACCGGCGCCAGCAGGGCGTGGGCCACGGCCGCGGTGTCGCCCACGTCGGCGTCGATCAACAGGTACACGTCGGCGTGGAGGGCGGCGGCCACGCCCGCGGCCACGGCCCTGCCCTTACCCCGGTTGACGGGCAGGCGCACGACCGTGGCCCCGGCACCTTCGGCCTGGGCCGACGTGTCGTCGACCGAGCCGTCGTCCACCACCACGACCTCGTCCACCCCGTCCACGCCCAGCAGGGCCCGCACCGTCTCGGCCACGGAGTCAGCCCTGTCCTTGGCCGGGACGATGGCGACGGTGCTCACGCGCGCCGCCAGGGCAGGGCCCACATGACGGCCGCGCCCACGCTCATGGCCACCGAGTGGGCCACGCCTAGCACCACCACCCGGTCGCGTCCGTGGGTGACGGACGAGCCCAGCACCATCAGGCCCGCGCCGCCCACCGTCATGCCGATGCCGACCAGCGCGGGAAGCCGGGCGTCGCCCATGGCCGTGGCCGCGCGGGCCAGGAGTTGGAACACCGAGTAGCCGAGCAGGCCCAGCGCGTACGCCAGCAGCACGCGGGCCACGAACGACGTGCCCGCCTTGTCGAGCGCGCCCAGATGGACCAATCGCAGCAACGGCGGGGCGACCACGGCCAGCGCGACAGAGGCGGGCAGCACGAAGGCGGCCATGCGGCGCACGCCGTCGCCCACGTCCGCGGCGAAGGCGGCCTTGTCCCCCGCGTGCACGTGCGCGGCGAGCCGCGGGTACAGCGCGGTGTAGAGCGGGTGGGCGATCACCGCGTGGGGCAGCAGGAAGAAGGTGTAGGCGATGGTGTAGGCGACCACGCCGCCCTCCACCCGGTTGGCCAGCACGAGGGTCACGCCGATGAGCACCTGGGCCGCGGCCAGCATCACCGCACCCCATGCCCCCACCCGGCCCACGGACCGCAGGTGCGGGTTGGACAAGTCGATGCGCGGCCGCAGTCGATAGCCGGCGCGCACCAGGGCCAGCACTGGCACCGCGCTCATGGCCAGCACGCCGCCGGTGGTGCCCACGGCCAGCAGGAGCTTGTGGGACAAGGCGATTCCCAGCGACGGCTTGTGGCCGCCGCGCACGACGATGAAGGCGATCATGGTCGCCGTCACCACCACGTTGTTGGCCACGGGTGCAAAGGCGGCCGCCGCGAAGCGACGGGACGCGTTCAAAAAGGCGCTGGCCACCGCGCCCACCGCGTACAGCAGGACCTGGGGCAGGAAGAACCACAAGAAGAACCCGCCCAGCCTGATCTCGGCCTGGCGCACGGCCGCGTCGGCCACCCCGACAGTCAGCAGCCGCATCACGGCGTGGCCCGCGACGACTCCGGCCACCACCACCACACCCAGTCCCACCAAGGCCAAGCCCAACAACGACGACGCCAGGCCTTCGGCCTCGGCTTGGTCGCCTCGGTCGAGGAGCCCGACGAAGGCAGGGATCAACGGAGCCGACAGCAGGCCGCTGGCCAGGATCTCGAACAGGAGGTTGGAGACGAGGTTCGAGCTTTGGTAGGTGTTGCCCAAGAAGGTGGTGCCCAGCGCCGCGCCCACGGCCAGCACGCGCACGAAACCAGTCAGGCGGGACACGGAGTTCCACGCCGTGATGGTCAGCGTGGAACGGGTGAGGCTGGTGTCCGTCATGCGGGCTCGGGGACGAGCCGGGACGCATGCGGTCCGTCGCCGTAGTGGCCCACCTTCTTGTTGGCCAGGTCCTGCAAGGCCAGCACGGCCGCCACCCGACCCCTGAAGTCGCCCACGTTGTCCACCGTGGACAGCGCGTTCGAGGCCTCGCCTTGGCGCAGCGGGCCCACGAACAACGCGCCCGCGGGCTCCGCGGCGAGAACCCGCGCCGGGAAGCTCTTGGCCAACTGGGTGGCGAAGGGGATGGCCAGTTGCTCGTTGGCCACGTCGGCCCGCTCGTCGGACACGACCACGAACTTGGTCTCGATACGCGGCACGGTGGCCGGGTCGATGTCGATCCCTTGCGGCGACTCGTACTCCACGAACGACGACTCGACCAGCCTCGGCAGTGGATTGGTCTCGCCGCTGCCCGCCCAGGACGACGCCAGCCTGCCGACCAAGGCCCGTCGCAACTCGTCGGGCCTGCCGTTGGGCACCCCCAGGATCTCGGCCAGGCTGGCCACGTCGTCGGCCTTGTCCAGCTTGAGCTTGGACGTGAACCAGACCGTGCCCTCCAAGAGCGCGCCGGCCCGGGCCAGCGACTGGCGGAAACGCTCGACCGGCAGGCGGTCCATGCCCCGCACGCCGACCACCAACACCGGCTGTTGCGGCAGCCTGCCCTCCACCAGCTCGTCGGCGGCCTGGTCGCTGAAGCGCTTCCACTCGTCGACCTGGCTTTGGAGCTTGTCGGTGCGGGCCACGTTCTCCTGCACGGTCTTGAGCCTGCGCTGGAGCACGTCGACGGTGGCCTGGTCGACCACGGTGGCGCCGATGGCGATGCCCACGGCCAAGGCCAAGAAGACGGCAGTCAGCGAGAGGAGGTGGAATCGAAAGGTGACCATGGCGTTAGCGGACGATCGACCGCCACGCGTCGCGCAGCAGCACCCAGAAGCCGTCGAGGAAGACGCTGGGGGTGAGGGCGACGACCACGACCACGAAGCAGAGCATGGCCGCCAACAGGAAGAAGGTCATGTCGCGCTTGCGGATACGGCTCTCGTACAGGCGGCTCACGCCTTTGGCGTCCACCAGCTTCTCGCCCACCTTGAGCCGCACGAGGAAGGTGGAGGCCATGCCCGCCCGGCCCTTGTCGAGGAACTCCACCATCGACGCGTGGGTGCCCACCGCCACCAACAGGTCGGCGCCCTTGTTGTCGGCCAGCAGCATGGCGATGTCCTCGCTGGTGCCCGGCGCCTCAAGCACCTTGTAGGACAGGCCGAGGGCGTCGAGCCTGGCCGCGCCCGGCGCGTCCCCGCCCGGGTAGGCGTGCACCACCAACTCGGCCCCGCACTGCAACGAGTCGGTGGACACGGAGTCGAAGTCGCCGATGATGAGGTCAGGGCGCATGCCGAACTCCAACAGCGCGTCGGCCCCGCCGTCCACCGCCACCAGCACCGGCCTGATCTCGCGCACGTAGCTGCGCAGGTGGGCCAAGTCCTCCTTGTAGTCCACGCCCCGCACGACGATGAGGGCGTGTCGGCCCTTCAGGCTGGTGCGCAGGTCGGGCATGGGCAGGTCGCCCACGACGAGGTGGCGCTCGCGCCGGAGGTACTCCAACGTGTTCTCGGCGAAGCGCTCCAACTCGTCGCCCATGGCCTGCTTCGACTGCTCGTAGGCGTCCTCCAACGAGCGCAGGCTCTGACGCACGCCTTTGCCCACCACCGCGCCCTCGACCACCAGGTCGCCGTCCTCCAACCGGGCCAGGACGCCCTCGCGCACCAGGTCCATCACCTGCCCACCCGCATGGTCCACCAGCGGAATGCCCGCGGCGGCGATGAGCAAGGGGCCGACGTTGGGGTAGCGGCCGGACATGGATCGGGCCGCGTTGACGATCCCGCCCACGCGCGCCTCGATCAAGCCCTCGGCCGCGACTCGGTCGAGGTCCTCGTGGTCGATCACGGCGATGTCGCCCGGCTGCAACCGCTTGATGAGGTCCTTGGTGCGCTTGTCGACGCGCGCCGTGCCGCTGGTGACCGTGACCTCGGCGCCCTTGCGCCCGAGCATCACCGCCCACCCCTTTGGCGGGCGGCCACGGCCACGGCCAGCAGCTCCTCGGCGTGGCCCCTGGCCGTGTCGCTCTCCGGGCTGCCCGACAGCATGCGCGACAGCTCGACGACCCGCTCGCCGTCGTCCAGCGTCTTGGCCTTGGCCACCGTGCGCCCTCCGGCCTCTTCCTTCCACACCGCCACCTGGCGGTCGGCGAAGGCGGCTACTTGGGGCAGGTGGGTCACGACCAGCACTTGGCTGCCCTGCTGGGCCAGCGCGGCCAAGGCCCGTCCCACGGCCACCGCGGCCTCGCCCCCGATGCCCGCGTCCACCTCGTCGAACACGAGGGTGGGCGGGGCGCCCGTGAGCACCAGCCGGGCGGCCAGCATGGTCCTGGCCAACTCGCCGCCGGACGCGACTTTGGTCAACGGCAGCGCGGGCTCACCCGCGTTGGCGCTCAGCAGGAAGCCGACCCGGTCGCCGGGGCCTTCCTCGCTGACCTCGACCTCGAAGCAGGCGCGGGGCATGGCCAGTTCCCGCAGCCGCTCTTGGACGGCCGATGCCAGACGGGGCGCGGCTTCGTTCCGGGCGGCGCGCACCCGCCGCTCCTCCTGCTCGACCACGGCCGCGGCCTGGGACCTCTCCGCATCCAACGCCGCGGCCCGCTTGTCGTGGGCGCGCAGCTCGGCCAGTCGGTCGTCGGCCTCGCTGAAGTAGGCCAGCACGTCGGCCAGCGACTCGCCGTATTTGCGGGTCAGGTTGCGCAACAGGTTCCTGCGCTCGCGCACCGCAGCCAACCGCTCGGGGTCGTCCTCCAACGACTCGACCGCGGCCCGCAGGTCGTGGGCCGCCTCTTCCACCTCCGCGGCCAAGGCGTGCAGTCGCTCGTGCAGGTCGGTCAGCGGGGCCCGGTGGGCGATGGCGCCCAGGGCCGCGCCCAGGCCGTCGGCCGCGCCACCGTCGCCCCGCAACGCCTCGTACGCGGCCGCGGCCGCGTCCCGGTGCGCGGTGGCGTCGGCCAGCCGGTCCTCCTCGTCGCGCAAGCGCTCGTCCTCGTCGGCGTCGACCAGGCCCGCGGCCTCCAACTCGGCGACCTGGTACTGCAACAGGTCGATCTCGCGGGCTCGCGCCCGCTCGTCGCCGCCCAGCGCGGCCAACGCGTCGTCCAGGGCCCGCACCCGGTCGCGTGCATCGGCCAGCGGCGTGAGGTCGATGGCGCCGAACTCGTCCAGCGCGGCCCGCTGGGCGGGTGTGGCCAAGAGCTTTTGGTGGACGTGCTGGCCGTGCAGGTCCACCAGGTCGGCCCCGGCCTCGGCCAACGCCGACGCGGTGGCCATGGTCCCGTCCACATAGGCGCGGGTGCGGCCGTTGGCGGGCACCACGCGCGACAGCACGATCTCGCCCTCGTCGTCGGCCAGCGCGAAGCGCCCGTCGACGCGCGCCTCCTCGTTGCCCGGTCGCACCAGCACGGCGTCGGCCCGCCCGCCCAGCAACAGCTCGATGGCCTCGACCACCATGGTCTTGCCCGCGCCCGTCTCACCGGTCAGTGCGGTCATGCCCGGGCCGAGCACGAGGTCGAGCGACTCGATCACGCCCAGGTTGCGGATGGACAGCTCGATCAGCACGTGGGGCTCGACCCTGCGCGCACGCCGCTCATCGGTCGGCCAGCTTGAACTTGGCCTTCAGGATCTGATGGAAGTCGCGGCCGTCGAACGTGACCAGATGGGCGTCGTGCTTGGCCTGGCCGATGCGCACCTTGTCCGTGGGGGCGAGCGTGGCCAGGTTGCGGCCGTCCACCACCAGCATGGCGGGCCTGCCGTCGAGCACCTCCAGCTCGACCACCTCGTCCGGCTCGAGCACCAGCGAGCGGTCGAACAGCATGTGGGGCGACACGGGCGTGAGCACGATGGCCCGGTGCCGCGGCGACACGATCGGGCCGCGCGCCGAAAGGTTGTAGGCGGTCGATCCGGTGGGTGTGGCCACGATCATGCCGTCGGCCGCGGTGGTGGTGAAGGGCCGGTCGTTGATGCGGATGGCCAACTGGACGGTGTTGCCCGACGCCGTCTTCTCCAGCACCGCCTCGTTCAAAGCGGTGGCGTGGGCCGCCTCCCCGTCACGGCACTCGACCACGACCTGGAGCATCATGCGCCGCTCGATCTGGAAGGCCCCGGCCAGGAAGCGGTCCAAGGCGTCGAGCAGGTTGTGGGGCTCCACCGTGGTCAGGTAGCCGAGGTGGCCGACGTTGACGCCGAGCACGGGCACGTCCGCCTCGCACACCAACTGCACGACGTGGAGCATGGTGCCGTCGCCGCCCAGGCTCACGGCCAGGTCGAGCCCGGCCGACAGGTCGGCCTCGGGCCAGGCCCAGCGCCGGTGCATCGACTGGGCGTCGTCGGCGGGCACGCGCACCTCGTGACCCCGCGCTTCCAGCCAGGTGGCGGCGGACACGACCAGGTCAGCCGACTCGGCCCGATGGCGGTGGGGCACGAGGGCGAAGACGGCCATCTACGCAGCCGCCTGGTGGCAGCGGAAGTGGGCCAGGAACTCGACGTTGCCGTCGGCCCCTTTGAGGGGCGACACCATGACCTCCATCATCGCCGCTCCGGCGTCGCTCAGGGCTGACA
The DNA here is from genome assembly GCA_030837965.1 of Acidimicrobiaceae bacterium. Lineage (GTDB taxonomy): Bacteria > Actinomycetota > Acidimicrobiia > Acidimicrobiales > JAUTXP01 > JAUTXP01. The sequence continues at coordinate 20,314 of JAUTXP010000030.1, read as the reverse complement.
CCACCTCGTTCAGCACCCGGCGCCACACCTCCGGGTCGGTGATGACGCCCCTCCCCTTGGCCGCCTCGGCCCGGCCCGCCTCGTACTGCGGCTTGACCAGAGTCACTAGGTCCGCGCCGGGACGGGCCAGGCCGACGAGGGCGGGGGCGACGATGCGCAGGCTGACGAAGGACAGGTCGGCCACCAGCAGGTCGAAGCGCTCCTCGGTGGCGAAGTCACGGATGTTGGTGCGCTCGACGACAGTGACACGGGGGTCGGCCCGCAGCCGTTCGTGCAACTGCCCATGGCCCACGTCCACCGCCACCACATGGGCCGCACCCCGTTGCAGCAGGCAGTCGGTGAACCCGCCCGTCGACGCGCCCGCGTCCAACGCCCTTCGACCTTCCACGGTCACGTTGAAGTGCGCGATGGCCGCGTCCAGCTTCTCGCCGCCGCGGCTGACGAAGCGGGGCTTGGGGCCGAGCAGCTCGACGGGCTCTGCTGTCGACACCTGCCGGGCGGGCTTGTCGGCCACGGCTCCCGACACCAGGACATGCCCGGCCCCGATGAGCTCTTTGGCCTGCTCCCGGCTGTCAGCCAGGCCGCGACGCACCAGCTCGACGTCGAGACGTCGCCTGCTGGTCAGGCCTTCTTCGCCCCGGTGGCCTTGGCCGCCTTGGTGGCCGGCGCGGCCTTGGTGGCCGGCTTCGCCGACTTCTTGGCGGGGCCGGGGGCGGGGGCGGCGGCCTTCTTGACCGGGGCCGGGGCGGCCGCCTTCTTGGCCGGGGCCTGGGCCTTCTTCTGGACCGGTGCCTTCTTGGCCGCAGCCGCCGACTTGGCGGTCGACGGGCTGGCCGCGGCGGTGGCCGTCGTGGTCGCGGTTGCCGTCGTGCTGGTCGGGCGGCTCGACGGGCCGCCGCCCCTGCCGGTCAGCGAGTTGATGCGGGCCTCGAGCCTGCCCAAGTCGACCCTGCTCACCAGGCCCAGTGAACGCACCTGCTCGGTGATCTCCTTGCGGACCATGTCCACGAGCTGCTCGGTGTTTCGGCGGCTGCGCTCGACCAGTTCCTCGACCCGGTCCTGGGTCTGCTCCCGCTGGATCTCGCCTGCCTTGACCAGGTCCTTGACGATGGCCTCGGCCCGACTGCGGGTCATCTGGGTGAAGGCCAAGCCGGCGTCCAGGTACCGCTTCAGCATGTCGTTTTGGGCCATATGCGGAGGCTAGTCAACGACCCTTTGGGGACGACAGTCCGCCGCCGGCCCCGGACCGTCGCATCCAGACCCCTGCGCCCAGACACCCGCCCCCTCCCCTTCTTGTCATGACCAGTTCGAGTCCCAGCCGTCGCAACCCTGACAAGAAGCAGACGACGTGACGACGAGGCGGGGGACGAACGGCGGGCCTGGGTAGGGTCAGCGCCGTGATCCCCCTGTACGACCGGAACCCGACGCGCACCAGGCCGGTCGTGACCATGCTGCTGATCGGGGCATGCGTCGTCGTCTACTTCTTGATCCAGCCCCACAACCGGGCCGTGGACGAGGCCGTGTTCAGCTATTCACACGCGGCCATCCCCTGCGAGGTGGTGAAGGGCAGGCCGCTGGCCGACGAGGAGATCGCCCGCACCATCCAGCAGGGCGACAGCTCGGCGTGCCAGGCCCACCCCACCACGAACGCCGACTTCCCCGACAAGAGCCCGTACCTCGCCATCCTCTACTCGATGTTCCTGCACGGGAGCCTGCTGCACCTGGGCGGCAACATGCTGTTCCTCTGGGTCTTCGGCAACAACATCGAGGACCACGCGGGCAAGGTGAAGTACATCCTCTTCTACTTATTGGCTGGCTTGGCCGCCACGGCCGCGCAGATCGCGGTCGACCCATCGTCCACCGTCCCCATGATCGGCGCGTCGGGCGCCATCGCAGGGGTGATGGGCGCGTACCTGATCCTGTTTCCGAACGTGCGCATCCGCTCGCTGATCTTCCTGGGCTTCTTCATCTTCTTCCGCGACATCAGCGCCAAGTGGCTGCTCGGCATCTGGTTCGTCACCCAGTTCTTCACCAACCCGGCATCAGGCGTGGCCTGGATGGCGCACGTGGGCGGGTTCGCCTTCGGCGTGCTGGTCGGTTTGGCTTGGCGGGCCGCCCACCCCGAACCGCGGGGCCCGGCGTTGGCGCAGCCCGCCTGGTAGCCCGGCCTGTCAATCGGGGTGGTGCAAGGCCACCAATGCGCTGAGGTCGCCCGCCACCTGGTCGGGCGCGGGGTCGACGGTGCCGGCGTCCTCGGGCCCGGTCACACCGCTCAACACCAGTGCGAAGCGGGCGCCCAGCCGCTTGGCCATGAGCCCGTCGGTCGACGGCCGGTCGCCCACCATCACGCTCACGCGACCGACCCGCTCGGCCACCAGCGCGGCCATGGGCTCGTTGGGCTTGCCTGCCACGAGCGGCACGGCCGACGCCGCGTATGCCACCGCGGCCAGGATGGCGCCGCCGCCCGGCAGCACGCCGTCGGGCGTGGGATAGGTGGCGTCGTCGTTAGTGCCGATCAGGCGGGCCCCCGTCAAGACCGCGTCGGCCGCGGCCGTGAGCCGGTCGTAGTCGAAGTCCCGGTGCCAACCCACCACCACGGCATCGGCCCGTCCGTGGCGCACCGTGCGCACCCCTCGCTCGGACAAGGCCTGGTCCACACCTGGCCCCGCGCACACCAACGCGGTCTGGCCCGGTTCCAAGAGCCGCGCCGCGGCCTGGGCCGACGTCAGCACGTCCTCGGCCCGGGCGGGCACGCCCATGTCGGCCAGCTTGGCCACGTAGTCCTCGATGGTCAGGGCCGAGTTGTTGGTGAGGAACACGACCCGCTCCCCTGCGGCCCGCAAGGCGGCGATGGCCTCGGGCGAGGCGGGCAGTACCACGTCGCCGCGCCACACCACGCCGTCGAGGTCCAGCGCCCACGTCATCGCCTCGCAGGCTAACGGCGTGCTACACACGGGCCCCGTGCCCCGATTCGAGCCCTTCGCCGCCGTCCGCTACACCACGCCCGACGGCCGGGTCGACCGCCTGGTCGCCCCTCCTTACGACGTCATCAGCCCCGAGGACAGGGCCCGACTGGTGGCCTTGGACGAGCACAACGCGGTGCGCATCGAACTGCCCGCGGAGGAGGGAGGCCGGGACCGCTACGAGGTGGCGGCCGACCTGTGGCGCCAGTGGCGGGCCGACGGCGTGTTGGCCGACGACGACGCCGCATCCTTCTACGCCTACCGCATGCGCTTCACCGACGAGACGGGCCGGGCCCGACAGACCCTGGGCGTGCTCGGCGCCCTGGAGCTGTCCCGGCCCGGCGAGGCGGGCATCCTCCCGCACGAGCGAACGACCAGCAAGGACAAGGCCGACCGGCTCAACCTGCTGCGGGCCTGCCGGGCCAACCTCTCCCCCATCTGGGGTCTGTCCCTCGCCCCCGGCCTGTCCGACCTGCTGCCGGTCGACCGCGCTCCCGACGCGCAGGCCACCGACGAGCACGGTGTGGCCCACGAGCTGTGGCGCATCACCGACCAGTCAGTGATCGATGCAGTGCGGGCCGCGGTGGGAGCCGAGCCCCTCGTCATCGCCGACGGCCATCACCGGTACGAGACGGCCCTCGCCTTTCGCGACGAGGACGGGTCGCCGGGCGCCCACGCCGTGCTGGCCTACGTGGTCGAGTTGAGCGACGAGCAGCTCGCGGTCGGACCCATCCACCGGCTGCTCAACGGCCCCGTCGACCTGTCGTCCTGGTTCGACATGGAGCCGGTCGACGAGCCTGCGGCCGGGAGCATGAGCCTCGTCACCCGCGACGGCCTGTGGCGGCTGACGGCTAAGCCCGCCACCGCTGACGCGGCCGAGGCCGACCTCGACTCGAGCAGGCTCGACGTGGCCCTGGCCGCGCTTCCCAACGTGAGCGTGCGCTTCCAACACGGCGTCGATCTGGTCGTGGCCGCGGTGGAGAAGGGCGATGCCGATGCGGCCGTGTTGTTGCGGCCCGCCACCGTCACCCAGATCGCGGCCACCGGGCATGGCGGCGAGCGCATGCCGCCCAAGACCACGTTCTTCTTCCCCAAGCCGCGCACCGGCATGGTCTTTCGTGCGCTCGACGGCTGACCTGTACGACTGGGAGCTTCAGCACCTCCACCACCGCATCGATCAGGACGTGGGCTTCTACCGCGGCCTGGCCCGGGCCCTGGAGGGGCCGGTGCTGGAACTGGCCTGCGGAACGGGCCGGGTGGCAGCCGCCTTGGTGGACGCGGGCATGGACGTGGTCGGGCTCGACATCGACTCGGCCATGCTGCGCTCGGCGCGGGCACGCGGCGTGGACCGGGTGGTACAGGCCGACATGCGGTCGTTCGCGTTCTCGTTCTCCGGCGCCATCAGTCGGCCCTTCAGCCTGATCACCGTTCCCTACAACTCGTTGCAACTGCTGCTCGACGACGAGTCGATCGTGGCCTGCCTTCGGTGCGCGGCGCGGCATCTGGCCGGGCATGGCCTCATCGCCTTCGAGGTCACCGACTTCGGGGTGGCGGGCGACGTCGAGCCGGAGGTGCTGGCCGAGGCCGACGGCGTGCGCCTGATCGGCTCGCTGTCGGTCCAGGGCGACGTGCTGCACTACAGGCGGCGGTTCGAGGAGGTAGGGGGCACGACCGAGCACGGGGCCGCTGCTGGTGCGGTGCGTGCGGTGCATCAGGACACCGTGTCGCTTCGGCGCAACGGGGCCTCCATGGCCGAGCGCTGGGTGGCCGCGGCCGGGCTCACGATGGTGTCGGCCGACTGGTCCGGGCTGGGTCTGCGGGTGACCGCTCGGACTACGATTACACCATGAAACGCACGTGGGCGAAGCTTGGGGGCCAGCTCGGATTGGGCTGCGCCGCCCTGGGCGTGCTCGCCATCGGGCTGGCCTGGAACGGCGCCGCGGGCGTCGACTTCGTGTCCGGCCAGATCCCCTATCTGCTGTCGGGCGGGTTCTTCGGCCTGGCCTTGGTGATGATCGGCGTGAGCCTGGTCGTGGTCCAGAACACCAGGCGGGACCGGGCCATCATCGAGGGCCAGTTGCAGGACCTGAACAACGCCATCGCCAGGCTGGCCAACGCCTTGGGCACCGGGCTGGGCGGCACCAACGGGTCGGGCTCGACCTCCGGCGCCTCGTCGGCCGCATCCTCGTCGGCTGGGTCGTCGTCGGCTGGGTCGTTGGGGTCGGGCATGGTCGTGGTGGGCAGCACGTCGTTCCACCGACCCGACTGTCGGCTGGCCACGGGCAAGGACCTGGCCGCCATGCCAGTCCAGGCCGCTATGGCCGAGGGCCTGTCCGCCTGCCGCATCTGCGACCCCACGGGCGAAACGGCCGAGCTCGAGCCGACCGCCGCCACCCGCGCCACCGCGACGCGGCGCCGCCGCACCTCCCGCTAATCCCGCCCGCCGTTTCCCTCTCCCCGCCCTCTCCCCCCACGTCTGGAGGACATGGACTGCGGAATCGGCGGGCTATGTTCTCCAGTCGCGAGTGGAGGACACGCCGATAGAGTACGGCGCATGTGGCATCGACGAACGGCGGCAACCTGCCGGACCCTCCTCGTGATCGCGGCCGCTGCGCTTGCCCTGTCGGCATGCCACCACGCCAAGGTGACCAAGGACGCAGGCACGACTTCTTCCACGACCACCACGTCCACGTCCCCGCCGTCCTCGACGTCGTCCTCTACCTCGGCGTCGTCAGGTTCGACGTCGAATACGCCCACGACGTTCGGGACGGTGCCCACCTCGACCACGCTCTCCCCCGCCGAGACGGCCCTCGACAAGGACTACGTGCCCGAGGCGGACATGGGCTTCGAGTTCGGCCGGGACACGATCAATGGCGTCTCGTATTCCAATGCGTTGGAGATGCGGCCGAGCTCGAGCTCGACCACCCAGCTCCAGATCAACGCCGGGCGAAGAATGCACCGCTTCCTCGGCGATCTGGGCATCCCCGACGACCAGCACTCGACCAACGCCTACAAGGTGGAGATCAGCCTGGACGGCTCGGCGCCCATCGTGGTCTACGACATCCGGTTCGGCGAGACCAAGAAGATCGATATCGACGTCACCAACGCCCTTCGCATCAAGGTCTCGGTGACGCCCGTCTCGGTCAGCGGGTACGACAACCAACTCGCTATCGGCAGCCCACGCTTCGGCTGATGGCGGATCTGCCCGGCGGGGGCCTGCAATACCTCTGGCGGTGGCAGACCGTCATCCTGGCCGTGACCGCGGTTGCGGCCGTCGCCCTCGTGGTGGTCACGGCCTGGCCTGAGCATTCGCCACAAGCCGCGCCCCGTACCTCGGCTTCAACCGCTCCTGCCAACGTCTCGCCGAGCACGGTTGCCGCCGCCGCGCCAACGCCAGCCGGGGCCGGTGCGGTCAGGCTGGGCTTCGAGGTCAAGCCGCTGTCCTCGGAGCCATGCCACCCGCCCAAGTCGGCCGAGGGGTCGGCGTGGGAGCGTGGCCCATTGCGGGTCAACGGCCGGCCCGTGGCCAGCGCCTACTTCTGCAATGTCTTGGCCGGAGCAACCGGGAGCCTGGAGTTCACGCTGGGCGGTGCCTATCGCGAGCTGCGGGTGACGCTCGGGTTCGCCGACGACTCGCCGTCGGTTCGCCACACCGTGCGCTTCGAGATCCTGGGTGACGAGACGACGTACCTGGCCGAGCCGAGGACGCTGTCGTTCGGCCAGTCCCTGGACGTCGTCGCGGACGTCAGCAAGACGTCACGGCTGCGGCTCCACCTGGTCGAGGTCGATCAGCCGGGCGGCAACGACGCGCCCTCACGGCCGGTCTGGGCCGACCCTGTCCTCGTCCCCAAGTAACCCCGCCACCGCCGCACCTCCCGCCCCCCACGCCCTTCCCCCCACGTCTGGAGGACATGGACTGCGGAATCGGCGGGCTATGTCCTCCAGTCGGGAAGAAGCAACGGGTCAGGCGGAGCCGCCCAGGTAGGTCGTGCGCAGCTCGTCGCCTCGGCGCAGCTCGTCGCCCGACCCCTGGTACACGATCTCGCCCTTCTCCATGACCAGGGCCGCGTCGGCGTGTCGGAGCACGCCCACGTTCTGCTCCACGATGATGACCGTGGTCCCGTCCTCGTTGATGCGGTCCACGATCTGGAACACGGTCTTGGCCAAGGCGGGCGACAGGCCGAGCGAGGCCTCGTCGATCAGCATGAGCCGGGGCAGGCTCATCAGCCCCCGCCCGATGGCCAGCATCTGCTGCTGGCCGCCCGACAGCGTGCCCGCCAACTGCAACCGCCGCTCAGCCAGGATCGGGAAGTACTCGAAGACCCGCTCCTGCGTGGCGGCGATCTCGGCCTTGCGCTTGCGCTTGGTCCACGTCCCCAGCCGCAGGTTCTGCTCGACAGTCAGCGCAGGGAACACCCGCCTGCCCTCGGGCACCAGCGTCAGCCCGACCTCGACCAGCATGGCCGTGTCCTTGCCGTCGATGCGGTTTCCGTCGAAGGTGATCGACCCGGCCGTGGGCTTCAACAGCCCCGCGATGGTGGCCACGGTGGTGGTCTTGCCCGCGCCGTTGAGCCCGAGCAAGACGGTGGTCTTGCCCTCCTCCACGTCGAAGTCGATCCCTTGCAGGACGGGGATGGCGCCGTAGCCCACCCGCAGGTCTCGCACTTCGAGCAGCGCCATCAGACCCCCACCTCCCCGGTGTCCGCGGCCCTCATCTCGGTGGCCAGGTGGGCCGCCTCCAGCCGCTCGGCCTCCGCCTCGGCCTCGGGCGCCTCCTCGCCGAGGTAGGCGGCCACCACCTCGGGGTGGTTGCGCACCTCGAGGGGCTTGCCCTCGGTCAGGAGCTGGCCGAAGTTCAGGCAGTAGACGTAGTCGCAGATACGCACGACCAAGGGCACGTGGTGCTCGATCATGACGATGGTGAGGTCGAACTCGTGGCGCAGCCCGAGCAGCTCGTCGCCCAGCTTGTCCGCCTCCTCGGGACCCAGGCCGGAGCCGGGCTCGTCGAGCAGCAGCAGGTCGGGGTCGGTGGCCAAAGCCGTGGCGATCTCGACCCGCTTGAGCACGCCGTACGGCAGCCCGGCGACAGGCCGGTCCCGCAGATGGCCCAGGTGCAGGATCTCCAACAGGGCGTCGGCCCGCTGGCGCAGCCTGCGCTCGGCCCCGAACGTGGTGGGGCTGCCGACGATGCCGGCCAGCGGGCTGTAGTCGATGGCCGCGTGCTGGGCCGTGAGCATGTTGTCGAGGACGGTCTCGGTCTTGACCAGGCCGACGTTCTGGAACGTGCGGCCCATGCCCATGGCGCTGCGGTCGTGGGGGCCGACGTCGGACACGTCCACGCCCTTGAACGTGACCTTGCCCCGCTGTGGCCGGTAGAAGCCCGTTATGCAGTTGAAGATCGTCGTCTTGCCCGCCCCATTGGGGCCGATGAGCCCGACGATCTCGTACTCGTCCACCCGCAGGGTGACGTCGGTCAGGGCCTGCACGCCACCGAAGCGGATGGAGACGTCGCTGGCCTCAAGGACGGGCATCGACGCCCTCCGCCCCTGCCCCACCGTGACCCAGCGCGAACCGTTCGCCCTTGAGCCAACGGCCCATCGGGGCGGTGAACGTGCCCAACCCCTCGGGCTGGAAGATCAGGGTGACGATGGCCAGCACGCCGGAGATGGCCTGCACCAGGTAGCCCGCATTGGCCTTGAGCGTGCCGGGCAGGGGCAGCCCCCGTACCCAGCCGGGCAGGTACTCGCCGCCGAGTACGTAGAACAACGAGAACAACACGATTCCGCCCCGGCGCCGCAGCCCGCCGACCACGGTCACGATCAGGTAGGTCAAGGCGATGGAGGCGAACGTGAAGTCGCCCGCCTGCACGGTGATGCGTCGGGACGCATACAGCGCCCCGGCAATGCCGGCGTAAACGCCGGCAACGGCAAAGGCGTACAGGGTGTAGAGGCGCACGTTGATGCCGTAGTTGGCCGCCACCTGCGGGCTCTCACGAATGGCCTGGAAGGCCCGGCCCGCCTTGGTCGACACCAGGCGCCAGTCGATCAGCAGCACCACGGTGAGCACGAGCGCGCACATGACGAGGAAGGCCCGGTCCGTGATGAAGCCGCCCGGACGGGAGGCATTGGCCCCCTCGCCGCCGCCGGTGAAGCCCTTGAGCCGGAAGATGCAGTTCTCGGCCACTGCGCCCCACGACAGCGTGACGAGGGCGAAGTAGAGGCCCCGCACCCGCAAGGCGATGAGCCCGAGCAGGATGGCCTGGAGACCACCCACCGCGGCCCCCGCCAACAGCCCGACATAGAAGCTCTGGCCCGACTGGCCGATCACGTATGAGGCGGTGAACGAGCCGATCCCGATGAAGGCCTGATGGCCGAGCGAGATCTGGCCCACGTAGCCGACGAGCACGTTGAGGCTCAGCGCGCCCACCGCGATCACCAGGCCGCTGGCCAGGATGTCGGACCGGCCCTGCGAGAAGTGGTGCGTGTACCACAGGGCGATCAACAGCAACCCGACGGGCACGGCGGCCCGACCTGCCCATCCGCCCGGCGTGGGCCGGAAGCGCCGGCCTTCGACGGGCGAGGGCCTGGAGCCCTCGGGCTCGTCCTCGGTGGGACGCTCCAACGTGGCCGTCATCGCCCTACGCCTCCTTGCCCAGGATGCCAGTGGGCCGCACCAGCAGGACGATGACGAGCACCACCAGCACGGCCACGAACTGCGCGCCGGGCAGGGTGTCGCTGCTTATGTTGAACTGGGCCAGGTTCTGCACCAGGCCCAGGGCCAGGCCGCCCACGAAGGCGCCCGGCACCGACGTCATGCCGCCCAGCACGGCCGCGGTGAACGACTGCGTCAACAAGTCGGTGGTGCCGTAGGCCGGCGTGAAGTTGCCGAGGGTCGGGCTCAACAGCACGCCCGCCAGCCCGCCCAGGCCGCCGGCCAGGCCCCACGTGAGCATGGCCACCCGGTTGACGCGGATGCCCATGAGCCGACTGGCCGTGGGCTCCTGGCTCGTGGCCAACGTGGCCAGGCCCAAGTCGGTTTGGGAGAAGAACAAGGCCAGCGCGCCGCCCGCCAAGGCCAAGGCCAGCAGCACGATGAGCTGCTGGTAGGACACGTACAGGCCCAGGATGCGGAACGGCAGGGTGCCCTTCCACAGCGCGGGCACGGCGAAGGTCTTGCCCGTCGCCCCGGCCAGGAACTGCACGGCGATGATGGTGATGGCCGTGGCCGCGGTGGCCACCAGGACCGTGACCTTGGGCCGGTTGGCCAGCGGCCGCACGACCAGCCGCTCGGTCAACAGCCCGGCCACGATGCCCACCACCACGCCGATGACAGCCGCGATGGGCACCGGCACCTTGTCCTTCGACAAGTAGTAGGCGAACGCCCCGAGGGTGGCGAACTCGCCCGCCGCGAAGTTGAAGACCCGGCTGCTCTTGTAGATCAGGACCAGGCCGATGGCCATCAGGCCGAAGGCCGCGCCCTGGACGATGCCGAGGACGATCGGCTGCCCCAACGCCAATGCGAGCATCGGCGGCTAGAAGCTCGAGTTGTTCTGCGACTGGGTGGTGTAGTGCCCAGATCCCTTGACCGAGCAGTCGGCCTGAAGGACGTGCACTGCCGTCCCGCCGAAGCGGGTGTTGTTGTAGTTGACCTTTGGATAGGTCCCGACGTCGAAGATCTTGGCGGCCAGGATGCCGTCGACGAACGACTGTCTGTTGATGTTCTTGCCCGCGGCCCGCAACTGCTCGCCGAGCAGCTTCTCGGCGGCCCACAGCGCGTAGGCGATGTCGTCGGCGTCAGGGTGGCTGGCCACGGCCTGCTTGTAGGCGGGGTCGGCCTGGTCCAAAGCCTGGTAGGGCGAGAAGAAGGTGGCCCCGTTCTTGAATGCGCCCGAGTCGCACACCGCCTTGGCCACTACGTCCAGGCCGAGGGTGATCCCGATGCCCGCGTAGCGGGGGAAGCACTGCTGCTGGGCCGCGGCCAAGGCGAAGGCGATGAAGAGTTTGGGCGACATCAGCGGGTACATGGCCACGTCCGACTTGTCGGGCAGCCCGCCCGGCGCCGAGCAAAAGGCGGTCGCGGCCGAGGCCATGGCCTGGTTGTCGGAGTCCTTGGGGACGGCCTGGTCGTAGACCTTGGTCAGCCCGGCCGCGTTGGCCGCGCTCACGAAGCCGGTGTGGGCGTCTTCGAAGTTGGCCGTGTTGCCGCGGATCATGGCCCACTTGGTCTTGCCCGACTTGGCCTTGACGTACTGGGCCAACAGCACGCCTTGGGCCTTGTAGCTCATCGACTCGGCGAAGTAGCGCTTCAGCGTGTTCAGGCCCGCCTCGGTCACGCCCTCGGCCAGGTAGGGCACGCCCACGCTGTCCGCGTACTTGGCGCACTCCACGATCTGGTCGGTGCCGCCGCCGCCCACGAGCAGGAACACGTGCTGCTCTTGGACCAGCTTCTTGCACGCGGCCCGGGCCTGGCTCGGGTTGTACCCGTCGTCTTCGAAGTAGACGGTCACCTTGCGGCCGTTGATGGTCGGGCCGATGGTCTTGAAGTAGAGGTCGAAGTAGTTCTGGAAGCTGGCCGCAGGAGCGCCCGCGCCGGTGGCCGGGGCGTGGATGCCGATCTTGATCTCGGTGGCGCTCACGCCGGTGGTGTCCGCCGCGCTGACGCCGCCGCCTCCGCCTCCCGTACCGCCGCCTCCAGTACCGCCGCCGCCGGTGCCCGTACCGCCGGTGCCCGTACCGGTGGACCGCCCGCCGGTGCCCACCGCGCTGGTGCCACCCCCGCCCGTCGCCGTCCCGGTGCCGCCCGTGCCCGTCCCGCCCGCCGTCCCGCCGAGCGAGGTGTCGCCCCCGGTCCCGGTGCCCGTGCCGCCCGTGCCCTCATCGATCCCGCCCAGACCGCCCGACGAGCCGCTGGCCGACAGGTGGATCCCTGACTTCTGCCCGCAGGCCCCTGCCACCAGCGTGCAGGCGCTGAGCAGGGCCAGAAGGCTGACGATGCGACGGCGTTTCACGATCACTCCTTGGAAGACTGCCGCCGGGCCGCGGCCAGTCGTTGGTCGAGCGTCTTGAAGACGCTCCCGGTACGGGGGAGGCCGGGCTCGCCATCTTCGCCCAGGGCGAACATCCCCGAGCCGAAGAACACCAGGGCGCCGAGGACGGCCAGGAAGAAGGCGAAGGGCGGGGCGCCGTGCTCCTTGCGCTGGACGGCAACCCGCTTGGGCGCGGGCCGGGCCACGAAGGGCGTGGACGGCGGGGGGATGGGCGTGTCGATAGGCGTCACCACGTCGGGCGCAGGCGGGGTGTCGTTGATGGGGACGACGTCATTGGTGCTGCTGCCGCCTGAACTGGTGTCCGGCGGCGGCGTGGTGTCCTCCACCACCGCAGCGGTGGTGTCCGTCGTGTCGTTGGTAGACGAGGCCATGGCCTCGCCGATGGCGAACGGCGGGTGCCGGGTCCCGGTGGGGTCGTCCGGCGCGGTGGGGCCGACGAAGTTGACCTGGAAGGTGCCGCCCGCGGGCAGCAGGGCCATGCCACAGTCCGGCCGCTCGCTCTGGAGGCAGTCGGAGACGAAGGCGGTGACGTCCCAGGTCCACTCCCCGGTCGTCGAGCGCTGGCCCCGAACCTTGGTCGCCCCCTCCGGCACCGTCGGCTGCTCGCCGTAGGGCCGGGCCACGGCGTCGTCGCCGAAGTACTCGGGCACGGCCACGGCGTCGATCAAAGCAGTGGCCGAACCCGCGCTACCGGCGTCCTCGGCCAGGTGCAGGACGAAGCCGCTGGCCGTGCCGGGCAGAGGCAGCGTGCTCAAGTTGACGTGGAGATAGGTCTCCATGTTCGACTCGTCATTGCGAGCACCGACCCCCCAGTCGCCTGCGGGGACCGTGGGGTTGGACAGGTTGCCCAGAGGCTGGCCGACGGGCGGTGGCAGCGGCGCAGGCTGGTCGGCCCAGTAGTAGCCGCCGGTGACGGAGACCTGCGTAGCGGCGTGGGCGAGCGGCGTGGCGCCGGTGACGACGGCGAGCGTGGCACCGCCGAACAGGCCGAGTGCACCCGCCGTCCGCAGCAGTCGCACCACTCGGGTGGGTAGGACGCGCATGGCGCGATCGAGCTTAGCCTTACCAATCCTTACGCTCCCAGTCGGCTTTCGCTCGTGCCGCGACCGGGAGTGCCGCTCGACGTCAGACCTCCCAGGTGCTCCCCGAGCTGAGCAGCTTGGCCAGGTCGCCCGGGCCCGAGCGGGACTGCGCATCCAAGAGCTGGCGCTGGATCTGATCGCCGTACGTCGGGCGCTCGACGGCCCGGAACACGCCGATGGGCGTGGGCTCGTACGGCCCGTGCGACAGCCGGGTCAGCATGAAGGCCAGCCCCGGCTCGGGCCGCTTCTCGTCGTGCACGACGAGCGCGTCCTCGCCCACATCGGCCACGTTCACGATGGCGGCCCGGCCCTGGCCGTCCAGGGCCACGCCCTTCTCGCCGTCGGGCCCGAAGCGGATGGGCCGGCCGTGCTCCAACGGGATCAGCATGTGGGAGCGGTTGTCCTTGGCCGTGATCTGCTCGAAGGCGCCGTCGTTGAAGACGTTGCAGTTCTGAAAGATCTCCACGAAGGCCGCGCCCTTGTGCTCGTGGGCCCGACGGAACGTCTCCATCATGTGCTTGCGGTCGAGGTCGTGGGTCCTGGCCACGAAGGTGGCCTCCGCGCCCAAGGCCAGGCTGAGCGGGTTGAAGGGCCAGTCGACGGACCCGAACGGCGTCGACTTGGTCACCTTGCCCACTTCGCTGGTGGGCGAGTACTGGCCCTTGGTCAAGCCGTAGATCTGGTTGTTGAACAACAGGATCGTCAGATTGACGTTGCGGCGCAGCGCGTGGATCAAGTGGTTGCCGCCGATGGACAGGCCGTCGCCGTCGCCCGTGATCACCCACACGTCCAGGTCCGGCCTGGCCACGGCCAACCCGGTGGCGATGGCGGGCGCCCGGCCATGGATCGAGTGCATGCCGTAGGTGTTCATGTAGTACGGGAAGCGGCTCGAGCAGCCGATGCCCGAGACGAACACCGTGTTCTCCCTGCGCACGTTGAGCTCGGGCATGAGCATCTGCACCGCGGTGAGGATGGAGTAGTCGCCGCAGCCCGGGCACCAGCGCACCTCTTGGTCGCTGGACCAGTCCTTCTTGGTCGTGGGGGGTGCCACGTCGGTCATGCTCGTGCCTCCGACTGCAAGCTCTCGAGGGCCTCGTCGATGGCGGCCTGGATTTCGGACGCCTTGAACGGCTGGCCCTGCACCTTCGACACCGCCCTGGCGTCGACCAGGAACTCGGCCCGCACCATGCGGCTCAACTGGCCCAGGTTCATCTCGGGCACGATCACCCGCCGGTACCGCGACAGCACCTCGCCCAGGTTGGCCGGGAACGGGCTCAGGTGGGTGAGGTGGGCCTGGGCCACCTTGCGCCCGCCAGCTCGGGCCGCAGCCACCGCGGCCCCGATGCTCCCGTAGGTCGAGCCCCAGCCCAGCACCAAAAGCTCGGCGCCCTCCTGGTCGTCCACCTCGACGGGCGGGATGTCCTTGGCGATGCCCGCCACCTTGGCCGCCCGGGTCCGCACCATGTGCTCGTGGTTGGCCGGGTCGTAGCTGATGTTCCCGGTCGGGTCCGACTTCTCCAGTCCGCCGATGCGGTGCTCCAGCCCTGGCGTCCCAGGCACGGCCCAGGGGCGGGCGAGCGTCTCGGGGTCCCGCAGGAACGGCAGGTACACCGGGTTGCCCGCCGCGTCCGTGCCGTTCGGCTCGGTGGTGAAGGGCGCGCTGATCTCGGGCAGGTCCTCCACCGCGGGCAGTCGCCAGGGCTCGGTGCCGTTGGCCAGGTAGCCGTCCGACAGCAGGATCACCGGGGTGCGGTACTTCACCGCGATGCGCACGGCCTCGATGGCCGCGAAGAAGCAGTCCGAAGGCGTCTTGGCCGCCACCACCGGCAACGGCGACTCGCCGTGCCTGCCGTACACGGCCAGGAGCAGGTCGGCCTGCTCGGTCTTGGTCGGCAGCCCGGTCGATGGGCCACCCCGCTGGATGTCGATGATCACCAGCGGCAGCTCCATGCTCACGGCCAGCCCGATGGTCTCGCTCTTGAGCACGACCCCAGGCCCGCTGGTGGTCGTCACGCCCAGGTGTCCGCCGAACGCCGCGCCCAGGGCCGCCCCCACTCCCGCGATCTCGTCTTCGGCCTGCATGGTGCGCACGCCGAAGTTCTTGTGCTTCGACAGCTCGTGCAGGATGTCCGACGCAGGCGTAATGGGGTACGAGCCCAGGAACACCGGCAGGTTGGCCAGCTGCCCGGCCGCGACCAGGCCCCACGCGATGGCCGTGTTCCCGCTGATGTTGGTGTAGGTGCCCGGGTCGAAGTGGGTGGGCTTGACCTCGTAGGCGCTGTCGAACAGTTCGGCCGTCTCGCCGAAGTTGTAGCCCGCCTTGAAGGCCAAGGCGTTGGACTCGGCCACCGTCGGGGTCTTGGCGAACCGGGCCGCGATCCACTGGAGGGTGTCCTCCACCGGGCGGGTGTACATCCATGACACCAGGCCCAGGGCGAAGAAGTTCTTGCTCCGCTCCGCGTCGCGCGGCTTGGCGCCCGTCGGCTTGGCCGCCTCCAGCGTGAGGCTGGTCATGGGGACCTCGTACACCGTGTAGCCGGCGAGGCTGTCGTCGGTGAGCGGGTTGGCCTCGTACCCGGCTTTGACCAGGTTGCGCTCGTCGAAGGCGTCGACGTTGACGAGGATGGTCCCACCCGACAGCAGGTCCTTGAGATTGGCCTTGAGGGCGGCCGGGTTCATGGCCACCAGCACATTGGGCGCGTCGCCCGGCGTCAGGATGTCGTGGTCGGCGATGCTGACCTGGAAGGCCGAGACTCCGGCCAGCGTCCCCGCGGGCGCACGGATCTCGGCCGGGTAGTCCGGCAGCGTCGACAAGTCGTTGCCGAACAGGGCGCTGACGCTCGTGAAACGGTCGCCGGTGAGCTGCATGCCATCGCCCGAGTCGCCCGCGAAGCGGATGACGACCCGGTCCAGGGTCTGAAGCGGATGTTCTGCGGTGTCGGTCAAGCTGTTCCCCCCGACGGTCATCACGCCGGCAGGTCTGGCCCTCCGGCCGCGGGACGCGATCGGGTGGGCATGCCGGTACGAGGGGCGAGTCTACTGCCGACTGACGCCTTTCCCCGCCGCTGCCCGCGGCGGCCCCACCCGCCGCCGGAACGATCAGGCGATGGTGACGGAGGGGTCCAAGAAGACGTCCTGCACCGCGTGCAGCAGCTCGACCCCGTCCTTGCGCGACCGCTGGAAGGCCTTGCGGCCCACGATCAGCCCGGCCCCACCGGCCCGCTTGTTGATCACCGCGGTGCGCACGGCCTGGCCCAGGTCGCCCTCGCCCTTGGACTCGCCGCCCGAGTTGATCAACGGCACCCGGCCCATGTAGCAGTTGGCCAACTGCCACCTGGTCAGGTCGATGGGGTGGTCCGTCGTGAGCTCGTCGTAGACCAGCTTGTCGGTCTTGCCGTAGCCCTTCACCGCGTTGTAGCCGCCGTTGTTCTCGGGCTGCTTCTGCTTGATGATGTCGGCCTCGATGGTGGCGCCGATGTGGTTGGCCTGACCGGTCAGGTCGGCCGACAGGTGGTAGTCGGTGCCGTCCTGCTTGAAGCCACTGTTGCGCAAGTAGCACCACAGCACGGTGAACATGCCCAGCTCGTGCGCCTGCTGAAAGGCGGCGCTCACCTCTTGGATCTGCCGGGTGGACTCGTCCGAGCCGAAGTAGATGGTGGCGCCCACCGCGGCCGCGCCCAGGTTCCACGCCTCGCGCACCGAGCCGAACATCACCTGGTCGAACTTGTTCGGGAACGTCAGCAGCTCGTTGTGATTGAGCTTGACTATGAACGGGATCTTGTGGGCGTAGCGCCTGGAGACGATGCCAAGCACGCCGAAGGTGGTGGCGACCGCGTTGCAGCCACCGTCGATGGCCAGCTCCACGAGGTTCTTGGGGTCCAGATACGCCGGGTTCTTGGCGAAGCTGGCCGCGGCCGAGTGCTCGATCCCCTGGTCCACCGGGAGGATGGACAGGTAACCCGTCCCCGCCAGCCTGCCTGTGTCGTAGACATGCTGCATGTTGCGCAGCACGGGGATGGGCCGATCGGACATCGACTGCACCTGGTCGACGAAGTCGCCACTGGGGAGGACGAGGTCCTCTTTGGGGATGCCCTTCGATTCGTGGGTCAGCAGATCGTCGGCCTCGTCGCCGAGAAGCTTCGCGAGATCCATGACGGCAGCCTATCGCCGGCCGCGAACGGTCGGCCTCCCTCCGGCCGTTCGCGGCCTGCCATCCCTGAACTACGCCCGGCTGGCCCGTTCGTGTCGCGAAAGTTGTGCTCAACGTCATCCTGCGCATTTGGTCGTCGCCTCCTCTCCTTCTCCTTCTCGCACCTGCTCGCACCTGCTCGCTCGACCTCGGGGCCGCCGTCACTCGCTGAGGCGGGCCGCGGCCTTGTCCAGCAACGCCTGCACCTTCTTGGGATGGCGCACGGGCACCACTGACTCGGCCACCACTTCGGTTCTGCTCTGCGTGAACCCGCCCGCCCGGAAGAAGCGGCGGCGCACGCGGCCGAGCACGAGCACCTCCGTCCCCGGTTCGAGGATGGTCACGTTCTTGGGCGCGTCGGGCCACGCGACCGGCACCGACTCGGTTGACTGGTTCGGACGGCGGACCGACACCTCGAGGCTCACGAGGCGGTCGCCCGACGGCAGGATGCGCTCCTCCGGGGAGCGGCTGAGATGTCCCTGTACGACGCTGACGTTCATCCGGTATCTCCTTGCGGGCTGTCGGGCAGCCCCGGCGTGGGCCCCGTCACCACGGGGACGCCGAGGGCCCGGCACAACGCGAGGGGGATGTCGCCGATGACGGTCGCTCCCGCAGGCGCCACGTCGACCACCATCGGGTCGCCGTCCACCCGCAGGCCGGAAGCCATGGTGCCGTCTCTGGCCAACACCACGATCACCCGGGCCCGCCCGACCCGAGACGGGTCGTCCATCGACTGGCACCGGCCCCCGGCCACTACTCCGATCCCCGCCCATGTGGGGGGCGCCACGAAGCCGCGCAGCACGGCAAGCGGGTGCTGGCCGGGCTCCAGCCGTTGCAGCGAGAACTGGACCTCGTCGTCAGCCGTGGCGGGCAGGCGGTCGATGCGCACCAGCGCGGCAGGCGCCGAAGCGTTCTCGGCTGCGGCGGCCTCGTCGAGCAGGTCGATGATGGCGCGCAGGACCTCTGCGGCTGTGGGCCGGGTGACCGGCATGGCTCTCCCCTTCGCGTATGAAACAGGCAAAGGCGACCGGGGAGATGCAGCGTCGATCGCGACCGCTGCCGACATCATGGCAGGGGGGTGTAACAAGAACCACTGAAATATGCGGGAGGGTCGTCAGCCGAGGCCTGCGAGGCGCTCCCCGACGTCGGCGAAGTCCGCGTCCTGGCGCAGGACGGCGGTGAACAGGGCCCTGGCCCGGGGGATGTCCCCCGCCCGCTCGTGCAGGTCGGCCAGCGCATACCAGGTGCGCAGGTGATGCAGCTTGGGCCGCTTCACGTCCGTGGGCGCCCGGTCCAGGAGGTGGATGCCCTCGGCCAGGCGGCCCCGGTCGGCCATTGCGCCCGCGGCCACGATGCGCCCTTCGGACACGATGTCCGCGCCCGGCGAGGCCTCGCGCAGGTCGGCCCAAAGCGACTCGACCTTGCTCCAGCGCTTGAGCGCCCGGCAGCAGTCCATCAGCACAGGGTGCTGGTCGTAGGAGCCGGTGAGGGCGTGGAACGCCTCGAGCTCCTTACGGGCCTCGATCCACCGGTTCATGCGATAGAGGGTCAGGCCGTGCAGCTCCCGCACCGCGGCCGCGCCGGGCGCAGCCTCGGCCAGGGGACGCAGGATGCGCCGGGCGTCCTGGTAGCGGTCGTGCTGGTAGGCCCGAACCGCCTCCGCCAGGCGGTGCTCCAACTTGGGCGCGACCCGGCGGTTGGCCCGGCCCAGCTCGTCCTTGACCGGGGCGGGAAGGCGGGCGCCGCGTCCGCGGGGGGCGGGCTTCGGCGCCTGAGCTTGGGCTTGGGGCGTGCGGGGGCGGCCGGCGCTGGCGCGGGCCGCGCGGGGACGGGGGCGGCTGGCGTCGGGCTCCTCGATCCAGACCTCCGGCGTCCACTCGGGGGGCTGGGCCCGGTCCCGGTCTCGGTCGCGGTCCTTGTCGATGGCGTCGCGCCAGGCCCGGCTGGCCGACCCGGCCGCGGGCTCGCCCACGACCCGAGCGCCCCTGCGGGCCACGCCGCCCCAGGTGCGCGGGACGGTCGGCTCTTCACGAGGGGCCGGTCGGGCCGGGCGACTGCCCCTATCCGCCGACCTGCCCCTGTCCACGGCCCGGCGGGCGGCCGAGCCCATGGCCGGGTCGCCTCCGCCCGCTCGCTTGCGGGCCCGATCGTCCTTATTTGGGCGTGGTTCCCGCCGTTTATCGACCGAATCTGCGCCCAAATGCCGAGGGGCCCGGGGCGTGCCGGCGCGCGCGGCTCCGGCGCGGGGAGTGTTCGCACGGGGGGTGCCCCGCCCGGACTCCGTATTTGGGCGTGGTTGACGTCCCTTTTGGGGGGAATCTGCGCCCAAATGCCGAGGGGCCCGGGGGGTGCTGGCGCGCGCGGCTCCGGCGCGGGGCGTGCCGGCGCGAGGCGTGCTGGCGCGGGGGGTTCCGGAGCGCGGGGCTCCGGCGCGGGGCGTGCCGGCGCGAGGCGTGCTTGCGCGGGGGGTGCCGGAGCGCGGGGCTCCGGCGCGAGGCGTGCTTGCGCGAGGCGTGCTTGCGCGGGGCGTGCCGGAGCGGGGGGGTTTGCCGGACGAGGTGGCGGGCCTGGGCTTGTCGGCGCCGCGGGGGGCGCGACGACGGGGGGCGCCGTCGCCGTCGGCGGGGGTCATGGCCGTGACGCTACTGGCCGACCGGGCCGCAGAACGCATCGAAGCCGGGACGCGAAGAAGCGCCCCCGAAGGGGCGCTTCTCGCTGCGAATTATTCCGGCGGCGACCTACTCTCCCAGGGGGCTACCCCCCAAGTACCATCGGCGCTGGCAGGCTTAACTTCCGTGTTCGGGATGGGAACGGGTGTGACTCCGCCGCTATGGCCACCGGAAACTTTCCCCATCGGAACCGAAGTGCCGCTGGGGGCCCCGAAGGGCAAACCACGCTCAGTACAGGTGCATTTGCACCCCTGAGACTTCCATAGCGAGCACGAGAATAATTGTTCCAAGCCCTCGGCCGATTAGTACCGGTCGGCTGAACACATTGCTGTGCGTACACCTCCGGCCTATCAACGTGGTCGTCT
>JAUTXP010000061.1 GCA_030837965.1 Acidimicrobiaceae bacterium | reverse complement strand
CGTCGCGGCGCCGCCCGGTCCTGCCGCGGCCGCGGTCCCGGGATCGCTTGCTGCCGCCGCGCCGCCGTCGGTAGTGGCGTCGATGGCGTCCGCGCCCGCGGCGGACTGGCCTGCGGCCAGCCGCTGTTGCGCGGGGGTCTGGACGGAGATGATGGACAGGGCCGCGAAGACGGCGGCCCCGGCCAAGACGTTCCTGGAACCGGCTTTCACCGGGAGGGTCCTTCTGGGTCGGCGGCGATCACCGCGCGCAGAGCGCGTCGGCGGCGGGATGCGACGAACGGTCCCCACATGAGGAGCCACACCGTCGCCATCAACATCGCCTCGCGTGGGTTGGAGAAGATGATGCGCAGGCTGTAGTCGATGCCTGCCGCCGTCTGACGGATCGCCCGACGCACCGGGTTCTCTCCGCTTGGCCCCGGCATGCGCACGGCCAGGGGGACGCCGTCATTGGGCAGGGGCAGACCGGCAGCCACATCACCAGTGGCCTGGTCGATGGTGGTGCCCACGTCGAGGGCGCACGAGGTGCACTCGCTGCTTCCAACGCCGGCCAACTGGATGCCGTAGTGGCTGTCGGCCCGCACGCCCGCGAACTGGTACACCTGGCGGGCCCGGCCGATGGCCGCGTTGTCGTTGTAGACCACCATCTCGAGCGCGGGGATCTCCACGCTCTTGTCGCCGGTGAGGCTGTTGTCCGAGGCCTGCTGCTTCTCGGACTTCAAGATGCCCGCCTCGTAGCCGCCCGGCGAGCCGTGGGCCAGTTGGGGCTCGGGGCTGATGCGGCGGAACTCGGCCCGGCCCGACAGCGCGGTGTTGAGGCTCTTGAGGACGGTGTCCACGTCGCAGTGGTCCGTGCAGGCCACCACGCCCGGCCCGTCCACGAAGCCGATCTTCGGCTTGTCGAACTCGGTGCCCGCCAACCCCTTGCGGCCCTTGGCGAACGACGTGGCCGTGTTCTCGATGTAGCCGATGGAGATCTCGCCGATCTTCACACCTTCGAGGCGGGACGTGGCCGTGCTCACCAAGCCCTTGTTGCTGTCGCGCTTGACCTTGGTGGACGACGTGGCCTTGGCCACGGTGACGTCGAGTTGGTCACTCGGCTTCACCCTGCTCTCGGCCGCGGCCGAGATCTCGTTCTCCTTGGTGCAGCTCACCGACGTGGCGCCCACGAGCGGCTTGCTGTTGGGGCCCGCCTGGTCGTCGCCGTTGGCGCTCGAGCAGTCGGCGGGGGAGTAGTCCCACGTCGTGTGCGGGCCGATGGCGTCGTTGATGGCCTGCGAGGCGGGCGCGGACTTGTCGACCTCGCCCAGCACGCCAGTGGTCTGGAGGAAGGGGAGCAGGGCCTGGGCGCCGCCCGAGAAGGTCTCTCCGCCGGTGTACTTGTTGTAGATGTCGCAGCGCGAAGGAGCGGCCAGGTCGACGACGGTGGCGTTGTCGGGGTCGACGGCCGCGGCCCGGGCGAAGCGCGAGTTGTTGGAGAACTCCGTCTTGGACACGCGGGCGAGGACCAGCTCGCGGTCCGTGAAGCCGCAGTAGCTGTTCACGTCGCGGTACAGCGGCCCGAGGCTGGAGTTGCCGTTGGACGGGGCCGCCCCGGCCAGGCCGCGGGCCAGCAGCACGCGCAGCCCGTAGGCCGATGCGTTGCCGCTGAACTGGGCGATGGTCTTGCCCGGGGCCTCGTCCACCTGCGCGGTGCGGCTGTCCGGGTCCTCCTTGGCCGGCGCGGCCACCGGCGGCGGCACGGCGATGACGTCGTAGGCCTTGCCCGCGGCGCCCGAGTTGCCCGACACGCCGGGCAGGGAGAGCAGGCGGTTGCGCTTGCCGTCGACCAGCAGGCGATACGAGCCCGCGGCGGACAGGCTCGGGTACACGTCGGCCTGCGGCACGGGGTCCTGGGCCGCGGCCGAGATCATCAGGCCGTAGCTCTCAGTGCGGCCGTACAGCCGGCCGGACGCGTCGTCCACGCCGAGCGAGAGGGCGCCTGCCTCCAGCTTGCCCTTGGGCGACAAGGCGATGATCCCGACGAACGCGTTCGACGCGGCCTCGTACACCCAGGCGTCGGTCTCAGCCGAGTTGTTGACGAGGTACATGCGGCCGTGGACCGCGTCCATGGCCCAGTTGGTGACGCCCGCGGGCGCGACCACCGCCTTCTCCTGGGTCGACTCGGGGTCGAGGGCGGAGGTGCGGTCCATGCGGACGATGACCACGTTGGTGGAGAAGGTGGTCGAGTAGCACGGGATCATCACCCACGTCTTCATGGAGCCGTCGCCCTCGAGGTCGGGGCCGGTGGCCACCAGGATGGGCGTGAGGTACTGCGAGCTGCTGTCGTTCAGGGGATCACGACGACAGGCGCGAACGGGTCGGGGCGTGACCTGCGGGAGCTGGCCGCCGCGCAACAGGTCGTCGGCCTTCCAGCCCGACAGGAACAAGGCATTGCCGAGGGACGAGAAGCCATGGGCCGCGGGCTGCAGGACGAGCAGCGTGTCGGTCGACTCGTCGTACTCCATGCCCGCCATGGGCAGGACAGTGCCCGCGGCGTCGGCGAGGAAGTTCGGGAAGCTGCTGTCGACGAACTTGAACGAGTGCAGGTCGAGGTTGAGCAGGCCGGGCAACTGCTGTTCCACCGCGGACATGAGGCCGCCGAGGGGCCGGTAGGCGATGAACAGGCGGTCGTTCTTGTGGTCAAAGGTGGAGACCCACTCGGCACCGGACGTGCCGTTGGCCATGTGGGCCTGGTGGTTGGGGACGACGAGGCTGCGGGTCACCTCGAAGGTGCCCATGTCCCGCTCGAGGATGCCGAGGCCGTTGGCGAGTGGGCCGTCGGTGAAGTTGTAGAGCTGGTACAGCCGGTCGAGGGCCGGATACGACAGGGCCACGCCGCTGTCGGCCTCGGTGACGGCGGCCACGTCAGGCACGCCGAAGGCGCGCGACGCGTCGGCACCGAACCGGGGGACCTTGCCGACGATCTTCGGCAGGGCGGACTCAGCGGACTTGGCGGGGGCGACCGCCAGCGCGAGCAGGGAGGCGACGAACAAGAGCGCGCTGGCCAGCGCAGTCCGCCGTGCGGCCGACCCCGTCATCCGGCTCGAGGCCGCGTCGTCGAATTCGATGGTGGAGTGCATCGACGGGTCCTCAGGTAACAAGAATTCGGCGCGAACGGGGGTCGGCCCTGCCGACCCCCGTTCCACGTCGTTCGGTTGGGTTGTCCCCTTACGGGGCCGGGCGGACGTCCGTCAGGGCGCCGTCGACCAGGAACGTGATGGCCGTGCCAGACAGGCAGGAGCCCTTGGGGTCGCCAGGCGGGTTGGCCTGGGCGTTCACCGAGCCGCGGGCCGACGGGTCCAGCATGATGAGCTGGGTACCGACACTCTCCCAACGGATGATGGCGGTCACGCCGTTCACCGTGCCGACGCCGAGGCCGACGGAGCGGCCGCAGTAGCCGATGGCGTTGCCGCCGGTGGAGAAGCGGGCCCCGTTGTTCACGCAGTTGCCGCCCTGGGCGAACTTGAAGTGGTCGCCCGTCTGGACCGGCGTCATCGGGATGCTGCTGGTGGCGCCCGGCGTCGTCAGGCCCTCGGCGCGCGGCACGGCGTGGTTCGGCACCGGGTCGGTGGCCGGGTAGTACAGGCCGTAGCGGGCCACGCTCGCGCCCTTGGAGTTCACCCACGAGCCGTTGCTGGCCTGGGGCGGGTTGCCCGGGTGCCCGGCGCCGTCCTCGCCGAACTCCACGTTGAACACGTCAGCAGGCGAGGCCGCGATCACGCAGGCGTCGCCGGTGGCGGCGTGCACCGGCGCAGGGCCGGTCGCCAGTCCCACGGCCAACAGGCCGAGACTCGCACCACCAATCACGGTCTTTCGAATTGCCCCCAGCATCGCTACTCCTTGCCTCGTTCGGACCTGGTCGGGAGGTCAGGTCCCACCCTCTGGTCTCGTATTTGCTCTGGCGCTTCTGCTCATACGCGTTCGACAACTGATGTGACTATCCAGCGGGCCAGCCGCGTCCCAGCACGCGTGACCACATTTCGACGCTCGCGGGCCGGTACCCTTCTCCGAACATGAACCCCCGGCGCCGGCTCGTGTTCGGCGTCTTGGCGGCAC
Organism: Acidimicrobiaceae bacterium; assembly: GCA_030837965.1. Classification (GTDB taxonomy): domain Bacteria; phylum Actinomycetota; class Acidimicrobiia; order Acidimicrobiales; family JAUTXP01; genus JAUTXP01. The sequence goes on along the minus strand of JAUTXP010000061.1, from coordinate 3,513 downwards.
TCCTGGTTGTGGTGGGAGGGGCGGCCTTGGCCGCTTCCCTGCGGGGCGGGAACGGGAGCGGCGACCGGTCCGTGCGGGCCGCGACGGTCTCCACCACGACCACGTTGGAATCGCCCGCCTCTGCCGATCCCGATTCGACCTCGACCACGTTCGACCTGCGTCCCGAGACCACCACGACGGCCCGTCGGCCAGCGGCCCCGTCGAGCACGACCGTGTCGACGCCGTCGACCACGGCCGCGCCGCTCCCGGCCGTGACCGGGGCGGGGGCCGTCCTGCGAAGTGTGAGCGGGCCGTCCTCGCAGATGACGTCGGCCGGGTGCAAGAGCCTGGGCGACGACGGCTGGTCGGTCGAGTGCGGCACGGCCGCGGCCAAGGGCGGGGTGACGCTGGTGTGGCTGCTCGAGGAGAAGGCGGGCACGCCCTACGGCGCGCCGGCGGCCCGCCGGGTGTTCGTCTACTCGCCCGCGGCGGGCGGGTCCGGAGGGTCCGGGGCGTCCGGCATGTGGCGGGTCGTGTTGGAGGCGAGGGATGAAGACGCTTCGCGCTGGGTCAACGTGACCGTGAAGGTGGTCGACGTGTCGGGCGACGGCGCGGAGGAGATCGTGGTCGGGTTCCGACCCGTCAGCGGCACGGTGCTGGGCATCGACGTGGTCGAGGGCCCGGGCGCGGTGACGGCCCATCGCGACCTGTCCCACGGCACCGGTCGGGTCTCGCCTGGCCAGCTCGACACGTGGGCCGCGCCTGCGGGTTCTCGGGGCGGGCCCGGCGACCCGTACGAGCACGACGTGATGCGTTGGCAGGACGGCGCCTGGCGGGTGGTGCTCCACCAAGCCACCACCGGCGCCGACGTCCCGCCCAGCCAGTTCTGACGCGCTCGCGCCCTCGCGCCCTCGCGCCCTCGCGCCCCCGGCCGCCCTGGTTGCTGCATTTGGGCGTACTTCCCGACCCTTTTTGCACCGAACTGCGCCCAAATGCAGAGCGACGGCGGCCCGGGCCGGCCGGACGTGGGGTCCTCCGGTCGCCGTGGTGTCCCTAGCCTGCGCACGTCATGGCTGCGTCGGCGCGTGAGCGCATCCTGGAGGCGACCTACGGCTGCGTAGCCCGGTATGGGATCAGCAAGACCACGGTGGAGGACGTGGCCAGGGAGGCCCGCCTGTCCCGAGCCACCGTCTACCGCCACTTCCCCGGCGGCAAGGACGACCTGATGGCCGAGACCATCCGATGGGAGACGGGCCGCTTCTTCATCCGACTGGCCGAAGCCGTGGCCCACGCCGACGGGCTGGCCGAGCTGTTGGAGGAGGCCCTGATGTTCGCCCACCGGGCCGTGGCCGAGCACGAGGTGCTTCAGCGCATCCTGCAGACCGAGCCGGACCTTTTGCTGCCCCAGCTCAGCGTGGACAGCGACAGGGTGCTGGGCTGGATCCGCACCTTCGTGCAGGCCGGGGTGGAGCGCCACGGCGTGCCCGCCGGCGTCGACGGGGCCGAAGCGGCTGACTACCTCAGCCGCATGGTGCTGTCCTTCATCAGCGCCCAAGGGCGGTGGGACCTCACCGACCGGGCCCAGGTCCGCGAGCTCGTCCGCACCGAGTTGCTCGCCGGTCTCGAGCCCGGCTGACGATCCCCAGGGTGACCCGGGGGTTGACGGGCGACACACTGAGACAGGATTGACAATGAGACGATTCTGGGTACCGTGTCTCAAGTGTCCGTCGTCCTGGTTCCGGCCCCCGTCGAGAAGCAGGGCAACGGCAAGCGGGGCGTCGAGCAGCGGGGCAACGAGAAGCGGGGCGTCGAGCAGCGGGTGATCGAGGGCGCCCTGCGCTGCATCTGTCGCTGGGGCGTGGCCAAGACCTCCCTGGACGACGTGGCCCGCGAGGCCGGGTGCAGCCGGGCCACCGTCTACCGCCTGTTCCCGGGCGCCAAGGCCGGACTCATGGAGGCCGTGGCCCGCACCGAGATCGCCCGCTTCTTCGCTGGGATCGGCGAGCGCCTGGAACAGGCCGAGTCGCTCGAGGACGCGCTGGTCGTCGGCATGGCTGAAGCGGGATGCCGCCTGCTCGACCACAAGCCCCTTCAGTACCTGCTGGTGAACGAGCCCGAGGCCGTCTTGCCCAGGCTGGCCTTCGCCGAGATGGAGCAGGTCCTGCGGGTGGCCAGCACCTTCGCCGCCCCATACCTCGCCCGCTGGCTGGCTCCCGACGACGCCCTGCGCGCCGCCGAGTGGGCCGCTCGGCTGGTGATCTCCTACTCCATCACGCCCGCACCGGGCACCGCCATCGACGACGAGGGATCGGTCCGGGCCCTCGTCCGCAGTTTCGTCCTGCCCGGCCTCACCAACCGCAATCTGCCCAAGTAAGGGGGAGTACCCATGGCGAAGACCCACGAGGAACTCATCGGCCGAGCCGACATCAACGACCTCGAAGCCATCTTGTCCGTCACCAACACCGACGTGAACGAGGCCATCCACACGGTGAAGGACAACGCCGAGGCCATCTTCACGTGGGACTACCAAAAAGGCGCCCGGCCCAAGCTCAACCGCCTGTACGAAAAGGCCAAGGGCTCGATGTGGAACGGCGAGACCGACCTGCCGTGGGACACCGAGGTCGACCAGGAGGCCGTCGTGCTGGCCAACGCGGCCCAGATGGGCGGGATCGCGGCGGGCATGGACCTGGCCGGCACCCCGTTCGAGAAGTGGGACGAAAAGCAGTGGATTCAGCTCGGCTGCGAGAGCCAGAACTGGACGCTCTCGCAGTTCATGCACGGCGAGCAGGGCGCGCTGTTGTGCACGGCCAAGATCGTGGAGACGGTTCCGTGGATCGACGCCAAGTACTACGCGTCGACCCAGGTGATGGACGAGGCCCGTCACGTCGAGGTCTTCGCCAAGTACCTCGACACCAAGCTGTCGGGCCACTATCCGGTGAACGCTCACCTCAAGATGCTGTTGGACGACATCATCGAGGACAGCCGCTGGGACATGACCTATCTCGGCATGCAGATCATGGTCGAGGGCCTCGCCCTTGCCGCTTTCGGCTTCATCCACCAGCTCACCACCGAGCCGCTGCTCAAGCAGCTCCTGCGCTACGTCATGTCCGACGAGGCCCGCCATGTGGCGTTCGGCGTGCTGTCCCTTCAGGACTACTACCAGGAGCTCACCGCGGCTGAGCTCCGCGAGCGCCAGGAGTTCGCCTTCGAGGCGGCCGTGCGCATGCGCGACCGTTTCTTGCAGCAGGAAGTGTGGGAGCGCATGGGCGTGCCGGTGAAGGACGCGGTGCAACTCGTGATGCAGGCGCCTGAGCGCCAAGGCTTCCAGTCGATGCTGTTTTCGAAGATCGTCCCGAACTGCAAGAAGCTCGGGCTGCTCGACGCCGGCGCCGACAAGGGCAAGCCGGGCTGGCTGCGCGAGAAGTTCACCGAACTTGGCGTGATCGCGTTCGAAGACTGGGCCGACACCGGCGAGGAATACGAAATGTTCGCGTTGGCCAACGGAGAAGTCGCCTCCCAAACCGCGTAACACCG
>JAUTXP010000077.1 GCA_030837965.1 Acidimicrobiaceae bacterium | reverse complement strand
CTCCAGGAGGGCGGCTGGGCCGGTGTCCACTGGCCGAAGGAGTACGGCGGCCGTGGCGCGTCGCTGATGGAGACCGCGATCTTCTTCGAGGAGATGGGCAAGGCCGGCGCGCCGCTGCCCGCCAACGTCCTCGGCCTGCTGCTCGCCGGCCCCACGATCATGGCCTGGGGCACTGACGAGCAGAAGGAGCGCTACCTGCAGCCGATCCTGTCGGCCGACGAGATCTGGTGCCAGGGCTTCTCCGAGCCCGACGCCGGCTCCGACCTCGCCGCGCTGAAGACCCGCGCGGTCAAGGACGGCGACGAGTGGGTCGTCACCGTCCAGAAGGTCTGGACCTCCGGCGCGCAGTACTCGAAGTGGTGCATGCTCGTCGCGCGCACCGACTTCGACGCGCCCAAGCACAAGGGCCTCTCGTACTTCCTGATGGACATGGAGCAGCCGGGCGTCCAGGTCGTGCCGCTGCGGCAGATCACCGGTGACCCCGAGTTCAACGAGCTGTTCATCGAGGAGGCGCGGATCCCCGACGAGAACCTCCTCGGCGGGGTCGGCAACGGCTGGAAGGTCGCGCTGACCACGCTGATGAACGAGCGTGCCGGCCTCGGCTTCTTCCTCCAGGTCCGCCTGCGCCAGATGCTCGACGAGCTCTACGAGGAAGCGGGGCGCACGGGCGCGCTGGACGACCCGCGGGTCGCCGACGCGCTCGCCGACCTGCACATCCGCACCGAGATCCTGCGCCTGACCGCCTACCGCGGGCTGAGCGTGATCGAGCAGTACGGCCAGCCGGGGCCCGAGGGCTCGCTGGTCAAGTGGCTGTGGTCGGAGACCAACCAGCTGCTCACCCAGCTCGCCCCGTCGCTCGTCGGCACCGACGCGCTGACCGCGGGCACCCGCTGGTCGTATGAGCTGCTGCGCGCCCGCGGCAACACGATCGAGGGCGGCACGACGGAGATCCTCAAGAACATCGTCGCCGAGCGCGTGCTCGGCCTGCCCCGCGCCGGGCGGGCGAACGCGCCCGGAGGGCGCGATGCCAATCAGACTGCCGTCCGGACGACGGCAGGGGGTAACTGAACATGAGATTCACACTTTCCGAGGACCAACAGGAGATCAAGCGCACGGCGAAGGACCTGCTCGCCGCGCGGGCCGGAGCCGCCCAGCTGCGCGAGCACGCCGAGGCGGGCAGGTACGACGAGGCGCTGTGGAAGGAACTCGGGGAGCTGGGTTGGCCCGGCATCGCGATCGGCGAGGAGCACGGCGGCCAGGGCCTCGGGCTGGTGGAGCTGTGCGTGCTGGCCGAGGAGCTGGGGTACGCGTGCGCGGCGGTGCCGTTCCTCGGGAGCGTGCTCGCCGCCCTCGCCATCGAGCACGGGGGCAGCGACGCCCAGCGCCAGCAGTGGCTGCCGGGCCTGGCCAGCGGGTCGGTTCGGGGTGCTGTCGGGCGAGTCGGAGAGTTGATTCCGGATGCTCTCGGTGCCGACGTGGTGGTGGCCTTGGACGGTGACGAGGGTGCGTTCATCATCGAGGGAGGAGCGGTCGAGGGTGTGGACGCCGTGGACTCCTCGCGGCGGTATGGACGTGTCTCGGTCGCCGATGGCGAGGCGCTGGAGGGCGACGCGGCGGGTGGTGTCGACCGGGCGTTGGTGGCGGTCTCGGCCGAGCTGGTCGGGGTGATGCAGCGAGCGTTGGACATGAGCGTCGAGTACGTCAAGGAGCGCAAGCAGTTCGGCGTGCCGGTCGGGACGTTCCAGGCCGTGCAGCACAAGGCGGCGCAGATGCTGCTCGACACCGAGGGCGGCCGCTCGGCGACGTACTTCGCGGCGTGGACGGCGGACGCCGATCCGGACGGGCTCGCGGTCGCGGCCTCCTTGGCGAAGGCGTGGACCTCGGACCGAGCGCGGGACGCGACCGCCTCCGCCATCCAGCTGCACGGTGGCATCGGGTTCACCTGGGAGGCCGACGTGCACTGGTGGTACAAGCGGGCACAGCTCGACGCGCACTACCTGGGCGGGGGAAGCGAGCACCGCGCTCGCATCTCGCGGCTGGTCGCGCGGGCGGGCGCCGCGGCCTGACCCGCAAGCGTGGGCGGTGAAACCGACCTCTGTTGTCGCTTTCACCGCCCAAGAGACCGTTACGCTCGAAGGATGGAAGCGTCGGCACGGCCGGAGGGGATCGCGGGCTCGAGCCTCGCGGGCCCCTTCCCGGTCGGCGCCTACGCGGAGAAGCTGCGCGACGAGCTGCGCAAGCGCGCGCGGCTGCAGCTCTTCGGCGAGGTCTGGAACCTGCGGACCCCGCCCAAGGGCGCGAAGGTCTACTTCGAATTGCGCGACAGCGACGGTGCCCTGCCGTGCTCGATGTGGCGTGACGAGTTCGAGAAGACCGGCGTCGCCCTCGTCGACGGGGCCCAGGTCGTGGTGGCCGGCGGCCCGAGCTACTACCCCGGATCGAAGACCTCCTCCCCCGCGTTCTCCTTCGAGGTCACCGGGCTGCGACTCGCGGGCGAGGGCGACCTGCTCGCCCAGCTCGAGGCGCTGCGCCGCAAGCTCGCCGCCGAGGGGCTGTTCGAGCCGCAGAAGGCGCTGGCCCTGCCGGCGCTCCCGCGCTGCATCGGCGTGGTGACCGGGGAGGGCGGGAAGGCGCGCGACGACGTGCTGGCCGGGCTGCACCGCCGCGGCTGGGCCGGCCGCCTGGTGTGGGCGTTCGCCCCCGTCCAGGACCGCCACGCCGCGCCGCGCATCGCGCAGGCGCTGCAGGACCTCGCCGCCCTCGACGAGGTCGACGTGATCGTGGTCGCCCGCGGCGGCGGGTCGCTCGCCGACCTGTTCGCGTTCTGCGACGAGACGTTGTGCCGGACGGTCGCGCTGCTGCGCACGCCCGTGATCGCCTCGGTCGGCCACCACACCGATCGGCCGCTGATCGACGACGTCGCCGCCGTGCGGTGCTCCACGCCGACCCACGCCGCGGAGACCGCGGTCCCGTGCCACGTCGGCGAGGCGCGGGCGTCGGCATTGCGCTGCGGGGAGCGGCTGCGCCACCACGGCCGCACCGCGATCCTCGGCCGCGCGCGGCATCTCGCCCAGCTCTCGCGGGCCCCCGCCGAGGTGGTCGCCCGCCACC
>JAUTXP010000001.1 GCA_030837965.1 Acidimicrobiaceae bacterium | reverse complement strand
GGGGTCGGCAAGGATGCGGGGCAACGTGTCCGCGATCTCGATCTGAACGGGGAGATCGGAGGTCTCCAGCCCGCCGAGCGCGCCGCCGACCACCTCGTCGAGGCTCATCGGCTGTGGCTTTACGACGAGCGCGCCGGCCTGGATGCGGCTCATGTCAAGGAGGTTGCCAACCAAGTCGTTGAGGCGGTCGGCCTCAACATCGATGGTCTCGAGAAGCGAACGCTGCGCCTCGGCGTCGAACGTGACGTCCCGGGCGAGAAGGCTCGACGACGACGCTTTGATCGATGACAACGGTGTGCGCAGGTCGTGGCTCACCGCGGCAAGCAGAGCACTTCGAAGCTCGTTGGCCTGAGCGAGGGCGTTGGCTTGTGCCGCTTCGGTCTGCAGGCGGCGACCCTCCAGCGCAAGGGCGAGCTGATCAGCGAAGGTCGTGAGCACCTCGCGGTCGCTGCCGCCGAGCGTTCCTCCTCCGACTAGCAGTTGCACGTCAGGTCCGAGGGGCACGACGAACGCGGCCTGATTGTGAGCCGGGGGGCGGGGCCCGGCCACCGCGACCATGCCGCCGTCGCTTGGGTGGATCACGGCGGCTCCCTCGAGGTCGAACAGCCTGACGATGTGCTTCAGCAGCATCGGAAGGGGATCGCCTTCTCGCAGCAAGGATCCGGCCATCGCTGCGAGCGCCTGCGCTTCGCTCCGGGCGCGATGAGCTTCGGCGGAGCGGCGGGCGGCAACGCCGACGAGGAAGGAGACGACACCGGCGACGATCACGAACACGGCCAAGGCGACAACATCGCGCGATCGGGCGATGGTGAACGTGTGGAAGGGAGGTGTGAAGAACCAGTTGAGAAGAGCGAACGCGGCGAGGACCGCAGCGCTGGCAGGCCACGCGCCGCCGATGGTTGCTACCACCACCACGACCAGGAGGTAGCACAGCGACGTGCTGGTCAGTCCGAGGTCATCGCGTAGCGCCTCGAGCGCAAGCGTGAGGAGCGGGAGCCCGACCAGCCCGACCACGAACGCGGCAATTCTTCGTCGACGGGTGAGTGGCGACAGCCGGCGCCGGACGCGCGGCAACGACGGGCCGCTGCGGTCGTGGGTGTTGGAGGAAATGACGTGCACGTCCAGCGCGTGGCCGGACTGACGAACGACCGACGCCACGATGGATCCTCTGGTCAGTTCGACCCACCGGGAGCGATGGCTGGCTCCAATTACGAGCTGCGTAGCGTGTTCAGCCCGTGCCGCTTGGACAAGAGTTGCTGCGACATCACCGCCAACGACCTCGCGGTAGGCGCCGCCGAGCTCCTCGAGGAGTCGACGGTGCGCACTGAGCGCGCCGTCGTGGCTGCCCGTGAGGCCGTCGTCCCCACGCACGTGGATACCGACAAGGTCGGACTTTGTTCGACTGGCGATCCGTGCGGCCCGGCGTACCAGGTTGTCGCCGCCCGGCGCGCCGGTGAGGGCCACAACAACGCGTTCGCGGGTCTCCCATGGCGTGGCGATCCCATGGCGGTCGCGGTAGTCCTGGATCGACTCTTCCACCCGGTCGGCCACCCACAACAGCGCGAGCTCGCGTAGCGCCGCCAGGTTCCCGGGGCGGAAGTAGTTCCCTAGGGCGGCGTCGATTTTTGCGGCGTCGTAAACGTTGCCGTGGGCCATGCGACGCCGCAGCGCCTCCGGTGACATGTCAACCAGCTCGATCTGCTCGGCGCCGCGCACCACGGCGTCGGGGACGGTCTCGCGCTGGCGGATGCCGGTGATCCCCTCGACCACGTCGTTCAATGACTCGAGATGCTGGATGTTCACCGTCGAGATGACATTGATCCCGGCCGCCAACAGTTCTTCGACGTCCTGCCAGCGCTTCTCGTTGCGGCTGCCGGGCACATTGGTGTGGGCCAGTTCGTCCACGAGCGCGGTGTCGGGGTGTCGAGTGAGGACAGCGTCGACGTCCATCTCCTCGAAGGGCTGGCCGCGGTGTTGGAGGCGGGCGCGGGGAACGATTTCGAGTTCGCGGACCTGTTCGGCAGTGTGCTGGCGGCCGTGGGTCTCTACGAAGGCGACGACCACGTCGCGGCCACGTTCGCGGGCGCGCCAGCCTTCGTTGAGCATGGCGAAGGTCTTGCCGACGCCCGGCGCCGCCCCGAGATAGATACGGAGCTTGCCGCGCGCCATCGCGCCTACCGCACCTTCGCGAGGGCGATGTTCAGTTGGAGCACGTTCACAGCATCCTCCCCCAGCGCTCCGAACGCCCGCCGAGTCGTGTACTGGCCGACCAAGCGAAGCACGGATGCCTCGTCGAGACCCCTGGCCCGCGCCACTCGCCTGGCCTGGATGTGCGCGTTGGCCACCGAGATGGCCGGGTCGAGACCGGAGCCGGAGCCGGTCACCGCGTCCACCGGGACCTTAGTTTCCGGGGAAAGGCCGTTCTCTCGCCGGTAGGCAGCGACGCGCTCCGCCACCGTGTTCAGCAGAGCGGGGTTCGTTGGTCCCAGGTTCGACGCCCCCGACGATGCGCCGTCGTAGCCGTCGGCGCCCGCCGAGGACGGCCGCGGGTGGAACCACCGGTCGCCGGTGGACGGTTGACCGAGCAGGGATGATCCGACGATCCGGCCGTCCAGTTCGATCAGGCTGCCGTCGGCCCGGTGCTTGAACGCGACCTGCGCCACCGCAGTGGTCACAAGCGGATACACAATGCCGCACAGCACGGTGAGTCCGACGAGCATGAGGGCGGCAGCGGCGAGCTGGCGGCGCATCACTTCACGCCCAGCGCGGTGATGAGGAGGTCGATGGCCTTGATCCCGATGAATGGCGACACCAGGCCACCCAGCCCGTAGATCAGCAGATTCCGGCGGAGGATTGCCGCCGCGCCAGCAGCTCGGAACTTCACACCCCGCAACGCCAGCGGGATGAGCACGACGATGATCAGGGCGTTGAAGATGACTGCCGAAAGGATCGCCGAGCGGGGCGAGGCCAGGTGCATGACATTGACCGTGTCCAACGCCGGGAACACGCCGACGAACATCGCCGGGATGATGGCGAAGTACTTGGCCACGTCATTGGCGATGGAAAAGGTGGTGAGCGAACCTCGGGTGATGAGGAGTTGCTTGCCGATCTCGACGATCTCGATGAGCTTCGTCGGGTCGGAGTCGAGATCAACCATATTCCCGGCTTCCTTGGCGGCCTGGGTGCCGGAGTTCATGGCCACGCCAACATCGGCGAGAGCGAGCGCGGGAGCGTCGTTGGTGCCGTCGCCGGTCATCGCCACGAGGTTTCCGCCGGCCTGCTCGGCGCGGATGCGGGCCATCTTGTCCTCGGGAGTGGCTTCGGCCAGGTAGTCGTCAACGCCCGCTTCTGCCGCGATCGCGGAGGCGGTGAGCGGGTTATCGCCCGTGATCATCACCGTCCGGATCCCCATGCGGCGAAGCGCGTCGAACCGCTCGACCATGCCTTCCTTGACCGTGTCCTTGAGGTGGATCACGCCCAGGATGCGGCAGCCGTCCGCGACCGCAAGTGGGGTCCCGCCGGCGGTGGAGATGCGCTCAACGATGGGCGCGAGGTCGGCGGGCACGGTGCCGCCTTGGTCCTCGATCCATCGCCTCACCGAGTCCGTCGCTCCCTTGCGTACCGAGCGACCGCCGATGTCGACGCCGGACATGCGGGTCTGGGTGGTGAAGGCGACCAGCTCGGCATCGGGGCCGAGGTCGCGGGCTTGGAGCCCGTAGCGGCTGTCGGCCAGGGCCACGATGGATCGGCCTTCGGGAGTTTCGTCGGCGAGGCTCGAGAGGAGCACGGCGTCGGCGAGCGCGGTCTCGTCGATGCCGGAGATCGGGAGGAACTCGTGCGCCATGCGGTTGCCGTAGGTGATCGTGCCGGTCTTGTCGAGCAGGAGCGTGGAGCAGTCGCCGGCTGCCTCGACGGCCCGGCCTGACATGGCGAGCACGTTGCGTTGCACGAGTCGGTCCATACCGGCGATGCCGATGGCCGATAGAAGCGCGCCGATGGTGGTGGGGATCAGACAGACCACCAAGGCAGCCAGCACGACGATCGACTGCTCGGCATTGGAGTAGATGGCGAACGGCTGGAGGGTGACCACGGCAAGCAGGAAGATGATGGTCAGGCCGGCGAGGAGGATGTTGAGGGCGATCTCGTTCGGGGTCTTCTGCCGGCTGGCGCCTTCCACGAGGGCGATCATGTGGTCGATGAAGCTCTCGCCGGGCTTGGTGGCGATGCGCACGACGATCTGGTCGGAAAGGACGCGGGTGCCCCCGGTTACGGCCGAGCGGTCGCCGCCGGACTCGCGGATCACGGGGGCGGACTCCCCCGTGATGGCCGACTCGTCCACCGAGGCGATGCCTTCGACCACGTCGCCGTCGCCGGGGATGATCTCGCCGGCTTCGACCACACAGAGGTCGCCGATCTGCAGTTGCGTGCTTGGGACGTCCTCGACGGCGCCGTCGGCGCGGCGCACCCGTGCGGTGGTCTCCGAGCGGGTCTTGCGGAGCGTGTCGGCCTGGGCCTTGCCGCGGCCTTCGGCGACGGCTTCGGCGAAGTTGGCGAACAGGACGGTGAACCACAGCCAGGCTGCCACCAGCCCGGCGAAGAGGTTCTCCTGGCCACCGGCTGACCGGAGGTCGCGGAAGAAGAGGAAGGTGGTAGGCACGCTGCCGACCTCGACGACGAACATGACCGGGTTCTTGGCCATGTCGCGCGGGTCGAGCTTGACGAACGCGTCACCGATGGCGCGACGGACGATGGCGGGTTGGAACATCGAGGGCCCGCCGGTCTTCTTGGCCCGCGCCCGCTCGCTCTTGGTCGGGCCTCCTTCCTCGCGCTTGGGAGGCCGGTCGGCGAGGGCGGTGTCACTCATAGTCCGAGGTGCTCTACGAGAGGCCCGAGGGCGAGGACAGGGAAGTAGGTGAGGCCGACCACGATGACCACGACACCGACGAGCAGGCCGGTGAACAGTGGAGTCCCGGTCGGGAACGTGCCGGCCGAGGGCGGCACGGTCTGCTTGCGGCCGAGGGAGCCGGCGATGGCTAGGGCGGGCACGATGAGCAGGAAGCGGCCGACCAGCATCGAGAGGCCGAGCGTGGTGTTGTACCAGTCGGTGTTGCCGGCGAGCCCCCCGAACGCCGAGCCGTTGTTGTTCCCGGCGGACGCGAACGCGTAGGTGATCTCGGAGAGGCCATGCGGTCCTGGGTTCGCCGTGGACCCCAGGGCAGTACGGAGGAGAACCGACGTTCCGGCGAAGCCGAGCACGACGACCGGAACGGCGATGATGTAAAGGACGACGAGCTTCATCTCGGCGGCCTGGATCTTCTTGCCGAGGTATTCCGGTGTTCTTCCGACCATGAGCCCGGCGATGAACACCGAAAGCAGGGCGAAGATGAGCATGCCGTACAGGCCGGCACCAACGCCGCCGGGGCTGACCTCGCCGAGCATGATGTGGGCGAGAGCTACGCCGCCTCCGCCTGGCGTGAGGCTGTCATGGGTGGCTATGACCGAACCCGTCGAGGTGCCGGTGGTGCTGGCCGCGAAGAGCCCCGACGCGGCCGGGCCGAACCGTGTTTCCTTGCCCTCCATGTTGCCGCCGGATTGGGTGGCGACGGCCCGCTGGTCGGCGCCGAGCGCGGACAGCTTCGGGGTGCCGTGCGTCTCGAACTGCATGGCCAGCAGTGCCGAGGCGATCCAGAGGGTGAACATCGCGGCGAAGACGACCCGACCCTGACGTCGGTCGCGCGCCATGCGCCCGAACGCGAAGGTGAGGGCAAAAGGAACGGCGAGCAGCGCCCAGATCTGGAGCAGGTTGGTGACCGGGTTCGGGTTCTCGAACGGGTGGGCCGAGTTGGCGTTGTAGGGGCCGCCGCCGTTGGTGCCGAGTTCCTTGATCGCCTCTTGGCTCGCGATGGGCCCACCCGGGATCTGCTGGGTGGCGCCGGCGATGGTGTGGGCGGATCGGAAGCCGTGGAGGTTCTGCACGACGCCTTGGCTGACGAACACGACCGCCAGCACGAACGACAGCGGGAGCAGGACACGCATCACGCCGCGAGTGAGGTCGACCCAGAAGTTCCCGATCGTGGCCGACCGGCGCCGCACCAGGCCGCGGATGACGGCCACCGCGACAGCCAAACCAACAGCCGCCGACGCGAAGTTCTGCACAACGAGCCCGAGCGTCTGCAGCAGATGGCTCGCCGACGCCTCCCCGGCGTAGTTCTGCCAGTTGGTGTTGGTGACGAAGCTAACGGCGGTGTTGAACCCCAACGCCGGACTCATCGCCGTGGCGTGGCTCGGATTCAGCGGCAGGTGCGCTTGCAGGCGAGTGAGGCCGTAGAGGAACACAACCGACACCGCCGAGAACGCCAGGAGCGCGCGGGCGTAGACAGGCCAACGTTGCTCGCTCCGCTCGTCGACACCTGCGACCCGGTAGAGCAACCGCTCGACCGGGCCGAAGACCCGGTCACCTGGGGCCGGCCCGTCGCCGAACACCTTGGCGAGATACGCGCCCAGCATCGGAGTGGTGATCGCCAGCAGCGCGACGAGCACGGCCAGCTGCACCCATGCCGCGGCGCTCACAGGTTCTCGGGGAAGACCAGAGCCACGATGAGATAGGCGACGAGCAGGACGGCGACGACCAGACCGATGGCGTTGTCCGCGCTCACAATCCGACCACCGTCGGCTCCGCCGCCGCCACGACCTCGGGAGCGGTCTCGTCATCGCCAACGATGCGTTCGCAGGCGGCGACGAACAGAGATGCAAGGGCGAAGAACGCCACAACGATCGCAAGTGCCAAGAGGTCAGACATCAGCCGAGCAGCGTGTAAGCGGGGTTCAGCACGGCCAGCCGACCATGGTGATCGATCGCCGTTCCCTTGATCTGCAGACGCGTCCCCAGTTCGATGCCGGCGACGGCTCGACGGCCGTGGAACACCGCCGAGATCGCTCCGGTTCCATCCGCGATGACGATCTCGAGACTCGGGAGGTCGGCCAAGGCTCGGACCCGCATCGATTGGACTTGACCCTCGACGCAGGCCCTGTCGCGCCAGCGGACGTTGGCGATCGCGGTGGGCACGTCCGGCTGTGGGACGACCGTGCGCGGTGACGAGCCGCCTGGCTCAATCCAGTTCCGCAGTCCCGGCCCGGCCGTCGGAGCCGCCGGAGCGGCGGGCGCGGCGGCGACCACGACCTTCTCGGGCACGACGTGCCCGGTGCCGAAGTGGAACGGGACGGTCGTGACGTTCGCGTGTGCAAGTTGAGAGATGTCGCGCTCGATGGCCTCAGCGGTTCGGTCGTGCAGCAGCCGTCCCCAGATGCCGTGGTACTTGCGATCCGGCAGCAGCACACTCACCTCCGTCTCCCCGTCGGCCAGATCCGCGGCGACGGTGGTGACCGCCGCCTTGGTGAGGCGGCGGTCGGGACAGGCGACGAGCTCCAGCGGGATCCCGTCGAGCCCGAGCTCCCGCCACGACGCAGCGAGCTCCTCTGCGTGGTGTGGGTCGACGGCGAAGTGCACGGCCCGCAGGTCGCTGGGGTGCAGCGTGCGGGCGTATTGGACGGCGCGGGCGGCGGCGAGGTCGAGGGTGTCGACGAACACGAGGACGACGTGACGGCGAAGTACGGGAGCGGTGGCGGCCAGCGGGATGTCCGTCGCCAGCGCTTTTGCCTCCTCCTCGTACTGATGGTTCAGCCGAGACAGGAGGAAGACCAGGATCGGCACCAGCAGAACGATCACCCAAGCGCCGTGGGTGAACTTGGTGATGGCGATGATGATGTCGACGATCAGGGAGAGGACGGCGCCGACGCCGTTGACGAAGAGGCCTTTGCGCCAGTGCGGCTCGCGTTCGCGGATGTGGTGCTTGGCCATGCCGGCCTGGGACAGCGTGAACGAGGTGAAGACGCCGATGGCGTAGAGCGGGATGAGGCGGTCCACCTTGGCGCCGGTGATGACGACGAGGACGATGGACGAGATCGCCAGGAAGATGATGCCGTTGGAGAACACCAGGCGATGACCGCGCTTGGTGAGCTGGCGCGGCATGAAGTTGTCGCCGGCGTGGAAGCTCGCCAACCTCGGGAAATCAGCGAAGCTCGTGTTGGCGGCGAGAACGAGGATGAGCATCGTCCCGGCCTGCAGCGCATAGAACAGCGCGTGACCGCCGAGGCTGTCGCCGTAGACGTATCTCCCGATCTCAGAGATGACCGTCGGGGTGCCCTCGGCGTAGGGCACGACGTGCATCTTGGCGGCGAGGATCGACAGGCCCAGGAACATCACGCCCAGCAGTGAGCCCATGATCACGAGCGTGAAGCGGGCGTTCTTCCACTCCGGCTTGCGGAACGCCGGCACCCCGTTCGAGATGGCCTCGACGCCGGTGACTGCCGCTCCACCCGACGAGAACGCCCGCAACAGGATCCAGGCGCCCGCTCCCAGCAGCAGCCCGTCGCCCGCCGAGCCAAGGTGCATGAGGCCCTCGGCGTGTTGGGGTGCATGGTGCAGGTTGCCGGTCAGCAGCTTGAACATCCCGATGCCCAGCAGCGCCACCATGTTCAAGACGAAGAAGTACGTCGGGGTCGCGAAGATGCGGCCCGACTCCTTGACGCCACGGAGGTTCCCGTAGGCGATGAGCACGATGAACGCGACCGAGATCTCCACCGGGTACGGCCGCAGCGACCCGACGGCGGAGATGAGGGCGGCGGTACCGGCCGCAACGGATACCGACACCGTGAGCACGTAATCGGTGAGAAGCGCCACCCCGGCAACCTGCGCCGGCATGATCCCGAAGTTGTCTCGCGTCACCATGTACGCGCCGCCCGCCGTCGGGTACGCCTTGATGGTCTCGCGATACGACAGGATCAAGAACGCCAGCACGACGAGTAGCGCCACCGTGATCGGCACGACCAGTGCGAACGCGGCCAGCCCCACGTACGTGACGAGGTGTCGGAGGATCTCCTCCGTGGCGTACGCCGACGAGGACAGGTTGTCGGAGGCGAACACAGCCAGGGCAGTGGGCTTGCCGAGACGCTCGTGCTCGAGATCCTCGGTGTTCAACGGCGGGCCGAGAACCTTCCGCTTCAGGCGATAGCCCACGCTGTCCGGCGGCAGCGGGATCGCCGGCTCACTCGGGAGTGGTCCGGGGCGACGTGGCTGACGATCACTGTCGACACGACGAATCGTGGTGGTCATGGAGGGCCTCCGAGTGGTCCTCCTCAGTGGACGACGGAACCGCGTTAAGCCGTCGCGAAGGATTGCGAGAAGCCGCGAAGAACGCGTGAAGAGCTCTCGCAGCGGTGTGCCGCGTCAGGACGCGGGGCTCATTCGTCGTCGGTCAATCCTCGGCGTCGCCTCGGCGTAGTGCTTCGATCTTCTGAGTTGGCGTCAGAAGGTTCTTGAACCAGAACCGCAGGTCAGCGTGCGCATGCGTGTCCAGATGTCTCGGGGAATTCCCCCGATTCCCCCACGGCCTTGACTGCGGGTCAGAAGGTCGAGCGAAGAGCCAGCAGCGCGCTGACCAGCGCATTCGCGAAACGAGGTGAGCGCGCTCGGAGGGATTCGAACCCCCAACCTTCTGATCCGTAGTCAGATGCTCTATCCATTGAGCTACGAGCGCAGGTCGGACGGGACAGTGTAGTCGAGGTCCTTCCGCCGTCCTCGGCCCACCGGCGCTGCGGTTCTCGTCGTCGTGCGTCCCGGTCGTAGGCGTGCGAAGTGCGACGAGAAGCGGCCAGGCCGGTCGCCGAACCCCGGAACTCGCTGTACCTTCGGCAGGCATATGCGCCTCACCAACCGCCTCGCCTTCATGGCCGTAACCGCCGCCGCGGCCGCCATCATCGCCGTCGCCTCCTCCCCCGCGGGGGCCATCACCTACGGCGCACCGGATGGCAACGGCCACCCTGCGGTGGGCGCCCTGGTCCAGGCCACGCCCTACTCCGACGGCACCTACGCCTACTGCTCCGGCACGCTCATTTCGCCCACCGTTTTCCTGACCGCGGCCCACTGCGGCGACCCCGGACAGACCACGGCGCGTGTCTCGTTCGCCTCGCAGTACGCGGCGGGCGCCACGACCTACGTCGGCTCGTACCACTCTGACCCGGCATACAACCAGGCCCAATCCGACCCTCACGACATCGCCGTCGTCGTCTTCAGCAAGCCGGTCAAGGGGATCACGCCGCTCCGCCTCCCCACCGCGGGCCTGTTCGACAAGATGGCGGCCAAGGGCGGGCTGGCCAACCAGCAGTTCACGTCGGTCGGCTACGGCTCCTACGCCCCGACCAACGGACCCGGCGGCAAGAGCTACTTCTACGACGACCTCCGCCAAGTGGCGACCGGCACCTTCAACTCGCTCAACGCATCGTGGCTGCGCATTTCGCAGAACCCGTCCACCGGTAACGGGGGCACCTGTTACGGCGACTCGGGCGGCCCCAACATCCTCGGCGCGGGCCAAGGCGAGACCAACGTCGTGGCCGGCATCACCATCACGGGCGACACAGCCTGCCGGTCCACCAATGTCGACTACCGACTGGACACGCCGTCGGCCCGTACCTTCCTCGGCCACTACGTCGCCCTGCCCTCGTAGCCGCCGAGCACCAGCGCAGGCTACGAAGCGGACGAAGCCGAGGAGGCCGGTGCGGACGACCTGTCCACCACGGTGACGGCGTCGCCCACCACGGCCGCGTCGGGATGCAGCGTCCCCAGCCGCAACAGGTCGGCCACCACGTCGGCGGTCAGCGGCCGAGCGAAGTAGTAGCCCTGGCCCAAGTCGCACTCCAGGGACCTGAGCTGGTTCAGTTCCTCGTGCTCCTCGATGCCCTCGGCCACCGTCTTCATGTTCAGGGTGCGGCCCAGCTCCACGATGGTGCGCAACAACGCCTGCTTCTGTGAACCGGCGGTGACGCCGTCCACGAAGGACCGGTCGATCTTCAGCACGTCGATCGGGAACCGCCGCAAGTAGGCGAGTGACGAGTAGCCGGTCCCGAAGTCGTCGATGGCCAGGCCGATGCCGAGGTCCTTCAACTGCTGGAGCCGCACGATGGTCATCACATGGTCGTTCATGACCGCGGTCTCGGTGATCTCCAGGATGAGCCTGCTCGGGTCGAGCCCGGTCTCGTCCAAGACCGACCGCACCGTGGCCACCAACGAGTCGTGCTGCAACTGCCGCACTGACAGGTTGACGCTGATCGTCATGGGCGGCTCCCGCCGCAACCCGCCGGCATCAGCGACCGCACCATCGCCAGCGCCCGGGATTTCGGCATCCCACGCCACCGCCTGGCGGCAGGCCTCGCGCAACACCCATTCGCCCAACTGCACGATGAGACCGGTTTCCTCCGCGATCGGGATGAAGTCGAGGGGCGGCACCAGGCCCCGCTCCGGATGGTTCCAACGCACCAGCGCCTCGACGCCCGCGATCTCGCCCGTCTGGAGCACGACCGTTGGCTGGTAGTGCAGGACCATCTCCCCACCGGCCTCGATGGCCCGGCGCAGGTCGGACTCCAAGTCGAGGCGACGCAGCATCTCCGAGTGCATCGTCGGGCAGAACAGCTCGAAGCGGTTCTTGCCCTGGCTCTTGGCCATGTACATGGCCACGTCCGCGTTGCGCAGCAGCTCGTCGGCGTCCTCGCCGCCTTGGCCCCGCACGGCCACACCCACGCTGGCCCGGACGAAGACCTCCTTGCCGGCCAGGCTGAACGGCTCCCGCAAGGCCTCGAGCATGCGATTGGCCACGACCTGCCAGTCGTTGGGCGAGGCCAAGTCCTCCAACAGCACGGCGAACTCGTCGCCGCCGAGGCGGGCGCACGTGTCGGTGGGCCGCACGCAGTCCTGCAAGCGGTCGGCCACCGCGGTCAGGAGCAGGTCGCCCGCGGCGTGGCCGAGGCTGTCGTTGACGGCCTTGAACCCGTCCAGGTCGAGCAGCAGCACGGACAGCGCCCGCTGCCTGCGCACGGCCCGGGCCACGGCGTGGTCGATCCGGTCCTTCAGCAAGGCCCGGTTCGGAAGCTTGGTCAGCGAGTCGTGAAAGGCCTGATGGCTCAGCGCGGCCTCCAACTCCTTGCGCTCGGTGATGTCGCGCGTGTTGAGGATCACGCCTTGCACGACGGGGTCGTCGAGCAGGCTGCTGACCGACGTCTCCGTGTGTCGCCAACTCCCATCCGCATGAAGGACCCTGGCCTCGACCACGTTGTACGCCTGGCCCTCGGCCGCGGCCTCGATGACGGCCTCGAACACTCGACGCCGGTCCTCGCCGTGCAGCAGCTTCTTCAGCTCGGTGCCCAGCAATTCGCCCGGCTCGTAGCCGAACACCCGCTTGGCGGACGGGCTCTCGTACCGAATGACGCCGTCGGCGTCGAGCACGGTCACCACGTCCGACGAGTGCTGGAGGAAGGCAGCGAAGCGCTGTCGGCTGGCCGCCTCGGCCGCAGCCCGGTCGGCGTCGCGCTGCGAGCGCTCGAAGTAGTGCAGCAGCAGCCACGTGACGCCCGCGCCCACCCAGATCATGAGGCGCAGGGCCAACACCGATCTGGCCAAGCCGCAGGCCACGGTCGGGACGACGACGAGGATCAGCCAACGGGCCGTGCGATTGGTCAGCTTCCCGCGCATGGCGGCCTCCCCCGGGTCCCTAGTCACATCTGACTAGTCAGCCTTCGGCCGTTGGGCTCCAAACCTTGAGGGCCGAGACATGCCGGGCGAGTGCGCCGACGGCGCCGCAAACGCGCACGCGAAGCGCCACGCAAACGCACACGCACATGGGCCCGCACGCGCCGGGAGCCGCCCCACGGCGGCCCCCATGAATGCGAGCGGAGAGGGAGGGATTTGAACCCTCGGACCCGGTTTCCCAGGTCAACTCATTAGCAGTGAGTCCGATTCGGCCGCTCTCGCACCTCTCCTCGGAGCCGCGAGTGTACGCGGGCCACAACAGCCCAGCGGAATGGATGCAGTTGCTTTCGAACCCACCCCTGACGTTCAGTCGCCTGATCGAGTCGGGAGCCCGACACAAGGAGCCGCCCAGTAACCCGGCCAAACGCCCTAAAGGCGTCGTAGGTCGAACGAAGGACTCCTAACGCTGGCGCTGCAAGGTGACCGATGTGACGGCGGCGTTCTCAGGCAGGGACACCCTGAGCGCCGTCGTGTCAACAGTTCCGGCGCACGGCGAACCAGTGTTCCCCCCTGGCGGCTCTTCAATTTGTACGTTCAGGACTGAGCCCTTGAGGTTGGCCGAGCCGAGCTTGGTGGTGCCGCAGTTGGCGTACTCCACAGCCACCAAGACCTTGCCGGGTGGCAGGTCGCTCGGCTGCGGCGAAGCGACCATGGCCACGTCTTCCGGTACACGGCCCTTGTCCATCTGGCTGCGGGCGAACTGGGTCAGTGCGTCCATCTGATCGACAGACAACGGGGCCAGCTCGTACGTGACCGGCGTAGTCTCCGCACTTCCAGTCTTGGCGGCTGGCTTGCTGTCATCGTCGCTGCACCCGGCCAGGCTGACCAGGAGCAGGACGACCAACAACGCCACCACTCTGCGCATCGAGAACACGAAAACCCTCACCGACACAACTTTACGACCGTCATCGTCAGGCGACTTGCCAGAGCTGATTGGTCTGACCCCAGCCAAGACAGATGTACTGCTGCAAGGGTGCGCCGTCCTCGTAGCCACCACCCGGCGTGTTGATCTTCAAGTCCACGCAGTTGTTGGAGCGCTGGGAGATGATCTGGAACTGCCTGCGGACGGAGGGGTTGGTTGAGGTGGTGTTGCGCACGAACCGCCACTTCTGATTACTCCCGCCGTTGCAGTCCCACTCCTGAATCTTGGCCCCGTAGTTGGCCCCGCCCTGGGCGATGTCGAGGTCCATGCACTTGCTGAACGGCGTCATCCGGTGCAGCTCGTACCAGAGGATGCCGCCGCCGTTCATCGTGCCGACCGGAACGATGCTCCACTGCTGGGCGACGTTGCCGTTGCACGGCCATGACCAGATCTGCGTGCCGTTGGCCGAGTTGTTCCCGGCCACGTCGGCGCACTTACCGGAGTAGATCGACTGGATCAGCCCCCAGCCCCGAGTCGTGATCAGGCCACGACCCATCTGCGACAGGGCTCGGTGCATCTTGGAGAACACAGTGGTCACGCCGTCCGAACCGCCAGTGATGCCGAAGATGACCGAGCCGTTGCCGATGACGCTGCCGCTGTCCCCACCTGCCAGGCCGATGTTGGCAACGGCCTGATCTTGGAAGCTGACGCCGCCCCGCCAGTCGTTGAGGTTGGTCGTCGTCCACGTCGCACTCGTAATGGTTACATTGCCGCAAACGACCCAGTAGGTCGTCCGGCCCCCACCGCAGACCCGATCGTTCTGCAAGATGGGATTTCGGACTGACCCCGCCGTGTCGATCTGCTGGCAGGTGTCGGGGCCGCCGTTGCAGCCGAAGGCGGCGAACATGTCCGGGCTGATCAAGCCCCCGGCGTTGAGCTGGATGCCCGCAACGTCGGCGGCCGAGTTGTTGAAGTGCCCGTCGTACACCACCCGGCCGATATCCATGCCAGCGTGCTGGACCATGGTGTTGGGGGCGTAGCAATGGCTGGCCGTCATCTGGAGGCCCCCGGTGGCTGCCAGGTTGCTGGTGCACAGGCTTCCCGTCGTGGTGCTGCCCGGCCGCAGACCAAACAGTTCCAGCCCGCCCTTCATCGTGCCGGGGCTGTCATAGCGGGAATCGACGGGCCGCAGCGGGGCGGCGGCGAACTCGACCAACGACCGGGGCGGCAACGAGCCGTTCTGCACGGCACCGTCCCAGGCCTCAGCCAATTTGTCCCGGCGGTTGTCGGGAAGACTCTCAAACCCGACCTTGATCCGGTTGGCCTTCTCATCAACGCCAGAGAGAACAAGGGTGAAACCCCGGCTCTTGAGAGCGACTACCGGATTACCGGAACGTGCCCCCTCCGGGGCGGTGGAGTCGATTTGGGCATCAGTGATCATCTGCGCCGCCTGCCGCAATGCCGCCGTCGAAAGCTGCGCTGGCTCAAACCGCAGCGTGCCCCCTTGCGGAACAGCGGCTGCAACTGCCGCCCGAGTCAAGGTGCTGGTGGCGGGGGTTGCCATAACGACGAACATGCCGCCTTGCTGCTGGTCAATCCAGAGACCCGCCAGCTCGTCGGCGTGCTGCTCGACCACAGCCGCCAACGGGCCAGCGGCATCGGCTCGTGCATCACGGGCGCTCTGTTCGGCGTACTCAGCAGGCGTCAGTGCTACGCCGTAGCGTTGCAGCGCCATCGGATCGGGCGAGGCCGCAGCGACCGCCAAGGCGGTGTCGTCATAGGGGAGGCCGAAGTCCTGGCGGAACTTGATGGCCTGTGCCTTGACTTGTTCGGCCGTCCTCGTCGGCACTCGATCAACCCCGATATCCGGCCGATTGGCCGGAACGGCTGACGAATCCGATGTGGCCGACGCCGGAGAGATGGCGGGTGCGGCCAAGACGGCCGGTACCGCACTGAGAGCGGCGAGCAGCAGAACGGCGGTCTTTCTGGGATGCGTAGACAGCGGCAACGGTCGAACCTTTCTCGGAGTCGAGGCGAGCCCGAGACTCCTGTCGTTGAATCGGCGTAAAGAAATGCGATGAATTCATCTAGGGATGAGGCGACCGCATTCTCCGAGCACGAGGTCATGCCTCCGAGTACTCGGATTGCGCATCCAGCAGATTTCCCAGCCCCCAACTACCCAGACACTCACGGCGGGTGAGCTAAGGCAGAGACTAAGAATCCTGCTGATGCTTGTCAATCACAGTGGCAGAAGACCCCCCAAATGGGGGTAGACGATCAGCACACAAGCGGCCGATTCAGGAGAATTGCGAGGTTCACCGATTGGCCTCACCCGGCCCGCCGAGCGGAGAGTCACTGACAGCCGAGTGAGGCCAACCGGGGAGTAGGATACATAGTCTCTGGCCTCATAGTCTCTGTCGGGCTCGGCTACCGGCTGTGCCCCGGTCGTCAGCTCCGGTCGATCCCGTCGTGGTATTCGGGCAGCGAGTTCGAGCTGTCCGTCATGAGCTTGGCTGGACGCTGGAAGAGCTGGCTGAGCGGTGTGGGCTGCACTGGACGTACGTGGGCCAGGTAGAGCGGGGCAAGCGCAACGTCACCTTGCGCAACATCGTGAAGCTTGCTGAGGCGTTGGGCGTGGAGGCGGGTGAGCTGCTGAACGGCCTAGGTACCTGAACCGGCAGAACCGGGTGAGCGCTGCCCATGGAAGACCGCTCGGTCTGTCGTCACCGCCCGCCTGAGTGAGCTGCGCTGCTGGGGGCGGCGAACCAGATGCGCCGCCCACTTGGCAGCCCGGAGCGGTAGCGGCCGGTGCCAGACCACCTCGGCGGACTGAAAGCCGCAGGCCTGGAGCATGCCGAGGGTCGCAGCCAGGTTCGGGGCCACGCCCACTACGCCGGGGCGGTGCCGCTCGACCTGCTCAAGTCCGAGCAGCAGCGCATCAGCGACGAGCTGGTGGCCGTCAAGGGACGGCTGGAAGCCGCCAGTGCCTCCCTGGAACGGGTGCGCCTCACCGCTGACCTGGCAGCCCAGGAGGCTGAGAACTGCCACCGGGCCTATCTGGACTCCGATGCGCACGGGCGGCGGCTGATGAATCAAGCCCTGTTCAATCGGGTGCTGGTCACTGAGGACGGTGTGGTCGGCTGGGAGTACAACGAGCCGTTCGCCTTTCTGATGAAGGCTCACGGGGCACCGGCTCGGGGCCAGGCGATTCCCTCGGAGGCTTCCACCGACAGCGGGGAGACGACAAGTGCCTGGGCCTTCGAACGAAGAGGCCCCGGCCGTCTGGCCGGGGCGCTCTCACATGCCTTCGCTGCTCCGGGTTCGAAAGCGGAGCATCTGGCGGAGGGAGTGGGATTTGAACCCACGGGGCTCTCGCCCGCCGGTTTTCAAGACCGGTGCATTCGGCCGCTCTGCCATCCCTCCCAGACCCCGGTCGAGGGTAGCGGTCAGGACCCGGCGATCCTCGACCGCAGCCCGGCCACCCATTCGTCGGCCGCCTCCCACGCCGCCTCCGCATCACGACGCCGGGCCGGGCCGTGCTCGCCTGCGGCCGGATACGACCCCAGGAACTTCACGTCGGCCAGTTGCGCGTGCAGGTCACGCAGGCAGTCGGCCACCACCTCGTCCTCGATGTGGCCCTCCAAGTCGATGATGAAGCAGTAGTGCCCCAGCCGCCGCTTGGTCGGGCGCGACTCCAACTTGGTGAGGTTGATGTTGCGGGCCGAGAACTGGCCCAGGATGGCGTGCAGGCTGCCCGGCCGGTCGGCGTGCTGGAAGCACACGATGCTCGTCTTGTCGTGGCCGGTGGCGGGCGGGATCGGCCCTGGCCCGGTGACCAACACGAAGCGGGTCGCGTTGTCGGGATGGTCCTCGATGTCGGCCACCGCGACGTCCAAGCCGTATAAGGTCGCGGCCAACGCAGTGCCCACCGCGGCCGTGCCCGCGGGCCGGTCCTCGCCCACGATGCGCACGGCCTCGGCCGTGGACGTGGCCGCCACCTCCTCCACCTGCGGCAGCTCACGGGCCAGAAAACCACGGCACTGGGCGATGGCCTTGGGGAAGGAAACGACCCGCTTCACGTCGGCCAGCGGGGTGCCCGGCGGGACCAACAGGTTGAGCCGAACCGCGATCACGACCTCTCGCTGGATCAGCAGGTCGTTTTCGAAGATGAGCCCGTCGAGCGACTCGTTCACGGTCCCGTCGATCGAGTTCTCCAGGGCGACGAAACCGAACTCGACCTCACGCCGCTCGGTGGCGTCGAGCACCTCGGGCATCGTCCGCATGGCCACGAGGTCGGCCGCGGCCAAGTCGGGCTGGGTGAGCAGCGCCTCCTCGGTGAACGTCCCCGGGGGGCCGAGAAAGGCGACTCGGGCCATGACCCGGGCAGGATAGTGAGGACATGGACGAAGCAACCGTGCGAATACTCCTTGACGACGTGCGCTCAGGCGCGGTCAGTGCCGACGAGGCCGTGCGCCGACTGCGCAGGCTGCCGTTCGCCGACCTCGGCTTCGCCCGGGTCGACCACCACCGCGCTCTGCGCCAACGACTGCCCGAGGCGGTGTACGCGCCGGGCAAGACGCCGGAGCAGTGCGCCGAGATCGTGGCCGAGCTGTTGGCCGAACCCGGAGGCGGGCCCGTCCTTTTGACGCGTGTCGCCGACGAGCAGGCCGAAGCCGCCGTCACTCGCAACCCGGGTGGCGTTCGCCACCAAAACGTGTTGGTGTGGCGACCCGCGGAGCAGACGAAGACGGCCCGCATCCTCGTCATCACCGCGGGCACGGCCGATCTGCCCGTGGCCAACGAATGCGTCACCACCCTCACCGCGTACGGCTTTCGACCCACCCTCGTTCCCGACTGCGGCGTGGCCGGCATTCACCGGCTGCTCGGGACGGTGGACGAGGTGGCCGAGGCCGACGCCGTCGTCGTGGTGGCGGGCATGGAGGGAGCGCTGCCCAGCTTCGTCGGCGGGATCACTGCCGCGCCGGTTGTGGCCGTGCCCACCAGCGTGGGTTATGGCGCCGCCTTCGAGGGCGTGACCGCGCTGTTGGGGATGCTGGCGTCGTGCGCTGCGGGCATCACCGTGGTCGGGATCGACAACGGCTTCGGCGCCGCCTGCGCCGTGGCCAGGCTGCTGCCGTGACCGCGCCCCTCACCACCTCAACGGCACCGACGGGCCAGACCACGGCCTGGTTCCACTGCTTCGCCGGCATCGCGGGCGACATGGCGTTGGCCTCGTTGATCGACGCGGGCGCGGACTTGGACGAGGTCATGGCCATGGTGTCGCGAATCCCAGTCGGCGGCTGGTCCGTCGACACCCGGCCCGTCCAGCGCGGCGGCATCGCGGCGACGCGCGTGCAGGTGCGGGCCCAGGAGACGCCAGTCGTGCGCACCCATGCTCACATCGTCGGACTCATCGAGGAGGCCCGCCTGCCCGACCGAGCCCGCGACCGCGCCCTGGCCACCTTCTCCGCGCTGGCCGAGGTCGAGGGCAGGCTGCACCGGCGGCATCCGTCGACCGTCCACTTCCACGAGGTGGGGGCCATCGACGCCATCGTCGACATCGTCGGCACCTGCGCAGCCTTGGAGGTGCTGGGCGTGGACCGGGTCTGCGCCAGCGCGGTGGCCACCGGCACGGGCATGGTCCGGGCCGCGCACGGCATCCTGCCCAACCCGGCTCCGGCCGTGGTCGAGCTGTTGCGGGGCGCGCCCACCTATGGGCGGGAGATGAGCGTGGAGCTCACTACGCCGACCGGCGCCGCCTTGCTCGCCGCCAACGCGTCCGGGTACGGCCCGTTGCCGGCCATGGTCGTGCAGGCCACCGGCTTCGGCGCGGGCAGCCGCGAGCTGGAGGACCTGCCGAACGTGACGCAGGTCGTGTTGGGGATAGAGGTGGTGGAGCAGGCCAAGTCGGGCCAGCCGGTCGTGTTGTTGGAGGTCAACGTCGACGACGCCACCGGGGAGGTCATCGCCTCCGCCATCAGCGCCTTGCTCGACGCGGGCGCCCACGACGCGTGGGTGACCCCCATCCTGATGAAGAAGGGCAGGCCTGCCCACACGGTCAGCGCCCTGGCCGACCCGGCGTTGGCCGAACAGGTGTCGCGCGTGCTGACGGCCGAGACCGGGTCGTTGGGCGTGCGGGGCTCGACCCTGCAGCGCTGGCCCGCCGAGCGGCACATGGACGAAGTCGAGGTCCACGGCCTGCCCGTGCGGGTGAAGGTCAGCCCCGGCCGGGTCAAGGCCGAGCACGAGGACGCGGCGAGGGTGGCCCGACGGACGGGCCTGCCCGTGCGCGAGGTGATCTTCCGGGCCGAGGAGGCGTTCCGCAGACGAGGCTTGACCGGGATCGACGCCCTCGAGCCCGACCGCCCCGACGACGCCAGTTGAGGATCGTCGACCGGCCCCGGGGCTGGCGCCGGGCTAGCCCCGGACGGTGAACGAGAGGGTCTTGGTGTTGTCGGCCGTGGCCGTCTCGCCATCCACGGGGCCGATCACGACAGACAGCGTCGACATGCCACCGCCGCTCATGCGCAGGCCGCCCAAGGTCATGGCCAGCGACTGCCCCGGCGCCAGGTCGACGAAGTCGCGGGCCGTATCAGGATCGCCTGCGCCCGGCGGCGGGGTCACGGTCGCCACCACGGCGACGTGCTTCTCGGTCTCGTTGCCCGCGTTGGCCACCACGATCTGAAGCTTCAGCGTCCGCATCAACGGCAGCACGGCCGCCCCGTTCTCGTCGGCCACCGAGGCCGGGTCCGTGTTCACGACGACGACGGCCACGTCGTGGATGGCCGCCAGCGTTGAGCTCGACCGCAGCGAGGCCACGAACACGGTGAGCTGGGCGTCGTCCCACGTATGCGGGTCTTGCAGCCATCGCGACGGCGGCATCACGTCGGCCTGCACGCCCTGCACCTTGGGCAGCCCGTCGAGGAAGACCTCGTAGTCGCGGTCGGCCGCGGCCATGTCCCTGCCCGCCGCGGCCAGGGTGGCGATGGCCTCGTTGGGGGCCTCGGTCCCCAGGGCCTGTCCGAGCGCGCCTTGGACGGAAGCGGTGGCGTGGGCCCGCAAGGCGAGGGCGGCCACCAACAGGCTGTGCTGGGTGCCGAGCGTGGCAGGCGGTTCGGTGGCGCGCACACCGCGAAGGACCGAGGCCGCGTCGCCATGGACTCGGTCGAGCCTGCGGTTCACGCCCGCCCGGCCCAGTTTGGAGGCGTTGGTGCGGACCTGGAGAAGCTCGGCCCCCTGCTCGGTGGAGCGCTCCACGAATGGGCGCACCTCGTCCAGGTAGGCCAGTTCGGCGAGCCGTCTCGAAGGCGCTTTGGAACGGGCCGACACGGCCGCATTCACCAGCAGCACCACGGCGGTGAGGACCACGGCGAAGAGGAGCCACCACGGCTTGCGGCGTCGTCGACGTCGTGCAGCCAGGGCCATCGCCGGGCGAGGCTATCGCCCCGCGTGTGGAGAAGGACTGGCGAAGAGGCGTGGCGAAAACCATGCTTCTGGTGCGCGGCGGCCGCCGTCGGGAAGGTGAGAAGGCGCAGTGACGCTCGAAATCGACGCAATCGCGTCGGGGAACCACGCCGTGGTCGAGGTGCGCGGCGAATTGGACGCCCACACCAGCCCGGCCCTCAAGGAGCGGCTGATCCAGTTGGTCGCGGACGGGATCGACCGTGTCGTGGTCGACCTTCGCGGCGTCACCTTCATCGAGTCGGTGGGCCTCGGCACCTTGGTGGCGGTGCGCAAACGACTGCGCCCTTCGGACAAGAGCCTGTGCCTGGTGATGGACGAGTCCCAAGGCGTGCTGCGCAGGACGTTCGAGATCACTGGCTTGGACAAGGTGTTCCCCATCCACCCCAGCGTGCAGGCGGCGGTGGAAGACTGCCTGCAGGAGCCCGCGGCCTGAGCTACGCGGGGAGGGCCACCCGCTTGCGGCAGCGGACGAAGCGCACCCTGCCCCGCATCACGATCGACAGGTCGTCACACAGCGACTGGACGATGAGCATGCCTCTGCCCCCTTCTTCGTAGGGGTCGTCGAGGCTGCGCACGACGGTGGAGGTCTCGGGCACGTTGTCCATGGCCTCGATCTCGACCACGACCTCCTTGCCCTCCTCCCACGCCCGCAGGGTCACCAGCCCGGAGGCGGCGTGGCGCACGGCGTTGGTACACAGCTCGGTGGCCACGATCAGCAGCTCCTGGGTGGCCTCGGTCTCCCGGGGGGTTCGCTCCAGCCACTCGCGCAAGGCGCGTCGGGCGATGGGCAACTCGGCCACGTGGGGAGCGAAGCGGTGGAGCAGCGGAGGGTTCGACGTGGGAGCCACCAGACGGGGTATGTGCCCAAGCAAACGGATTGTCATTCGTCATTTCCGGGTAGATAGGCGCGCTTTCTTCCGAAGCGCCCTCCCGATGCCTCTACGTTGAGCCGCCGTGGACGGGGTCGACGGCCATTGTCGATGGTGCGGACAGTCGACCGAGCAGTGCGACGGCGCGTGCGTCGGGCCCGTCGATCAGGCGCATGCGCCCGCCCCTCGGTTCTGTCCAGAGTGCGGGAGGCGGCTCGTCGTGGCCGTCACGCCCGGCAGGCTGGCGGCCAGTTGCAGGGACCATGGCGAGGTGTAGCGTGCGCCCATGCCTGAGATGACTTCGTATGAGCCCGGCACGCCTTCGTGGGTGGACCTCGGCACGCCCAGTGTGAGCGAGGCGAGCGCGTTCTACGCCGCCTTGTTCGGCTGGGAGGTGGAGGACCAAGGCGCGGACGCGGGCGGCTACGCCATGTGCAAGCTCAACGGCAAGACCGTGGCCGGATTGGGACCGCAGATGAACCCGGGGCCGCCGTACTGGACCACGTACGTGACCTCGGACGACGCGGACAAGACCGTGCAGCTCATCGAGGAGGCGGGTGGCACCGTGCTCGTGCCGCCCATGGACGTGTTCGACGCCGGGCGCATGGCCGTGGCCGTGGACCCGACCGGCGCCGCCTTCTCCGTGTGGCAGCCCAACCAGCACATCGGCGCCCAGTTGGTGAACGAAGCGGGCACGCTGTGCTGGAACGAGTTGACCACTCGGGACACGGCCAAGGCCGCCGCGTTCTATGAGGCCGTGTTCGGCTGGGGGGCCAAGTCGAGCGACGCCGAGCCGGGGATGACGTACACCGAGTTCCAACTGGGCGACCGCTCCATCGGCGGGATGATGGAGATGGGCGCCGACATGCCTGCCGACGTGCCCTCCCACTGGCTGGCGTACTTCGCGGTGGCCGACACCGACGAGACGCTGACCAAGGCCGAGGCAGGCGGCGGTTCAGCGGTCACGCCGACCATGGACCTGGCTGTCGGGCGCATGGCCGTGCTCAAGGACCCGCACGGCGCCCTGTTCGCCGTCATCCAGTTGGCCGAGGCCCCGCACTCCTAGGGGTTTCTTGTCGCGCTTTCAGGCCGTATACGGCACTCATCGCGACAAGAACGTTCCAACCGACGTGGGCGAGGGGGGACTTGAACCCCCACATCCTTTCGGACACAGGAACCTGAATCCTGCGCGTCTGCCAATTCCGCCACTCGCCCGAGTGCGTCCGACGAGGCTAGCCGATTGCCCTCCCGCGGCTCTTCGGCCTGCGCCCGCCCGACCGACCCCTGCTCGGACTCGCTGTCACACCCCTTGGGTAGGGTTTCGCGCCATGGGACTCCAGGGGTTCGAGCGGCGCCTTGAGCGCTTGGTGGAAGGCGTGTTCGCCAAAGCCTTCCGCGGCGGGCTCCAACCGGTGGAGCTGGGCCGGCGCCTCACCAGGGAGATGGACGTCCAGCGCACCAACGCCCTGCGGGGCATCCTCGTGCCCAACGCCTTCACCTTCGCCCTGGCCCCGGCCGACCGCGAGCGCTTCGCCACGTTCGAAGACGCCCTCACCCGTGAGCTGGCCGACGCGGCCAGGGAGCACGCCCGCACCGAGGGATACCACTTCCTCGGGCCTGTCACGGTCGAACTGGACACCGACTCGTCCCTCAGCCCGGGCATGTTCCTGCTCAGCGGCGAGGTGCGCGAGGGCGAGGGCGGGATCGTGGGCGCCCTCGTGCTGCCTGACGGCGATCGCATCCCGGTCGGCGACGATCCCGTCACCATCGGCCGCCTGCCTGAGTGCGAGATCGTGCTGGCCGACTCCAAGGTGAGCCGCCGCCACGCCGAGGTACGCCGGGACGGGGTTGGTGTGGTCGTGGTCGACCTCGGCTCCACCAACGGCACTCAGGTCAACGGGGCAGGCGTGAAGGAGCGGGCCATCAGCGACGGCGACGCCATCACCGTCGGCGGCACCACCTTGCGCTTCGAGGCGTCCTAGGAGCCAGGAGCCAGCCCAGTGCCCGAGTCCCTGCTGCAAATCCTGACGTTCTGCCTGCTTCTGCTGGTGTGGCTGTTCCTGCTGCGCGTCATCTGGGCCGTGTGGTCGGACGCGCGCACGCCCGCGGTCGTGACCGCCCCGCCCCGCGCCGCCCAAGCCCCGGCCGCCGCCCCCGCGGCTACCGGCCAACCCACGGGCCCGGCCCGCCTCAAGGTGGTCGAGCCCGCGGCCCGCAAGGGCCAGGTGTACGACGTGTCGGACGAGCTGAAGATCGGTCGGGCCGCCACCTGCCAAGTCGCACTGGCGGCCGACAGCTACGTCTCGCAGCTCCACGCCCGCATCTTCCGCAGGGACGGCAGCCTGTTCATCGAGGACATGGGCTCCACCAACGGCACCTTCCTCAATCGCAAGAAGCTGACCGGGCCCGTTGCCCTCCGCCGCGGCGACCGCGTCCAAGTGGGCCAGACCGTCCTCGAGGTCACCAAATGACGGCCCTGCGCTGGGGGGCGGCCACCGACGTGGGCCGGGTCCGCACCAACAACGAGGACAGCCTGCTGGTCGAGTCGCCCGTGTTCGCGGTGGCCGACGGCATGGGCGGCCCTGCGGCGGGCGAAGTGGCATCGGCCATCGCCGTGGCCACTCTCAAGGCCACCTTCGCCGCCGACCACTCCCGTGATGCCTTGGCCGACGCCGTGCGTCGAGCCAACGACGCCATCTTCGACCGGGCCAGGGAGGACCCCGCCCTACGCGGCATGGGCACGACCCTCACCGCCGTGGCCCTCGTGGAAGAGGACGAGGACGACGTGCTGGCCGTGGTGAACGTGGGCGACTCCCGCGCCTACCGCATGCGCGACGGCGAGTTGGAGCAGCTCACGGACGACCACAGCCTGGTCGAGGAGATGGTGCGCACCGGCAGACTCACGCCGGACGAGGCGTCCATCCACCCCCAGCGCCACATCCTGACCCGGGCCCTCGGCGTGCAGCCCGACGTCGAGGTCGACTGCTTCGGGGTGACTCCGTTCGTCGGCGACCGGTATCTCCTTGCGTCCGACGGCCTCATGAACGAGGTGGCCGACCACGAGATCGCCTCCATCCTGCGCCGCCACCACGACCCGGACGACGCGGCCCATGAACTGGTTCACCTGGCCCGCACCAACGGCGGGAGCGACAACATCACCGTGGTCGTGGTCGACGTGGTCGATGACGACGACCGAGCGGCAAGGGCCTCGGCCGCGGTGGCTGCCACCCCGGTGGCGCCGCGCCCCGTCGAGCGCGACATCGCCGTCGCCGCCAAACCTCCGCAGCCAGAGCCACGTGCACCCGAAGCAGTCGAGTCCGCCACCCCGCCCGCCCGCCGGCCCCGGCGCATCACGGTCAAGTCGGTCGTGTTCGTCCTCGCCCTGTTGCTCGTCCTGGCCGGGGCCCTGGCCGCCATCGGCTTCTACGCGCGGGGGGCGTACTACGTGGGCATCGACGACGCCACCGTCGTCATCTACCAAGGCCGCCCCGGTGGGCTGCTGTGGTTCAAGCCCACCGTGAAGCAGCGCACCGACCTGGGTGAGGCCGATGTGCCGCCTGCCTACGTGGACGACGTGCGGGCGGGCAAGGAGGAGTCGTCCCTGGCCGCGGCCCGGGCCTATGTCCGCAACCTGCGCCAGGCCGCGGCAACCACGCCCCCGGCCGGTGCCGACCCCGGCGCCACGTCAACGACCACGGGCACGGGCACGGGCACGCCAGGCCAGCCCGGCGGCACCCCGACCCCGACCCCGACCACCGCCTCCCAGATCCCATGACCCGGGCCAGTCGCCGGGACACCGAGCTCGGCCTCCTCTTGATCGTGGCCATCGTGACCGCGGGCGCCTACGTGCTGGCGGGCTTGGGCAAGACGGCCTCGCTGCCCGCCAACATCGGGCCCTTCCTCGGCATGATCCTCGGCCTGCTCGGCGTGGCCCACGTGGCCCTGCGCCGCTTCGCGCCCCACGCCGACAGCGTGCTGCTGCCGATGGCGGGCCTGCTCAACGGCATCGGGTACGTGTTCATCGCCCGCCTCAACCGGGACTTGGCGGGCCTCCAAGCCACCTGGACCCTGCTCGGCATCGTGGCCTTCATCGCCACCGTCGTCGTGGTCCGCCAGGCCAGGGACCTGGACCGATACCGCTACACGTTCGCACTGCTCGGCGTGGGCTTGCTGATGATGCCGCTGCTGCCCGGGGTGGGCCGCACCATCCACGGGGCCCGCCTGTGGGTGCGGCTCGGCCCGGTCAACTTCCAACCGGGCGAGCTGGCCAAGATCGCGTTGGCCGTGTTCTTCGCCGCCTATCTGGTGGAGAAACGTGAGCTGCTCTCGGACTTCGGTCGGGGCAGGCTCCTGCCACAGCCACGGGCCCTGGCCCCGCTGCTGCTGGCGTGGGGCTTCTCGCTGCTGGTGATGACGGCCGAGAAGGACCTCGGCTCGTCGCTCCTGTTCTTCGCCCTGTTCATCGGGATGCTCTGGGTGGCCACCGACCGGGGGGCCTATCTGGCCTTGGGCTCCGTCCTGTTCGCCATGGGGTCGCTCTTCGCTTACAAGTCGTTCGCCCACGTGCAGGAGCGGGTCCGCATCTGGCACGACCCTTGGAAGTACGCGTCGAACGAGGGCTACCAACTGGTGCAGGGCCTGTACGCCATGGGGTCGGGCGGACTGGCCGGGGCGGGCATCGGGCTGGGCAGCCCGCAGAAGATCCCGGCCGCGGCCACGGACTTCATCTTCGCGGCCATCGGCGAGGAGCTCGGCCTGATGGGCACGGTCGCGCTGGTGACCGCCTTCCTCGTCATCGTGGGCGTCGGCCTGCGCATCGCCCTGCGAGCCGACCAGCCCTTCGAGAAGCTGCTGGCCACCGGGCTCACCCTCATCCTCGGCGTCCAGACCTTCATCATCATCGGCGGGGTCACCCAGTTGGTTCCGCTGACCGGCATCACTCTGCCGTTCGTGTCCTACGGCGGGTCGTCGTTGGTCGCCAACTACGTGCTGCTGGCGATGCTGTTGCGCATCTCCAACGACAGCGTGGAGCGCAAGCTCAGGGCCGGCGGAGCGGCAGCGCCCGCGGGAGCGGTCGATGGATAGGCAGATCCGTCGGCTGGGCGTGGTCCTGCTGCTGCTGTTCAGCATGCTGTTCGCCCGCCTGAACTACCTCCAGGTGGTCAAGGCCAACGAGCTGTCCAACAAGCCGGGCAACACCCGCAAGGCGACGAAGGACTTCTCCGGCGACCGGGGCGTGATCCAGACCGCGGACGGCGTGGTGCTGGCCCAGTCCGTCCCCAGTGCCGACGCCTTCAAGCTCCAACGCCAGTACCCGGAAAGGGACCTGTTCGGCCACCTCACCGGCTACTTCTCCTTCACCTACGGGGCCGAGGGCCTGGAGAAGACCTACAACGACGACCTCGCGGGTCACACCGACCGGCTGCGCAACGTGCGGGACCTGCTATCGGACCGCACCCGCACCGGCAACCTCACCATCACGGCCACGAAGAAGCTGCAACAGGTGGCCAGGGACGCGCTGGGCAACCGCAAGGGCGCGGTGGTCGCCATCAACCCGGCCGACGGAGCCGTGCTGGCCATGTGGAGCTTCCCCAGCTTCGACCCCAACCCGTTGGCCGCCCACGACCAGCGCGCCGTGCAGGCCAGTTGGGACACCCTGACGAAGGACCCGAACCGGCCCTTGCTCCCCCGCGCCTATCGGGAGCGGTACGCGCCAGGCTCCACGTTCAAGGTGGTCACCAGCGCGGCCGTGCTCGAACGCCAACCCGACCTGGCAGCCAAGCCCTATCCCGTCCTGCGCGAGCTGGACCTGCCCCAGACCACGCGCAACCTCAAGAACTTCGGCGGCGAGTCGTGCGGAGGCCCGCTGCCCCAACTGTTGAAGGTCTCGTGCAATACCGGGTTCGGCCAGATCGGGCTCGACCTCGGGCCCCAGAAGCTCACCGACCAGGCCCACGCCTTCGGCTTCGACGACCGGCCGCCGCTCGATCTCCCCGCTGTGGCCAAGTCGGTCTTCGGCGAGCAGGACTTCGCCCACAACCAGCCCGCGCTGGCGCAGTCGGCCATCGGTCAGCAGGACGTCGCGGCCAGCCCGCTGCAGATGGCCCTCGTCGCCGCGGGGGTCGCCAATGCAGGCACGGTGATGAAGCCCCACCTGTTGGCCGAGGTCCGTGACAGCGAGGGCGCGGTGGTGCGCAGCGCCAATCCTGAGCCTTGGCAGCGGGCCATGTCGCCCCAGAACGCGGCCGCCCTGCGGGACATGATGATCGGCGTGGTCAATGGCGGCACGGCCACGCGGGTGGCCATCCCTGGCGTACAGGTGGCGGCCAAGACGGGCACGGCCCAGACCGTGGGCGACAACTCCCACGCCTGGATGATCGCCTTCGCACCGGCCGAGGCGCCCCGGATCGCGGTGGCCGTCATCGTCGAGAGCCAGCCCGGCTTGGGCGACAACGTGACCGGCGGACGGGTCGCCGCGCCCATCGCCAGGGCCATGATCCAGGCCGCACTGGCCCCCTAGGCTGCCCCGGACATGGCTCGCACGCCCCACCTCTACAGCGGCCGGTACGAGATCGTGCGCCAGATCGCGCGCGGGGGCATGGCCGAGGTGTACCTGGCCAGGGACCAACTGCTCGACCGCAGGGTCGCGCTCAAGATGCTGTTCCCCGAGCTGTCCACGGACCCGAGCTTCGTGGAGCGCTTCCGCAGGGAGGCCCAGGCCGCGGCCAACCTGAGCCACCCCAACATCGTGTCCGTCTACGACTGGGGCGAGGAGGGCGGCACCTACTTCATCGTCATGGAGTTCGTGGACGGCATGACCCTGTCCGAGGTCATCCGCAACGAAGGCAGGCTGCTCCCCGACCGGGCCGCCGACATCGGCGCCGAGGTGGCCGGGGCCCTCGCCTTCGCCCACCGCAACGGCGTGGTGCACAGAGACGTGAAGCCGGGCAACGTCCTCATCGACAGCGAGGACCGCGTCAAGGTGGCCGACTTCGGCATCGCCCGGGCCGCGGCCTCGGCCAACGAGAACCTGACGCAGACCGGCGCGGTCATGGGCACGGCCACCTACTTCTCGCCCGAGCAGGCCCAGGGCGCCACGGTCGACGCCCGCAGCGACGTGTACTCGCTCGGCGTCGTCCTCTACGAGATGGTCACCGGGCGGCCGCCCTTCACCGGCGACAACCCGGTCACCGTCGCCTACAAGCACGTGCGCGAGCAGGCCGTCCCGCCCCGCCAGGCCAACCCGGCCCTGCCCGCCGCCTTCGAGGCCATCGTCCTCCAGGCCATGGCCAAGGACCCGAACCAGCGCTACGCCAGCGCCGACGAGTTGCGGGCCGACCTCCTGCGCTTCCGGCAGGGAAGGCAGGTCGCGGCCGTCCCGCCGCCTCTCCCCACCCAGGCCGTCGCGGCCCAGACCCAGGCCGTCAGGGCGGGCGGTCCAGCCACCATGGTCGGCGGGGCCGTGGTCGAGGCCGCGCCCGCCCGGCGCACGGGCGCCTACGTGGCCCTGCTGTTCTTGATGCTGGCCGCCCTGGCCGCACTCCTGTTCCTGCTGGCCCGAGAGTTCGGCGTGGGCGGCAGCGGCAAGGACAACAACGCGGCCACCATCGCCGTGCCCGCGGTGGAGGGCAAGCCGGTGGCCGACGCCGAGAAGATCCTCCAAGACCAGGGTTTCACGTCCGAACGCGCCTACGAGCACAACGCGGCGGACAAGGACATCGTCTTCGCCCAGGACCCGAAGGCGGGCGAGAACGCGCCCAAGGGCTCGAAGATCACCCTTCGGGTCAGCCAAGGCGAGGAGACGGTACGGGTCCCTCGGGTCACCGGGCTCAAGCAGCAGGAGGCGGAGGACGAGCTCACCGGCCAGGGGTTCAAGGTGGGCAATGTCCAGCCGCAGCCGAGCGACACCGTGGCCGCAGGGATCGTGCTCAGCCAAGACCCGGCCTCGGGCCAGCAGGCCCCGAAGGGGACGGCGGTCAACCTCACCGTCTCTTCCGGCAAGGAGCAGGTGACCATCCCCAACGAGGCGGGCAAGGACTCGGCCGTGGCCACCAACGACCTGGGCAAGCTGGGCCTGGGGGCCACGACCAAGCAGGAGTCGTCGTCCAGCGTGCCCAACGGCAAGGTCATCCGCACCGACCCGGCCGCAGGCCAGTCGGTGGACAAGGGCTCGACCGTGACGGTGATCGTGTCCAGCGGTCCGGCCATGGTGAATGTGCCTGACGTGCAGGGGATGACCGAGGCCCAGGCCACCAAGACGCTGGAGGACGCGGGCTTCAAGGTACAGAGCAAGGACCAGACCACCACGTCCGATGCCGACGACGGCCGGGTCGTGGACCAGAACCCGGATGCGGGCACCAAGGCCGAACAAGGCTCGACCGTCACCATCTTCGTGGGCAAGAAGACCACCGCCACCACGCTGTAAGCGGCGCGGCGAGCGGCGGCGGGCAAGCGGCCAGCCGCGAATCAGGCCCCGATCAGCCCGTGGCCACCAGGCCCAAGAAGTTGGCCAGCATGGGCTTGCCCGCGTGCGTCAGGATCGACTCGGGGTGGAACTGCACCCCTTCCACCTCGTACTCCCTGTGCCGCAGCCCCATCACCAGCCCGTCCTCGCACTCCGCGGTGACGGCCAACACGTCCGGCACCGACGCTCGGTCGACCACCAGCGAGTGGTAGCGCGTGGCCTCCATGGGGTTGGGCAGGCCCGAGAAGATGCCGGCGTCGTCATGGCTCACCATCGACGTCTTGCCGTGCATGACATGCGGAGCCCGCACCACCTCGCCGCCGAAGACCTGGCCGATGCACTGATGACCCAGGCACACGCCGAGCACCGGCACCCGGCCTGCCATGCGCAGGATCAAGTCGTTGCTGATGCCCGCGTCCTCGGGCCGGCCGGGCCCAGGCGAGATCAGCACGGCGTCGGGCGCAAGCGCCTCGGCCTCGGCGACGGTGATCTCGTCGTGGCGGCGCACGATGGGATCGGCGCCCAGCTCGCCCAGGTATTGCACGAGGTTGTAGACGAAAGAGTCGTAGTTGTCGACGACCAGCACGCGGGATATCGCCGAGGGCATGGGCCGCAGGCTACTTACCGCCCTGGGCCGCGGCCCGGGCGAATTTGAAGCTGGTCGCCCCTGCGAAGGCAGGCGCTTCGAGCGACTCCTCCTTGCTGACCGAGAAGCGCAGGCCGAACTCCTTGGCGTCCTCTTTGAGCCTGCGGACCAAGGCGTCGGCGTCGAAGCGGTCCCTGCCCGCGCCCACCCCGCCGATCACATAGGGCGGCGACTGCACCGTGCCGTTGAGCAACAACGTGTTGCCGACGCACAGCACGGCGCTGGTCCCGACCAGGCGCTGGTGGTTGATGACCACCGCCTCCGCCCCTGACCGCCACAGTGCGTTGACCACGGCCTGCACGTCTTGGGAGTGGATGACCAAGTCGTTGACGTTGCCGCTCGGCGCCTCGTCCAGGTGCGAGTCGTCCAACGTCACCTTGATGCCGGGGCCCTTGACCGCGACCAGGCCTGCCATGGTGGACAGGGCCTTGAGGTCGTCCTCCCTGGCCGCGGCACCGGTCTGGCGGCCTGCGGCGTCGGCCCGCAGCCGGGCCACGTCCCGACGCAGCAGCTTCACCTCGTCGCGCAGCTTGGCCGTGGACGACTGCTGACGCTCGATGAGGGCGGCCAGCCGGTACTGGCGGGGCAGACGGCCTTCGGGATCGGCCGGTCGGGCCCGCACGGCGATGACGGCGATGAAGCCGAGCAGCACACAGGCCATGGCGAGGAGCAGGCGGGATCGGGGCACGTGTCGCTATCCTCCGCCCATGCCCATCCTGCGCCGCAACAAAGGCAAGGACGACAAGGCGGCCGCCACCGGGCGCCCGGCCGTGGCCAAGCGCTCGGGCTCTGGGCGGGCCACCCCCAAGGGCACAGCGTCGGGCCGGTACACCCCGCCCATCCCCAAGGAGTACCGCCGCAGCCCCACGTGGGTGCCGGTGCTCATGCTCACGCTGCTCATCGCCGGGACGATCACCATCATCAGCAACTACCTGCCCGGCGCCGGGTTCCTGCCCGGCGACTCGAACAACTGGTACCTGCTACTCGGCCTCGGCCTGATCACGCTCGGGTTCATTACCGCCACCAAGTACCACTGAGGCGTTCCGGCCCGAAGGCGAGGCCACTGACGCCACCAGGGGCGCCAGTCGAGGTCACACCTGTGTAATTACCCACAGGGTTTTCCACCTCCTGGGGATATCACTCGATCACCGGGGCGACGAGCTGCATGTCCTCCAGGCAATGCCGCGGCGGCTCGGGCATCTCGTCGGGCGCCGACGTCATGCGCACCTCGGTCCCGCAGATCGAGCAGCGAAAACGCAGGTTGACCTTGCGCAGCTCGCCGGGCGGGGGCGGCGGGGGCAGGGGCCCCAAAGCCCGAACCATGCCGCTGCCGATGCGGAGCACCACGACGAACACGATCACGCAGACGACGAGCTTCAACACCGGGGGGGCCTCCTCGGCTCAGGCTAGCCCCGGCCCAGCCGATGGAAGGGGCGTGCGACAACGGGTCGCGTCGTCCGACGAGCGCTTGGCGCGCCTGCTCGAGCTCCACTCTCTCCTCAACGGAGTGGCGCGCGCCATCGGTCCGGCCTCGGAGTTGGGGCCGGTCCTGCGCATCGTGCTCGACGCGGTGCGATCCTTGGTCACGTTCCGGGGCGGGACGATCTGTCTGGTCGACGACGACGGCATGGTGTACGTGGCCGCATCCGACCCGGAGATCAGCCCCGAGGTGGCCGCGGCCCGAGTGCCGGTGGGGTCGGGCCTGTCCGGGCGGGTGATAGCCACCGGCCAGCCCATCTACTCGTCCGACCTGGACAACGACCAGCGGGTCGACCCCTCGCTGCGGCGACTCGGATCGAACGCGGGCATGCGCAGTTACCTGGCCGTCCCGCTGGTGTGCATGGGCCGAGTGATCGGTGTGGTGCAGGTCGACTCGACCGAGGTCGACGCCTTCGACGCCGAGGACGTGCAGGTTCTGGAGGGCCTGGCCGTGCAGGTGGCTGGGGCCATCGAGAGCGCTCGACGCCACGAGGAAGTCATGCGCCTCGAGCAGCTCAAGTCGGACTTCATCGCCCGCGTCTCGCACGAGCTGCGCACCCCGCTCACCGTCATCA
Organism: Acidimicrobiaceae bacterium; assembly: GCA_030837965.1. Taxonomy (GTDB): domain Bacteria; phylum Actinomycetota; class Acidimicrobiia; order Acidimicrobiales; family JAUTXP01; genus JAUTXP01. The sequence continues at coordinate 121,905 of JAUTXP010000001.1, read as the reverse complement.
GCGGATTCACCGACACGCTGCTGGCCCATGGCGACGAGTTCGACCAAACCCAGCGGGGGCTCATGCTCGGGCGCATGCAGACCGGGATGCGCAGGCTGACCACGCTGGTCGAGGAACTGCTGACCGTGTCGGGCTACGAGGCGGGCGTCATCTCGCCTCGTCCTGTCGAGTTGGTCGTGGCCGAGGTGCTGGCCGACGTGCGCCAGGCCGCAGGTGACAGTGCCGACCGCGTCCGCATCAGGTGCGACGACGATCTGGCCGTGGTGGCCGACCCTCGGCTGCTGCGCCACGCGGTGGGGCTGCTGGTCGACAATGCCTTGAAGTACGCGGGCGAGGCCGAACTGGTCGGCGGGCGCGAGCTGGTGACGGAAGAGGTCCTCATCGACGTGCGCGACCGCGGCCCGGGCGTGCCCGCCTTCCTAGGCGACCGGGTCTTCGAGCGCTTCACAAGAGGCGACTCCAACAAGCCGGGGATGGGCCTGGGCCTGCCTTTGGCCCGGATGCTGGCGGGCGGTTGCGGCGGGCGGCTGGAGCGGCTGACCCCGCCCGACGGCGGCGCCCTGTTCCGCATCCGCTTCGAGCCTCTACGCGACTGGAGGACATAGCCACCCACTGGGTGTTGCTATGTCCTCCAGTTCGATCAGAGAGCGGGGGTCAGCCCAGGCGCTCGATGATGGTGGCGTTGGCCAGGCCGCCGCCCTCGCACATCGTCTGCAGGCCGTAGCGGCCGCCGGTGCGCTCCAACTCGTTGACCAGGGTGGCCAGCAACTTGGTGCCGGACGCGCCCAGCGGGTGGCCCAAGGCAATGGCGCCGCCGTTGACGTTCACCGTGTCCATGTTGGGATGCAGCTCCTTCTCCCACGCCAGGACGACAGAGGCGAAGGCCTCGTTGATCTCGACCAGGTCGATGTCGTCCATGGAGAGCTTGGACCGCTCCAAGGCCTTGGCCGTGGCCGGGATGGGCCCGGTCAGCATGGTCACGGGGTCGACGCCGGCCAGGGCGAAGGTGTGGAACCGGGCCCGGGGGGTGAGGCCGAGGGCGGCCGCCTTCTCCTCGCTCATGATGAGCACGGCCGAGGCCCCGTCGGTGATCTGCGAGGAGTTCCCCGCGGTGACCTTGCCGTCCGGCTTGAACGCGGGCTTGAGGTTGCCGAGCGTCTCCGTCGTGGTGCCGGGGCGGATGCCCTCGTCGGCCGTCACCATGCCGTCGCCTTCGATGATGTTGCCGGTCTCACGGTCCAGCCGCCGCTCGCGCACGGGCACGATCTCGCGCTCGAATCGGCCTTCGGCCGTGGCCCGCTCGGCGAACTGCTGGCTGCGGGCGCCGTAGGCGTCCAGGTCGTCGCGCGAGAGGCCCCACTTGTCGGCGATCATCTCGGCCGAGATGCCCTGCGGCACCAGGCCGCCCACCGGCGCGTAGCGCTCCATGACCTTGGGGCCGAAGGGGATCGAGCCTGGCGTGATGGACGCGCCCATCGGGGTCGTCGTCATGACCTCGACGCCCGCGGCGACCACGACGTCATAGGCGCCGGCGATGACGCCCTGGGCCGCGAAGTGGGCCGACTGTTGCGACGAGCCGCACTGCCGGTCGACGGTGGTGGCGGGCACTGACTCAGGGAAGCCAGCGGCCAGCACGGCGTTGCGCCCGATGTTCAGGCTTTGGCTGCCGACCTGCATGACGCAGCCCATGATCACGTCTTCGATGAGCGCGGGGTCGAGGTTGTTGCGCTCGGCCAAGGCCTTGAGGACCTCGCCCGCCAAGTCGGACGGATGCCAGCCCGACAGCTTCCCGTTGCGCTTGCCCCCCGCGGTGCGGACGGCGTCGATGATCACGGCGTTCGGCATGCTGCTCCTCTTGCTCGTCGAGTCCCTGAAAACTAGACCGGTCGGTCAAGTCTGCTTCGCCGGGAGGAACACGGTCAACCGGCGCTACCTTCCCCTCCCGATGAAGAACATGGACCGGTGGCTTGGCGATGGCGGCATGCGGATCATCGGCGCCATCGGCGGCCGCTTCGACTCGTACGGCGAAGGCTGGGTCGACGGGGCCTGGGAGCCCACCGAGTTGGCCTGCAATCCGCACGGGATCGTGCAGGCAGGCGTGCACTCGGTGATCCTTGACGCGGCCATGAACTTCGCCATCAACGCCGGGCTGGATGGCAAGGACCGGACTCGGGCCACGCTCGAGCTCAAGGCCGAGACCATGCTGCCTGCGTCGGCGGGCACGGCCTACGCGGTGCGAGGCGAAGTCGTGCGCATGGCCAAGCAGGTCGCCTTCGCCGAGGCAACGGTCAAAGACGCCGACGGCAAGTTGGTCAGCCGCTCGACCGGCACCTTCCTCCTCCACCGCGACCCCGCCCCCCTACGCGACTGGAGGACATAGCTACACCCAGCGGGTGGCTATGTCCTCCAGTCCGAAGAAAACGACGGCGACGACGGCGAGAAAAGGCGAGTTACTTGGGCTGGGCCGTGGTCCGCAGGTAGGGCTTCACCGTCTTGTAGCCCGGGAACCGCGTGGCCGCGTCCTCGTCCGACACGGCGCCGGTGATGATGACGTCCTCGCCCTGCTTCCAGTCGGCCGGGGTGGCCACCTGGTGCTTGGCCGTGAGCTGCAACGAGTCGAGCACTCGCAGGATCTCGTCGAAGTTGCGCCCGGTGGCAGCCGGGTAGGTGAGGGTGAGCTTCACCTTCTTGTCCGGCCCGATGACGAACACCGACCGCACGGTCAGGGTGTCGTTGGCGTTGGGGTGGATCATCCCGTACAGGTCGGCCACCGTGCGATCGGGGTCGCCGATCACGGGATAGTTGAGGGTGGCACCAGTGACGTCCTCGATGTCCTGGGCCCACTGGTGGTGCGAGTCCACCGGGTCGACGCTGACGGCGATCACCTTGGTGTTGCGCTTGTCGAACTCAGGCTTGAGCCTGGCCACTGCGCCCAACTCGGTGGTGCACACCGGGGTGAAGTCCTTGGGGTGGGAGAAGAGGATCCCCCAGCCGTCGCCCAAGTACTCGTAGAGGTTGAGCTTGCCCTCGGTGGTCTCAGCGGTGAAGTCGGGGGCTTCGTCGCCCAATTGAATGCCCATTGCATCCCTCCGGTCTGGTTCGCGGTCAGCGACCAACGCTAACCGACCGGCTCAGTCGGGAATTCCGGGCCTCGGCGAAAGCGGCTTGAATATGGCGCCAGTCACACCATGAAGGGGAGTGCCGTGGGGACCCAGGCGACCAAGGAAGACATCGATCGAATGGTGGCGGGCGAGACCGTGCCCACCCTCTTCCTCAAGCTGGTCGACACATTCCCCAATGACGTTGCCCTGCGCTGGCGCCAGCCCGACGACTCGTGGGGCACGATCACGTTCGCCCAGTACAAAGAGCAGGCCCTGCGCCTGGCCACTGGCCTGCGGGAGTTGGGCGTGGGCCCGGGCGACCGGGTCGTGCTCATGATCCGCAACCGGCCCGAGTTCCACGTGGCCGACATGGCCGCCCTGTTCCTCGGCGCCACGCCAATCTCGGTCTACAACTCGTCGTCGCCCGAACAGGTCCAGTACCTGGTCTCGCACTGCGAGGCGACGGTGGCCATCGTCGAGGACAGCGGCTTCCTCGAGCGCTTCGTCAAGGTCCGTTCGGAGTTGCCCGCGCTGCGGCACATCGCCGTCATCGAGGATGCAGGCGGGGTGGGCGACGACGTGTTGTGGTGGTCCGACCTGCTCGACCGCGACCCGCTCGACGAGGACCAGGCCCGGTCCAACGCCACGCCCGAGGGACTGGCGACCGTCATCTACACGTCGGGCACCACGGGGCCGCCCAAGGGCGTGATGCTCACCCACTACAACGTGGCCTGGACGGCCCAGAGCCTGCGCCTTTGCTACGACAAGGAGGACATCCGGGGCCTGCGGGTCGTGTCCTATCTGCCCATGGCCCACATCGCCGAGCGGATGACGAGCCACTACCAGGGCGCGGTCTTCGGCTACGAGATCACCACCTGTCCCGAGGCCAGCATGATCGGGGCCTACCTGCGCGACGTCCATCCGCAGATCGCCTTCGGCGTACCCCGCATCTGGGAGAAGGTGCACGCGGGCGTGATGGCCGCGGTGTCATCAGACGCCGACCGCAAGCAGAAGCTGGACGACGCGGTGGCCGCGGCCATGCCCATCGCCCGCAAGCGCACGGCTGGCGAGCCTCTCACCGACGAGGAGCAGCAGACCTGGGACTTCCTCGACTCGGTGGCCTTCGCCCCGCTCAGGGAGATGATCGGCCTCGACGCTGTGGAGCTGGCCATCACCGGCGCCGCCCCCATCCCGGTCGAGCTGATCGACTGGTACCGGGCCATCGGCGTGCCCCTCTCCGAGATCTACGGCATGTCCGAGAACTCGGGGCCGCTGACGTGGGCGCCCTATCGGGTCAAGGCGGGCTACGTAGGGCCGGCCCTGCCCGGCGTGACCGTGAAGCTGGCCGAGGACGGCGAGGTGCTGGGGCGGGGCGGCAACATCTTCACCGGCTATCTGAAGGACCCCGACAAGACGGCCGAGGCCTTGGACGACGAGGGCTGGCTCCACACCGGCGACATCGGGGAGTTCGACGCCGAGGGCTACCTCAAGATCGTCGACCGCAAGAAGGAGCTCATCATCACCGCGGGCGGCAAGAACATCTCGCCCGCCAACATCGAGGCCGCCCTCAAGTCGTTCCCGCTCATCGGCCAGGCCGCGGTCATCGGCGACCGGCGCCCCTTCATCTCCGCACTCATCGTCCTCGACCCCGAGGTGGCGCCCGCGTGGGCCAAGCAGCAGGGCATCGAGACGGCCACGCCGGGTGACTTGACTGAGCTGGCCGAGCATCCCGACATGCACGCCGAGGTCGAGCGCTCCGTGAACGAGGCCAACCTGCGCTTCTCCAACGTGGAGCGGGTGAAGAAGTTCACCATCCTGGCCGAGGAGTGGCAGCCCGACTCGGAGGAGCTGACCCCGACCATGAAACTGAAGCGCCGGGGCATCAACGCCAAGTACGCGGCCGAGATCGAGGCCATCTATTCGAAGTAGGGAGTGGACGGGGGCGCTGCTGGCCATCGGCAGCGCGCTGTCCTACGGAGTCACCGTCGTCGTGAACCGCTCACTGGCGCGGGCCGGGTTGGGCGCGACCACCGTGTTGGGGGCGCGCTTCACCGTGGCCGCCGTACTCCTGCTTGGCATCCTGGCCATCCGGCGCATGCCGCTCACGCCCGCGCCAGGCGAGCGCAGCCGGGTGTTCCTGCTGGGGGCCATCGGCTACATGACCGAGTCGACCCTGTTCTTCATGGGCCTGGAGCGGGGCTCGGCCGCGGCGGTGAGCCTGCTCTTCTACACCTATCCGGCGCTGGTCACCCTGGGCGAGATCATCATGGGGTGGGAGCGGCCCAGGCGCACCACCTTCGTGGCCCTCTCGTTGTCCGCCCTGGGCTCGATCCTTGTGGTCGCAGCAGGTTCCGACGTGTCCATCTCGGGTGCAGGCGTGGCCCTGGCCATGGGGTCATCGGCCACGTTCACCGTCTATCTGCTCATCACCAGCAGGGTCGTCGTGCACACCGACGCGCTCACCACCGGGGCGTGGATGGCGGTGGGCGCCGCAGTCGCGTTCTTGTCCCGGGGCCTGGTCATGGGCGACCTGCACTCGCCTGCGGGCCACGTGCCCGCGCTGATCGGCAACGGGGTGGCCACCGCTTCGGCCTTCGCCTTGATGTTCGCGTCCATCCGCCGACTCGGGCCCACCCGCACGTCGGTGGTCATGACCCTCGAGGCCTTCTTCGCCATCGCGCTGGCGGCCCTCTTTCTGGGCGAGGGCATCCGGCCGCTTCAGGCCGTGGGCGGGCTGGCCATCCTGGCCGCCACCGCCCTCATCGCCGTGCGCAGGCCGGTGGCCGCCGAGCTTTAAGCACCTGGGCCGTGCCTGTCGGGGCTGGCGACGAGCGCGACGAAGGGCGGGCCGTCGCGGCCCGCCCTTCGTCCGTGGCCTGCTCGTTAGAAGCCGGCGATGCCGCTGATGGGCCGAACCAGTTTCAGGCCCGACGCCTTCGGGCTGCCCGACTGGGGAGCGTCGCCGAACACGTAGACAGACCCGTCACCACCGGCCATCCGGTAGCCCCGGCCCGAGGTGGTCACCTGCATGCCCACGATGTCGTTGATGCCCTTGCCGCCCAGGGAGCCGAAGAACGCGTTGGTGGCCGTCCCATAGGCGAAGATGCCGCCGTCCCTGGCCACCAGCCAGTAGCCGTCCCCGTTCGGCGTCGACGCCATGCCCACGATCGGGCTGTTCAGCGCCATGCCGCCGGTGGACCCGAAGAACCGGTTGACCGCATCGCCGAAGGCGAAGATGCCGCCGTCCGATGCCACCAGCCAGTACCCCTTGCCCGAAGGCGTGGCCAGGATGCCGACCACGGGCTTGTTCAGCGGCTGGCCTCCCATCGAGCCGAAGTACCCGGCGCTGCCGAAGTTGAAGACGCCGCCGTCCGACGCCACCATCCAATAGCCCTTGCCGTCGGGGGCGGGGGCGATGCCGACCACCGGCGAGTTCAACCGTTTGTCGCCCATGGCTCCGAAGAAGCCGGCGCTGCCCCAGTTGAAGATGCCGCCGTCCGACGCAACCTGCCAGTAGCCCGCCCGGTCGGCCGGGTTGAAGGCCATCCCCACCACCGGCTTGTTCAAGGGCTTGCCGCCCTGCGAGCCGAACAGCCCGGCTGCGCCGTAGTTGAACACGCCCGCGTCGGCGCCAGTCAGCCAGTAGCCGGACGTCAGCGTCTCGATCAACTGAGCGCTTCCGGTCTTGGCCGCATTCACGGCCTTGGCCGTGATGTTCTCGGCCCCGGCCGTCTTGGACGCGGTGATCGTGGACTTGTAGGTGCCGTCGCCGTTGTTGGTCACGGACCCGAGGGTCACGTCGCCGCTGGTGGACATGGTCACGGTCTCGTCCAGCACCTTGTTGGCGTTGGCGTCGGTCACGGTCGCAATTGCCGTCGACGTCGACTTTCCGTCGGCGGGAACCGAGGCCGGGCTCAAAGCCACCACGACCTTGGTCGCGGGACCCGCCTTCTCCGTCAGCGTGGCCGTCTTCGACAACGACGTGCCCGACACGGCGGCCGTGATGGTCTCGAGACCGGACGTCTTGGAGCTCGTGATGGTGGACTTGTAGGTGCCGTCGCCGTTGTTGGTAACGGCGCTGGGCGACGAGTCCCCGTTGGTGGCGATCGTCACCGTGGACGTCTTCACCTTGTTGCCGTTGGCGTCCGTCACCGTGGCCGTGGCCGTCGAGGTCGACGCTCCGTCGGCCACGATGGTCGAAGGCGACAGGGCGAAGGCCACGGCCGTGGCCGCCCCCGGCGTCTCGGTCAGCGTGGCCGTCCCGAAGGCGCCCGTGCCCAAGGCCGTGGCCGTGATGGTCTCGCTGTCAGCCGTGGTCGAGGCCTTGATGGTCCCCGTGTAGGTGCCGTTGCTGTTGTTGGTGGTGACGCCCGAGCTCACCGGGGTGGCATCCCCACTTGTCGCCAGCTTCACCGTCTCGGTCTTCACCGCGTTGCCGTTGACGTCGGTCACGGTGGCCGTGGCCGACGAGGTGGAGGTGCCGTTCGCCGTCAGGGTCGACGGCGTGAGCACCAGGACCACCGACGTGGCGGGTCCAGGCGTCTCGGTCAGCGTGGCCGTGATCACCTTGTTGGCCTTGGTCGCGGTGGCCGTGATGGTCTCGGTGTCGGCCGTCTTGGAGCTCTTGATCAGCGAGCTGTACGTGCCGTCGGCGTGGTTCACCGTCGCCGCAGGTGAGGCGTCGCCGTCGGTCGAGAACGTCACCGTCTCATTGGTCACCAGGTTGCCGCCCGCGTCCTTCACCGTGGCCGTCGCCGTGGAGGTCGACGTGCCGTTGGCCACGACCGTCGCAGGCTGGAGGGCCATGGTGATGGAGGTGGCCGGGCCGAACTCGGTGATGTCGGTAGTGCCCGACTTCCCGCCGCCAGTGGCGGTGATGGTCTCAACGCCGGGGGTGTTGGACGCCGTGTACTGCGACGTGTAGGTGCCGTCGCCGTGATTGGTGACCGCTCCGAACGAGATGTCCCCGCCCGTCTCGGTGCCGAAGGCCACGGTGGCGTTCGTCACCGGGTTGTTGCCGGCGTCCTTCAGCGTGGCCGTGACGGTGCCCTTGCTGGTCCCGTCGGCCGGGATGCTCGCCGGAGTAGCCGCCACGGACACGGTCTGGGTCGGGCCGAAGAGGCCCAGCGTGGCCGTGTCGCTCTTGTTGGCGTTGGTCGCCAAGGCCGTGATGGTCTGCGTGCTCGGCGTGTTCGACGCCGTGATGGTGGCCGTATAGGTGCCGTCGTTGTGGTTGACCACCCCGCCAACGCCCGCGTTGCCGTTGCTGGCCATGGTGACGGTCTCGTTCTTGACCGCGTTCCCGTGTGCATCGGTCACCGTGGCCGTGGCCGTGGAGGTGGAGGAGCCGTTCGCCGGAATGGAGCTCGGATTCAGGACCAAGTCGACCGTTGCCGCCGGCCCCGGCGTCTCCACCAGCGGCGCGGTGGCGGTCTTGTTGGACTTCGTGGCCGTGGCGGTAATCGTCTCCGTGTCCGCCGTGGTCGAGCTGGTGATGGTCGCCGTGTAGGTGCCGTCGCCCTTGTTGGTCACCGTGCCGACCGTGGCATCCCCGCCAGTGACGATGGTGACGACCTCGTCGGTGACCGGGTTGTCGTTCACGTCGGTCACGGTGGCCGTGGCCTTCGAGGTCGACGTGCCATTGGCGATCACCGTCGTGGGCGCAAGGACGAGGTCGACATTGGCGGCCGGACCCGGGACCTCGGTGAGCGGGGCCGTCCCGAAGGCCGAAGACTTGGTGGCCGTGGCCTTGATGGTCTCGATGTCGGCCGTGGTGGAGGAGATGATGGTGGCCTTGTACGTGCCGTCGCCATTGTTGGTGGTGTTCCCGATGGTCACGTCGCCCTTCGGGCCGGTTGAGAACACAACCGTCTCGTCCTTGACCGGGTTGTTGTTGGCGTCCTTCACCGTGGCCGTAGCCAGTGAGGTGGACTGCCCGTCAGCGGTCACCGTGGAAGGGGCGAGCACCAGCCCGACCTTCGTGGCCGCGCCCGGCTGTTCGGTCAGGACCGACGTGGCTGTCTTGCCGGCGTTGGCCGCGGTGGCCGTGATCGTCTCGGCGTCGGCCGTCTTGGAGCTGGTGATGGTGGCGGTGTAGGTGCCGTCGTTGTGGTTGGTGACCGAGCCCACGGCGCTGTCGCCGTTGGTCACCATGGTCACTGCCTCGTTCTTGACCGGGTTGTCGTTGGCGTCCTTGGCCGTGGCCGTGGCCACCGAGGTATCGGCCCCGTCGGCCGTGATGGTGGACGGGGTCAGCGAAAGGGTGAAGCTGGTCAGGGGACCCGCCGTCTCAATGAGGTTGGCCGTCCCGACCTTGTTGGCGTGGGTCGCGTTGGCCGTGTACGTCTCGGTATCGGCCGTCTTGGAGCTGGTGATGGTGGCCGTGTAGGTGCCGTCGTTGTTGTTGACGACTGGCGTCACCGTGCTGTCGGCCCCACCACTGGTGGGCAGGATGGTGACCACTTCGTCGGCCACGCCGTTGCCGCCCACGTCCTTCACCGTGGCCGTGGCCACTGACGTCTGAGCGCCGTCGGCCACCACGGTCGAAGGGGCGAGGGTCAACACGACGGTGCTCGCCGTGCCGTACTCGGTCAGCGTGGTGGAGGCCGTCTTGCCTGCGCCGGTGGCGGTGATCGTCTCAGGGCCCGGCGTGGTCGAGCTGGTGATCTCCGACGTATACGTGCCGTCGTTGTGGTCGGTGACCGGCCCGGGCTGGGAGTCGCCCCCAGTTCCGACGCCGACCACGATGGTCTGACCAGGAACACCGTTGCCGTTGACGTCCTTGACCGTCACCGTGGCCGTGGTCTTGGCGATGCCGTCGGCCTTGACGTTGGGGGGCGCCAGCTTGATCGCCAAGGTGCTGGGCGGGCCTGCGGTCTCGGTGAGCTGGGCGGTGCCTGAGGGCGGCGTGCCCACAGTGGCCGCGTTCTGAGCCGTCACCGTGATCGTCTCGACGTCGGCCGTCTTGGACGCGCGATAGGTGCCGACCCAGGTCCCGTCGCTGCGCTGGCTCAGCCTGCTGGGGACGAAGACGTCGCCGCTGCGGGTGGGCTTGACCTCGCCCTCGGGGTCGGTGAAGGTCTGGTCGGCCGTGTCCTTGACGGTGGCGATGATCTTGCCCAGCGAGGAGCCGTCGGCCGTGATGGTGGACGGCTGGAGTACCACGGTCACCGTCTTCGGGGGCAGGCCCACGGCGGCGGCGGGCTGGGCGCCTACGAGCAGGGTGAGCGGCAGACCGATGGCGGCCAGCATCATCCCGAGCACTGCTCGCACGACGCGTGCCGTGCCGGTGCGCCGCGGTCGTCGACTGGTGGAGAACATCCTGGACCCCCTGGGAATCATGTGACACTGCCGCCGGAAGTTAGGCCGAGGGTGTAACACCTTCGGCGTGGGAGTTGCTTCGGGCGGGGCGGGACGGGACCCTGACGCTCGCCGTGCGGCTTCTCATCGGCCAGGGTAGGAGCAGGTTGAGCACATTCGACACGTTCGCCGGAACATTCGTCCCAGGCGGGCTCGAGTGCTATCCGGTACATTCGGCCACACCGCCGGCCAGGCAGGCAGGCGGGGAAAATGGGGGCAGGGACATGAAGCACGGATCGTGGAAGCCGCGTCACGTCGTCGCGTTGGCCGCCCTGGGCGCAGCGGCGATCATCGGGGCGCCGGTCGCGGTGGGGGCGGCCACTGGGCAGCTCGTCAACATCGCCGACGGCACGACGTCTACGCAGATCGCCAAGGTCGACCGCTTCGGGCAGTTGAAGACCGACGGATCGCCGCTGCGACCGTTTGTCGTGGCCGACCGGTCCGTGCCCAACTACTACCCCAATGGGGTCTACCAGCGCGTCGAGGGCCCGACTTCGGCGACCCTGGCGCTGTCGCACATCTCCTTCAGCACCTCCATCTATGCCGAGCATGTGTGGGAGGCCTTCGTCTACCAAGTGGCCGGCACCACTGACGCCGAGTGCCACAGCAACCAGTTCTCGACCAAGTCGATCCTGATCGGGTACTTCAAGATCGCGCCGAGTGGGACCCACGAGCGCGACTTGGCCACGCCCATCGTCCTCAAGCCCTTCCCCGGCGTGTCGTCGTGGTGCCTCCTCGTCGGTGCGGGCGACACGGCCTCGTCCCCGAACGACACCGCGTCATTGCTGATGGACTACTCGGGCTACATCGTGTCCGGCACCTACCCGCCCCCTGCCGCAGCGGCCGCAGCCGCAGCCTCGAGCTCGTCTGCCTCTCCGTCCGCGGCCCCGGGCGCCAAGGGGCTGGCCCCGCTTGGCACCCCCGTCCCGGCAGGCTGAACGCCGGGGGTCGGCTCGATCGCGTCGTGACTGGACCGCCGGTGTGGCGGCGACGATGGGACGCGGACGACGTGGCGTGCACTCACGTGCCGCCAACCTCGAACAGCGGCTCGGGCCGGCTGCGTACCGTCGACTCCCATCGAAAGTGCATTGAGCCAGCGCGGGTCTGAAGATCGGTTCACGCCCGCCGGCCGACCGTCTCGTCATGCCACCCGAGGCTGGTGAGGGTCCAGGAAATCCGGCGGCTGGAGGTGCGGGAGCCGGAACGCGAGCCGGAGCGCCCGAGTGACGCGAGCAAACTCCTCGTCAAGCTGGACAAGCGTGTTCGTCACCAGCTCCTGGTCGGTCGACGCGCTCACGTCCTCGAGTACATGACACAGCTCGGCCATTCGGGTGGCGGCGAACGACGCGCAACTCCCCTTGAGGGCGTGCCCGGCCCGAGCCAGGGCTTCAGCGTCGGAATGGTTCTCTCGCAAAGTGGCGAGTCGTGACGCGGTGTCCCGGAGGAACAGGGTGACAAGCTGTGCGACTCCGTCGGGGTCTTGTCCTTCGAGATCCTTGAGTGCCTCGAACACGACGGGTTCGAGCACCATGCTCCTGGACGGGTCGGTGGGCTTGTCGGCATGTTCGAGCCGATGGACCCATCGCAGGAGCACGATTTTCAGCTTCGCGGGCAGGACGGGCTTCGGCAGAAAGTCATCCATCCCGGCTTCGAGGCAGCGGGCCTTGTCGGCAGGACTGACGTCGGCAGTGATCGCGATGATCGGGGTTCGACGCCCTGCACCCTCGCGGCGGCGGATCTCAGCGGTCGTTTCGTAGCCGTCCATATCCGGCATCTGACAGTCCATCAGGACCGCTGCGTACGGGCTTGCTGCCATCGCGTCGATGGCCTCTCGCCCGCTGGCTGCCACATCAACGAGATAACCCATGTTCCGGAGAGTGAGGGCGGCCACCTGTTGGTTGACGTAGTTGTCGTCGACCACGAGTACGCGGGCTGTCTCTTCCTGCGGGGCATCGGAGAGGCTGGCCCGAGCGGTAGGCATCCCGGCGTCAGCCCCTGTATCCAGGCCCATCACCTTGATCAGACAGTCGATGAGGGACTTCTCGTGTACCGGTCTCGTCAGGAACGACTCGATGCCTGCCGCGTATGCGTCCGCGGCCTCACCTCGACGTCCAGCAGGCTCGAGCAGGACGAGATGGGTGTCCCTGATGCGGGCGTCGCCGCGGATCTGTTGTGCGAGTTCCAGGCCGCTGCGTATCGGTCGGAACGAGTCCAAGATGGCGACGTCGAACGGCTGGCCGGCGTCCGACGCAACTCGCAGCGCAGTCAAGGCGCTGGGGCCGCCCGCGATACAGGTGGGACTCATCATCCAGGAGCGGAGGATCTGGTCGAGGCTGGCCCGGCCCGTGGCGTTGTCTCTGACCACGAGCACTCGCAGCCCAGCAACACCGGCGGCCGATGCCACGGCACGCACAATCGGGACGTCGGCGTGGCGGAAGGAAGCGGTGAACCAGAAGGTGCTGCCTTGACCGGGCTCGCTGTCGACGCCGATGTCGCCGCCGAGCAGGCCGACCAGCTTCTTCGAAATGGCCAGGCCGAGACCGGTCCCGCCGGAGCGCCGCGTCGTCGAGTGGTCGGCTTGCGAGAATCGGTCAAACAACACGTCGCGGTTCTCTTCGCTGATCCCTGTGCCGGTATCGGCGACCTCGACACGAACGCCGACGGAGTCGTTAGACTCGCGCTCCACGGGATCAACGGTGAGAACGACCTCGCCCGACTCCGTGAACTTCACCGCGTTGCTCAAGAGGTTGGTTATGACCTGACGGAGCACCCCAGGATCACCGCGCACACCGACCGGGATGTTTGCGTCCACACGACCCACCACCTCGAGTCCTTTGTCGTGGGCCAAGGGTGCTACGAGATCGAGCGCCGTCTCCACCGTCGCCCGCAGGTCGAAGTCGATCTCCTCGAGATCGATCTTGCCAGCCTCGATCTTGGAGAAGTCCAAGACGTCGTTGATTACCGACAGCAGCGCTTCACCTGAATCGCGCGCCATCTCGGCGTAGTCCCGCTGAGCGCCTTCCAAACCCGTTTCCATGAGGAGGCCGATCATGCCGATCACACCGTTGAGCGGCGTTCGAATCTCGTGGCTCACGGTGGCGAGGAACTCGCTCTTGGCCTCTGTCGCTCGCTCTGCCTCTGCCTTTTCTCCTCGCAACACGTCCTCGACCGACCTGGCCTCGACGCGGTCACTCGCTCCCGCCTTGCGATCCTCGGCTGAAGTCCCACGATCCATCTCCGATTGGGTGCGGTCGCTCGCTCCTGCACCGCGGTCGCTGGCTCCTGCCCCGCGATCCGAGGCCGCTTCCTGCCGAGCGGGAACGACGTTGTCGAGAACTTCGGGAAGCGGGGCTGAGACTTCCAATCGTTCGGCGTCGTCGTCCCGTCGGTCAGCCGCCCGGTCGCGCTCGTCGCCTGCGGTGTCACGTGCGGCCGCGGCGCTGTCACGCTCGTCCCCCGCTGTGTCACGCGCCTCGCCGGCGGTGTCACGTTCGGCCGCGGCGCTGTCACGTTCCACCGCGGCGCTCTCACGTTCGGCCGCGGCGCTGTCACCGTCACCGTTCGGGGAGGGCTCAGTCGACGACGCCACGAGCGGCTCACGAATCGTGTCACGGCTCGCCCGCAGAACGGCGTACACCCGCGCTACGAAGTCCCGCGGCGAGGCCGGCTTGACGATGTAGTCGTCGGCGCCACTGGAGAACGCCTCTACCTTGTCGACGCCCTCGCCAGCGTTCGTGAGCATCACGATCTTGCAGGCCGCGAGTGCGATGTCAGACCGAATTGCGGTGCAGACCTCGATGCCGGACATGTCCGGCATAGCGATGTCGAGGACGACACAGTCGGGACGCACCAGGTGAGCGATGCGGAGGGCCTCGGCACCAGTGCTGGCCTCATGTACCTCGAGGCCAGCGGTCGTCAGGGACAATCGTGCGAGCTGACGGGCATCGTCAGCGTCGTCGACGACGAGGACCCGCTGCGGTCGATAGGGCACGGCAGGCCGCTCCTCGGCTCCCGCATGGCGCCACCCATCGTCGGGCTCGTCGGTGAGCAGTTGGGTGATGGCGTCGGCGGGCATGGGCTTTGACACCAAGTAGCCCTGTACTTCCTGGCAGCCGATTGCTCGGAGCCGATCGAACTGCTCGAGGGTCTCGACGCCCTCGGCGATCACGGAGAGTCCGAGGGCGTGAGCAAGGGCCACGGTCGCAGCAACGATCGTGGTGTCATCGGCGTCGTGGCCGAGCCCGTCGACGAAGCACTTGTCGATCTTCAGCTCGTGCAGCGGCATGCGCTTCAGATACGCCAAGGATGAGTAGCCGGTGCCGAAGTCGTCGATCGACAGCTTGACGCCGAGAGCGGCGAGCTGGCCAAGCGTGGTGATCGCCTCCTCGGCGTCGCTGACCAGCACGCTCTCGGTCACCTCTAAGCACAGCTGTGCGGCGTCGATCCGCGATTCGGACAGTGCCTCCCGGACGGTCTCGACCAGCGCGGGAGCGAACTGGCCGCCCGAGACGTTGACGGAGACGACCAGTGGTGGATGGCGCGGAAGATCACGCTGCCACTTCGCGGTCTGGAGGCAGGCTTGGTTGAGGACCCATTGTCCGAGGGGCACGATGAGACCGCTGCTCTCCGCGAGCGGAAGGAAGTCGTCCGGCGGGACCAAGCCACGGGAAGGGTGCTGCCAGCGCACCAGCGCTTCGACGCCGGTGATCCGGTCGGATTCGAGAGACACCTTGGGCTGGTAGTAGACGACCAGTTCTTCTTCGGCGAGGGCGCGCTGAAGCGATCGACGGGCTTCCGTGCGGGCACGGCGGCTCGGGCCCTCGCCTTCGGCGGCCACCTCGAATTGGGCGCGCCCGCGTCGCTTGGCTCGGCCCAGCGCATCTTCGGCCTCGAGGATTCTGTCCTCCACGTCGGGCCCGCCGGGTCCGGCGAGTCCGATACCGATACCGACCGTGACCGCGATCTCGCTGCCATTGCTCAACAACATCGGCTGTTGCAACGCGCCTGCCAGGCGCTCGGCGAGGGCGGTTGCCTTGGCGGGGCTGGCGACGTTCTCGCACACAGCAAGGAAGCGATCGCCTCCGAACCAGGCCTCGGCGTCGTGGTGGACGGCCGTGGGCGTCTCGCTCTGTCGCACCGAGTCCGAGGCGCGCGCGAGTTCGACGAGACGAGATGCGAAGCCCACGAGGACCTCGTCACCGGTCTCGCTGCCGAACGTCGCATTGATGCCACTGAAGTCATCGATGTCGATGGCGACAAGCGCGGTCGTCCAACCGTGTCGTACCGCTCGCGCAAGCGCTCGTCGGGCCGAGCTGAAGAAGAACACGTGGTTCGTGAGACCGGTGATCGGTCCCATCAGACTCGGCGCACCGTGCGCGTCCTGGACGAACCGTTGCTCCAGTTCAACGAGGGCACGTTCGGTCGTCACCAATTCAGTGACATCCCGCACCGCGCCGTGCATCCGCACCGCGAGGCCGTTGGAGTCAACCTCCACCTCGCCGGAGCCGCGCAGCCATCGCGTCTCGTCGGAGACCAAGCGGTGATCGAAGCTGAACGGTGCGCCGGAGGCGGCCGATGCCTGCACGATCCGTTCCACCGTCTCGCGCTCACCAACGTGGATGAGCTCGAGGAAGCCTTCAAAAGTGGGAACGAAAGCGGCGTCTGCGACTCCGAAGAGGTGGTAAAGCTCCTCCGACCACGTGACAACGCCAGTGGTCATGTCCCACGACCAACCGCCGAGATGCCCGAGACGGGCCGTGACGCCCGACTCGTGCTCGGGTCCGTCGAAGGCCCCGACGCCGATCGCCCGGTCGGAGTGCGGTGTGCCTAGAGCTTCCATCGGAGAGTCCTCGCTTTGGGACTCTCGGGGCTGGCGGGGGTCCAATGAACCGCGCCAGGGGCGACCGAGCGTGAGGCGCTCACATGAACGTCTGCTCCCAGGGTACCGTCATCGCACGCTCAGGGGGTGTGCGACCGATATCCGAGCCGACCCACGACTCTCGTGCCGACCCTACGTCAGCGGCTGAGAGGGTTCCCCTGCCGGTCGGCGGGGCTCGAAGCGGTAGCCAGCTCGTCCCACCGTCACGATCAAAGTCGGGTGAACCGGGTCGCGTTCCAACTTGGCGCGCAATCGGTGGACGTGTTCCGTGACGGTGGCCGCGGATTGCCAATCGGGCGACGATCGCCACACGTCTCGTAGGAGATCGTCGCGTGAGAAGACCCGACGGGGCGACGAGGCCATGTGCACAAGAAGGTCGAACTCACGGTCGGTCACGGCCACGGTACTTCCGTCCATGCTGACCTCTCGGGTTCCTCGATCGATGACCAACCCGCCGCCGCCGAGTTCGGGCGTCGGGGTCAGGCCTGCTCGGGTCGCCGCCCGCCGCACCCGAATGGCGAGCTCTCTGGGAAGGAACGGCTTGACCATGTACTCGTCAGCGCCGAGCTCGAGGCCGAGAACGCGATCACGCTCCTCGCCGCGACTGGTGAGGACGACGACTGGCACACCACCGGTGATGACTTCGCCCAGCAGGTCGAGGCCGCTCTCGTCGGGAAGTCCCAGATCGAGCACGACGACCTGTGGCTTACTCTCCGAGAGAACCGCCCGTGCCTCGGCCGCGGTCGACGCCTCGGTGACGCGGCACCCATCGCCGACAAGGGCACGAACGATCAGTCCGCGCACAGGCTCCGCGTCCTCGACGACGAGCACACGCGGTGCTGGGCGTAGCGACTGGCTGGTCAACGAACGCTCCGCAGCGACAGCGACAGCGGACCAGAGGGTCCGTCGCTCACCGTCGCTCCCGTGAAGGCCATGGTCACTCCAGTGTGCCGCGGCCGTGCATCAGCCGGACATCGACACCATCGCTTTGTCCTCGCGACAGCGCTCTGGAGCGGATTGGTTGGTCAGACGTGGGAGGCCACCGGAGCAACCGGGCGCCGGCCACGGGCGAAGGAGCGGGCCCGGGCTCGCCGGAAGTGCCGTAGGCCGACAAGGCCGAGCGCCAGGGTGAACCCAAGGGCCGCGGGCACCGGCCACCGCGGCGCGGAGCCCGGCCCCTGGACTGCGACGGCGGCGGCCGTGCCCGACGGCGGGAAGGTGATGCTTGCTTCGCCGTGACGTTCCGTCAGCCCACTCTCGAGCGAAACCCTGGCGTGCCACGGCCCAGCCGGGAGGCGATTGTCCAGGGTGATAGCGATGGTCTGGGTGTCGCCGACGGCCAGAGTCCGTCCGAGATCGGCGGGGAAGGGTCCGGCGCTGAGTCCGCCAGGCCCATCGGAGAGCAACAGGTTTCCGTTGAGGTCAAGGGCTCGACCGCCGGTGTTGCGCACGGTTGCTTTGACCATGGGCTCGCCCGCGGATGATCTGGCCGCGGTCAGGGACTCGACCGTGAAGTCGGGGGCGGGCGGTCCGCCAGGCCCCACTGACACGTAGAGACGTATACCAACGCGACTCACCTGGACGACGCCACCACCGTCGGCAGCACCCGATCGAGCCTCGGCCCAGACGACGCCGTACTGCTCGCCAGGAGCCGCATCGTGCGGGACGGCGATCGCGATCGTGGCGATCAGCTTCTCGCCAGCGGCGATCTCGATCTCGCCGGGTGTGACCCGTGCCCACCCCGAGAGTTCGTTGGACGTTCTGCCTGCAGCGCCGACAAAGGTGCCGTCATGGATGGTTGCCGCCCCTGCGTAGAGCGAGACGTGGTGGGTGGTCGTTGTGGAGTTCGAGACCTCGACTCGGCGTTCGATGACCGCCCCCGGCGCGAGGTGGTCGACGATGTAGATGCGCGCACGGGGATCGTCTTTGGCGGCGACGGGAGCCTCGACCAGTCGCAGACCAATGCCGCCGGGCTGTTCCTGGGCGCCAGCGTTGCTGGGTGCCGCGACCGACACCGCGGCAGCGAGGATCACCGCGCTGACGGCGACGCGGACGACGCGAGGTTTCCAGCGCTCGAGGGTTTCGCGCCTAGACAAGGGAGTGGGTGATCGTCGCGGAGTAGACGTTCGCTGCCGTTCCGCCGGGAACGACCACGCTGATGGTGGGGGTCCACGTCGCCGAGTTGTCGCCCGTGATGCCTGTTGCCGTGACCGCAGGGACGACGCCGGTCAGGTTCGGGGGATTGTTCGCGGTGTAGGTGGCAGTGCCGACCTTCACGATCACGCCAGCGTCGTAGCTGACGGCGCTCGCGGCGATGGCGGGCCCCGAAGGGGGCGTGAAAGCGGTGGCAATGACACTGGCCACCCAGCCCGAGCCGGCGGCGGCGCTGCGGGCGTCGTTCACCTGCACCTGGCCGAGGGGGCCGCTGATCGTCCCGCCTTGCACCGAGTTCGGTCGGGTACCGAGGCTCCCGGCGTCCGGCGGCACCGTAATGGTCAACGCCCCCCCGGTGACGGTGACGGTTGCCGAGGTCGGCTGGTCCGCAGACGCTGGGGCGACCACCGAACTGAACGCGAGTGCGAACACGCCGACAGCGAGGAGTTGGACCGGGAGCTTTCGCATGGGAGACACGTCCTGACGATTGGATCGAGCCACCGACGTGGTGACCTCTCATTCGTTGATCGACGAGGGGCGCCATCACCTGTGCTCAACGCACACTCAACGCAACTACAGCCCCGCCAGAGCCTCACCGAGAGTGGGATCAGACACGGGAGTCGACCGGCGCCCGCGAATCAAAGGATCACCATGCAGCTTCGCAAGCCCTTCCTCCTCCTCGCCATCGCCGGCACCGTCGTGGTGGGTGCTGCGCTCCCGGCAGCAGCCGACGACACCGCCGCGACATTCAGCCTCACCGGAGGCGACCTCACCCTCAGCGTCGGGGCTACGGCAGCTCTCACCGACGAGGCCGCGGGTGTCGCTGCCAACGTGATCACCGGAACCCTCGGCGCAGTCGCGGTCACCGACTCCCGCGGTGGTACCGCCGGATGGGTCGCCTCCGCGGCATCCACGACCTTCACCGGCACGGGCCTGTCCGTCTCCGACGGCGTCACCTACACCAACGGCACCGTCACCGAGACCGGCACCAACACAGTCGCAGCCGCAACCGCCGCGTCCCTGACGACAACCGCGGTCGCCGTCGCAACGGCAACCGAAGTTTCGGGCAGTAACACCGCCTCATGGAACCCGACCCTGAACGTCAGCATGGCCGCCGGCGCGCTCGCCGGCGACTACGTCGGCACGGTCACGACGTCACTGGTCTGACAACCGAAGCGCACGTCATCGAATTCGGGCAGTACCGAAGTCAGGCCCGCCGCGCGACAGCGTGGCGGGCCTGTTCGGCGCGAGCCCGCCTGCCCGAGAGGCAACGGTGGAGACGATGGGACTCGAACCCACGACCCCCTGCTTGCAAAGCAGGTGCTCTAGCCAACTGAGCTACGTCCCCGGGGGATGCAGAAAACGTGGCAGAAAACCCCGGCCCTGCACCCGGATGACGATTGTACGTGGCTGCGGTGCCCCGTCTTCCGGGGTTGCGGCCGCTCTCGGCGTGATTCGTCCCGCCTGCGGCTGCTTTCAGGCGCGCCGAAGGGGCGTCGTGCGCTCGGTCAGGCCGCCTTGGCGCCGAGACGCTGCGCTGGTCGGCTCCGAGCGAGGGCGTTGACCATGACGGCGAAGCCCAGCAGGTCGAGCCGCTGGCGGGCCTGCCCGACCGAGTGGGCACGGGCGAGGTAGTGCGAGTCGTCCAGGCCCCGGTTGAGCGACTCCGAGTCGGCGCGACGGGGGTAGAGGCGGCGGTAGTCGGGGTCGCGGGGCGGGATGGGGCGCACGTGCGCCTGCGCCTCTGGGGTCGGTCCCCGGTCCGGTTGAACCCGGTCCTGTCGTCGTCGGCCGTCCTGTCCAGCGGGAGCCTGATCGAGCCGCCGCCTGATGTGGGCGGCAGGTCGTACTCCCGTACCAGCGCCAGGTGCCATCGGCGTTGGGCCTGCGGACGATCTGTCGACGGACCAGCGGGGTGAGCACGATGTCGCCGTCCTCATTGGGCTCCCCGAGGCACGGCGCGCCCGCCTGGGCACAGAGCTGACGGCCATTCACCTGGCCGATCCGGACAGCCCGCTCCACCCTCGGCTTGCCCGTGCGGCGGCCGCCCGACGCCGCGTGGACTGGGACCACTGGGAGGACGCCGACATCGTGCAGCAGTGTCTGGAGATGCGTGCCGCGAAGGGCGCCGCCATAGAGCACCGCCTGGGTTCCCGGCAGCCGAGGGACGACACGCCGAAACATGTCGAGCGCCACCCCGGCCTCCCCGCCCGTTGCCGCCACATGGTCGACGCCCAGAACGACCCTTCCGTGGCGTCGGGACTGCGGACGCCGAGCATCACGAACTTGTTGCCGTAGGCCGGTTCGCCGCCGCCCGTCACATGAGGCTTGGCGTCGGGGTCGGCGCGAAGCGTCCTGACCTCGCCCGTGGCTTTGTTGACCTTCCGCTGGCCGGGCTTGGCCTTGTAGAGCGGGGTCACCACCTTGCCGTCGCCGCAGAGGGTGCGTTCGGGGCTCGGGTGGGGCAGCGAACCGGCACCGTCCGGGTCACACAGGCCGAGTCCGAGGGCGAGAGCAGCGGCTTGGCGTTCGAACTCCTCGAAGATGTCCGCGCATCCGAGTGTCCTGACCCTAGGGAGGGCGGGGCGAATCGCGACGGGACCGAAGCCCCGCCAATTTGGCTGTCGTCAGGAAATCCGATTGCGGCTGGCCGACGGACGCGACCGCCAGTACAACAGATAGAATCGCGACCAGGCCAAGCACAACCTTGATCCATCCAGGAAACGAAATGAAGGCCACCGCGACTGCGATCGTAGTGAACACCGCCCAAGACCACTGAGTCGCAAAGTCCTTCCGCTTTCCCCGCGCCTCGTGGCGGTCCTCCGCCTTCGAGAAGCCATCAAGCAACTCGTCGGCGTTGCCGAAGGTGCCGTGGCTAGCCTCGGAAATAAAGCGTTCAAGCCTCTCGAGGATCTGCTCGTCATCCCAGTTGCCCACCAACTCATCAAGCTCGTCGAACACGTTGGCAGGAAGGTTGGTTTTCGCAACTGCTTCTCGAATCTCCCTAAAGAGCTTGTCGCGCCACCAGTACGACGGGCCGCCGGTGTCGTTGGGATACTTCCTGTCCGTTCTTGCGGCGTAGTCCGCCTCAGCCGGCCCGCTGAGGCCGATGATCATCAGTTGGCACAGCGGCGTGCCCACAGGAATCCGAATTGTGTTCGCACTGTGATTGACCAGCGTAAGAGGCATGTGTCCACGCCACCCGGGGTTGATGAACCCACCGGAAGCATGAACTGACAGACCGAGACGCGCATAGCTGCTGCGGCCCTCGATCGCTCCAGCGCAATCGGCGGGCAGCGAGAAGCTCTCCGAGATCCGGCCCAAGATCATCTCTCCCGGCTTGAGCGTCAGTTTCTCGCCGAACTTCACACGGCGTCGATCCCAGCCACGGTGAGGCAACAGATCCATCAAACGTGACTGCTCAAGGTCGACAACCGGTCGACGACGACGCGAGCGCCTCGACGTCCAATAGACCAACGAAAGTCTCAGATCTACTGAGCAGGGGCCGATCTGCGAGTCGGGGGCGAACTCCGGCGCCCCCTCTTCAGCGGTGAAGTTGAAGGCCGGAAGGCGCTCCCGAATCTCCCGATCGGTGAGGTACATGCTCCTCAGTATCGGGCATGAACGATTCGACGTCCTGTAATGCGAAAGAGCGGCACGCGTTCCGGTCGAGGTCGAATGCGTCCAGTAGCCATTGCGCCGTGGGATGCCAGTCGGTCGCCCCAAACCAGACGCGCTCTGGGACAACACGTCGCATGGCGCGCTCACCGCGGTAGTTGGTGTACGTCATGCGCAGTACCCGCTCCGAGTGCACCAGACCGTCGTCCATCCCGTCCGCCCTTGACCCTACGGGTCTACTATCAGCACTCATGCAACACCAATCTAGTAACACAAAACATGTTAGTGGTGGATCCCGCCCGTTGGACTGACGAGGCTCGCGCCACAGCCAAGGCGCTCTTCGGCGCGCCGACGCGCGTGCTGTTGAGCGCCTGGGTGCTGGCGCGCGGAGGGGAAGCGTTCTTCCAGCAGGAGGCACAAGTTGCCTTGCTGGTCCTAGGCGAGGCAGCAACGGCAGTACGCCGGGAGCTCGCTACGTTCGTTGCAGAGGGTCTGCTCGACCGGTTCCCGGACGGTCACCGGCTGTTCTTCGTACAGAAGGAGCACCCGATGTGGAGCGCGTATGAGGCGATCGCCGTGGCGCTGAGTCTAACGAGGACCGCCTGATGCCCTCAGTCGATTTTTACCAGGGTTGCTGCTCGCCTGTTTGGGCAACGAGGCGTGAGCGCGTTCCGAGAACGTCGTTGTCGCGTTCGATGGTGTAAGTGCCGAGGCGGCTCCATCAGCGGCGATGAGGTTCTACAGCCCCCACGTCCCCGAGGTCGGGGGTCAGGATACGACACGCCTGGCCCGCGGCCTACCGGCCCCCGGCCCTCCGGTTCCCATGCCGGCCCCCCGGGGTACACCCGGGGCATGGATGACACCGACGACATCGTGATCCGGCCGGACGGCGAGGGCGACTGGAGTGGGGCCAACACCAGTAACACCGACAGCGTGGTCGACGACTTGCGGGAGATGCCGGTGGGCGTCAACGACCCCAACATCGTCGGCAATGTCGGTCCGACGGACATACCGCCGGGGACCGACCCCAGAGGCGCAGGCGAACTGGAGCTCCAGGACGACCAGCGGCCCACCTCGCCTGACGAAGCGGGCTGAGCATCCCAGCCCCGGCCAGCCCCGGCCAACCCGAACAGCCGAACGCGCAGGCCGCGCCGGCCGCGCTGTGCGCCCTTCCACGGGATTGTCCACAGCGCCGCATCCAATTTGTCCACTGGCTTTCGAATCTCGTCCACAGGGGCCTGTGGAAAGAGTGGAAAACTTTCTGCAAGCCCGAGCAAGCACCGGCCCAGGCTGCGCCCAATTCGCCCGAACTGCCCTCTGGATGGAGGGCCGTCCAGCCCCACGTAGGGCTACGAAACGCCTTCGAACACGGCGGCCTTGACGCCCCGGCGTGCTAACTCCTGCAAAAAAGGCACGGGCTCATCCACAAGGGTCGCCAGCCCACCCGCCCCCCGGCGAGCCAGGCGGCCGTCCACAGCCCAGACCGCGGCCAGCCCGGCCACAGCCCCCGCCGCGACGGCGGGCCGGTCGATGGCACCCAGCACCCGCACGTCACGCCCACTCCCGCGCCGCCCGCGCACCTCGACCCGGACGGCACCGATGATCCCCTCGGGGTGCGGCCTGCGCAGCATGGGCAGACGGGCTGTGAGCCGGTCCCGTCGGGACGCGGCCACCCGGGCCGTGACCCGGCGCACGCCGGGGAAGGCCGGGACCAGCACCAAGGCGTCGGGCAGCCCGGCCCGATAGCAGTCCTGGCCGCCGACCGGGTCCGGGAACCAGGCCAGTTCCCGGCCTGACCCACCAGGCCGGCGCACCCACGCGCTGTCCCGCCAGTCCAAGGCCCACGAGGCCAAGGCCCGATGATGCTCACGGGCGCACGCGGGCCCGCCGGTACCCGATTTGGCCACGTGCACCTCGTCCACGGCATCGAACGAAGCCGCTGCATGCCGGGCCAGCACGCACGCCAACCCAGGGGCGAACCCGGCCCCCACCACCACGGACAGGCCCCGCTCGCTCGCCTCCGCGTCCAAGTCGAGCAGGGCCCGCACCTGCTCCATGTCGTCAGCCACGGACACCACGTGGGCGCCCCGCTCCATGGCCTCCTCGGCTCGGCGCCGATGCCCCTGCGGACAGGCCAGCACCAACACGTCGGCCTGGTCCAGCATGTCCGGCTCCCACGTGGCCGCCCGTGCCACGGGGCCAAGGGACGCGCACACGGCCGCGGCCCTGCGCCCGTCAACGTCGACCACAGCCAGATCCTCGAGCCCGCTCGGTGAGCCGCCTGCCGGAGCGTCGTCGTCGCCCCCGCCGTCCCCCGACACCAGTTGGCGGGCCGCCCGGGCGCCGACCGCGCCCGCGCCCAGCAGGACGACCCGCACCTATCGCAGATCCGGGCCGGTCAGCTCCCGCCAACCACCGGTCTGGGGCGGCACCCCGCCGCGGCCCCGAAGCCGCAGGGCGCCGGCGATCAGCGCGGCCGCGCCCAAGGCGGCAATGGCCCGGCGCAGCGTCCTCATCGGTCCCGTTCGCGACGCAACATGGTGGGCCTCATTTGGGTGGGGCTGGCTGGAATCGAACCAGCGACCTCAGCATTATCAGTGCTGCGCTCTAACCAACTGAGCTACAGCCCCGTGGGCCGAGACAGCGTAGCAAGCACCTAGACGGCGGCCCTGCGGCCCGACTCCTCCTCGAGCACGCTCACCTCGACGCCCCCGACCACGTCGGAGGTGAGGTTGTAGATCACCGCCATCAAGACGTTGGCACCCGTGCCCAGCAGGACCATCACAAGCCCGCCCACCAGCGTGGCCCGGAAGATAAGGCCCGCGCGGATGTGGAACGAGTCCAACACGAAGAGGTCCTTGACGAACTTTTCGAGGTTGTCGATCACGCCGACGGCCGACGCCGCCGCCCACAGCAGGACCCCGGCCACCAACGCCACCACCAGCATGCTGAGGTAGAAGATGACGGAGAACCGCAGCACCGTCCACGTGTCCACCCTGCGGATCACCCGACGGACCCGTCGCCCCTGCGCCACGCGCCGAGGGTAGCCGGTGGCCCTCGCCGCCCCGCGGCACCGATGCCGCTTCCCTTCACCGGCACAGCTCGAAGTGCACCGGGTCGGCCACCGGGTACGGATGGCACAGTCCGACCCGGCCCGACACGGCCAGCAACAGCGGCACGAACTGCCGCGGCACGTCGACCGCCCGCCCTCGTTCGTGGGCCGACGAGCCCGGTCGGGCCACCGGGTAGGGGTTGCTGGCGCGTTGGGCGTAGAGGCTGGCCTGTTCGGCCTTCGACCGGTAACCCGATGTGATTGGGACTGTTCTTCCCAGCAGCGACGCGGCCTGGGCCAAGGCGGCCTGCATTGCAGGGTCGAGCCCGCCCCGGGCCGGCGCTCTCGCGCTCGAGTCGCCGCTCCCCCACCCGTCGACCCGCTTGGCCCTTGCCGTGGCCACCGCCCGCCCTCGCGACACCTTGACCCAGGCCTGGGCGCCCCGCGACTCGAACCGATCCAGTCGGGCCCCGTTGGCCGCAGCCACCCCCGCGGCCTCCGACCGGCCGCCCACTGCGCCCGCCAACGCGGCCATGTCCGCCGCCGTCCTGGCCTGGGCCCTGCTCACTGCCGCGCCGCCCAGCCGACCCAGCCACAGCATGGCCCCGCCTGCGACCACCAACACCACGGCCACGAGGGGCAGCACTTGGCCCTGCTCCGGGCCCCCCTCGCGGCCCCGCCCCGACATGCACGCGCCTCTGCGCCTCGACACCACGTCGTCCTCCGACCACCGGGCGCGCCAAGCCAAGCTGGCGAGCCATTGTCACGTTGTCGGGGGAAGTGAGGGCCCTTGCCGTTGCGGCAAAGGGCGAGCGGCCTACGCGGGAGCGTCGTCCTCGGCCGTGAGGATGGGTGCGGCCGACGCCACCGTCTGACCCGCGTCCAGGTTCATCACCCGCACACCGGTGGCGTCCCTGCCCTGCGACGAGATGCCCCGCACCGGGATGCGCATGGTGACCCCGCCCGACGACACCAGGAAGATCTCGTCGTCCAGCCCCACCATGAAGGCGGCCACCACATACCCCTTGCGGGCCGTGAGCTTGATGCCGCGCACGCCCTGGCCGCCGCGGGTCTGACGGTTGAACTTGTCGAGCTGCGTGCGCTTGCCGTAACCCGACTCGGTGACGATGAGGATGGCCGCCTCGTCCCTGGCCACGTCGCACGATACGACCTCGTCGCCCGCCTTCAACCGCATGCCTCGCACGCCCGCCGAGGAGCGGCCCATGGAACGCACGTCGGCCTCGTTGAACCGGATCGTCATGCCATTGCGGCTGACCATGAAGATGTCGTCCTCGCCCGAGGTCTGCATGACCTTCACCAGCTCGTCACCGTCGTTGAGGTTGATGGCGATGAAGCCCTCACGCCGTGACTTGTCGTATTCGGAGAACGAGGTCTTCTTCACCGTGCCCTTGCGGGTGGCGAAGAACAGGTACCGGTCCTCGGGATAGTCCCGAGTGGCGATGACGGCCTGGATGCGCTCGTCGGCGGCCAGCGGCAGCAGGTTCACGATGGCCGTGCCCCGCGCCGTGCGCTCCTTCATCGGCACCTCGTGCGCCTTCAGCCGATAGACCTTGCCCCGGTTGCTGAAGAACAGCAGGTACGCGTGGGCCGTGGTGTGGATGATGGTGCTGACCAAGTCCTCTTCTTTGAGCCTGGCCCCAGCCACGCCCCGGCCGCCGCGCCCCTGGGTGCGAAAGGCGTCGGCCGCCACCGTCTTGATGTAGCCGACCTTGGTCATGGTGACCACGAGGGGCTCGTCCTCGATCAGGTCCTCGATCCCGATATCGCCCGGGTCGTAGGTGATCTCGGCCTTGCGGGGCGTGGCGAACTTCTCGCGGATCTCGCCCATCTCGGTCTTGATGACACCCCGCAACTTCACCGGGTCGGCCAGGATCGACTCCAGCTCGGCGATGGTCTCGCGAAGGCGGTTCATCTCCTCTTCGAGTTCGTGCCTGGACAGCCGGGTGAGCTGGCCCAGGCGCATGTCGAGGATGTGGGTGGCCTGCACCTCGGTGAAGCTGAACGGCTCGGCCATCAGGCCCTCACGGGCTGACGACCTGTCCTCCGACCCCCGGATGAGGGCGATGATGGCGTCGATCATGTCGAGCGCCCGCAACAGGCCCTCGACGATGTGGGCCCTGTCCCGCGCCTTGCGCAGGCGGAACTCGGACCGCCGGGTGATGACCACGATCTGATGGTCGATGTAGGCCCGCAGCATCTCGACCAAGTTCAACGTGCGGGGCACGCCGTCGACCAGGGCGACCATGTTCACGCCGAAGCTGGTCTGGAGCGGCGTGTGCTTGAACAGGTTGTTCAGCACGACGTTGGCCGCCGCGTCGCGCTTCAGCGGGATCACCAGCTTGGTGTCCAGTCCGGACGACAAGTCCTGGATGTCCCTGATGCCGTCCAGCTCGCGGGAGTCGACCAGCTCTTTGATGCGTTGGGCGATGCTGGCCAGTGAGCCTTGATAAGGCAGTTCGCTGATGACGATGCGGGCGCCGTTCTTGCCCTCTTCGATCTCGGCCCTGGCCCGCATCTTGATGCTGCCCCGACCCGTCTTGTAGGCGTCGATGATCCCGGCCCGTCCCAGGATGAACCCGCCCGTGGGGAAGTCAGGGCCCTTGACGAACTGCATGAGGTCCTCGGGGGTGACGTCCTGATCCAGCCGGTCGATCAGGTGCATCGTGGCGTCGATGACCTCGCCCAGGTTGTGGGGCGGGATGTTCGTGGCCATGCCCACGGCGATGCCTTGGCTGCCGTTGACCAGGAGGTTGGGAAAGCGGGCGGGGAGGACCTCGGGCTCTTCGAACTCGTTGGTGTAGTTGGGCCCGAAGTCGACGGTGTCCTCGTCGATGCCGGCCAACATGTTGAGGGCCAGCGGGTCCAGCCTGCACTCGGTGTAGCGCTCGGCCGCGGGCGGGAAGTCGGGCGAGCCGTAGTTGCCGTGGAAGTCGATCAGCGGATGGCGCAGCGAGAAGGGCTGGGCCATGCGCACCAGGGCGTCGTAGATCGCCTGCTGGCCATGGGGGTGGAACTTGCCCATGACGTCGCCGGTGACGCGCGCGCACTTCATGTGGGGCCGGTCGGGCCGCACCCCCATGTCGTGCATGCCCCACAGGATCCGCCGGTGCACGGGCTTGAGCCCGTCGCGCACGTCGGGCAGGGCCCGCTGCATGATGACGGACATGGCGTAGTCCAGGAAGGAGCGCTCCATCTCCTCCTGGATCTCGATGGGCTCGATCCCGCCGAACGCGGTCCCCGTCCCGCCGTCGTCATCCCCGCCGGCCGTCGTGATGTCGCTCATGTAGGTGTGTGCCTTTCAGGGCCGCGGCGGCGCCGGTGTTGCCGGTCCGCCGATGCTCCGGTGAACTCGGGTGGGAACCTCTGGTTCCGACCCCGACTAGATATCGAGGAAGCGAACGTCTTTGGCGTTGGTCACGATGAAGTGCTTGCGCAGCTCCACGTCGTCGCCCATGAGGATGGAGAAGACCTCGTCCGCGATGGCGGCTTGTTCCACGTCGACCCGCAGCAGCGTGCGCTTGGTCGGGTCCATCGTCGTCTCCCCCAATTCCCCGAAGTCCATCTCTCCCAGGCCCTTCAGCCGGTTGAACTCGGACTTGTGGTTGGGGTGCTCGGCCAAGAACCGCTCCTTGGCCGCGTCGTCCTTCAGATAGACCTTCTCCTTGCCCACGATGGTGGAGTACAGCGGGGGCTGGGCCACATAGACGTGTCCCTCTTCGACCATGGCCTTCATCTGCCGGAAGAAGAACGTGAGCAGCAGGGTGCGGATGTGTGAGCCGTCCACGTCGGCGTCGCACAACAGGATCACCTTGTGGTAGCGGATCTTGGCGACGTCGAAGTCCTCTTCGCCCACCCCCGCGCCGATAGCGCCGATCAACGACTGGATCTCGTTGTTCTTGAGCATCTTGTCGATCCGGGCCCGCTCGACGTTCAGGATTTTCCCGCGGATCGGGAGGATGGCTTGGTTCTGGGGGTCCCTGGCCCGAATGGCCGACCCGCCTGCCGAGTCGCCCTCGACGATGAACAGCTCCGCCTCTTCGGCGTTGCGGGTGGCGCAGTCCGTCAGCTTGCCCGGCATCCCCGCGCCTTCGAGCGCCGACTTGCGCCGGATGAGGTCCCTGGCCTGGCGGGCCGCGGTGCGGGCCCGGGCGGCCTGCACCGCCTTGTTCACCGCCTGCTTGGCCTCGCTCGGATGCTCTTCGAGCCACTCGCCGAACTTCTCGTTGGTGGCCCGCTCCACCAACGACCGCATGGAAACGTTGCCCAGCTTGGCCTTGGTCTGCCCCTCGAACTGGGGCTCGGCCAGGCGCACCGAGATGATGGCGGTGAGGCCTTCCCTGATGTCCTCGCCGGTGAGGTTGTCGTCCTTCTCCTTCACCAGCCCCTTGGCCCGGGCGTACTTGTTGACAGCGTTGGTCAACGCCTTCTTGAAGCCCTCCTCGTGCATCCCGCCCTCGCCGGTGGCGATGCCGTTGGCGAAGCTGTGGATGCCCTCGTAGAACCCCGTGTTCCACTGGAGGGCGACCTCGACCTCCTGGGCCTCCTCGGTCACCTCGAAGTAGGCGACCTTTTTGAACAACGGCTCCTTGGTGTTGTTCAGATGGCGGGCGAAGTCGATGATCCCGCCCGAGTACTTGTACGTCATCTGCTGCTCATGGCCGACCCGCTCATCTCGGAAGCGGATCTCCAACGACTTGTTCAAAAAGGCGTACATCTGGAGCCGTTCGAGCACGGTCTGGGCCCGGAATTCGGTCTCTTCGAAGATGGTGGGGTCGGGCCAGAAGGCCACCGTGGTGCCCGTGCGCCCGGGGGGCGAATCAGCCACCACCTCGAGCTTGGTGACCGGCTTCCCCCCCTTGGCGAACTCCATCCGGTGGCGCTTGCCGTCCCTGTCCACGTCGACGACGAGGCGCTCGGACAGGGCGTTCACCACGGATACGCCCACGCCGTGCAGGCCGCCCGACACCTTGTAGCCGCCGCCGTCGCCGAACTTGCCGCCGCCGTGCAGCACGGTGAGGGCCACCTCGACGCCGCTCTTCTTCTCCACCGGGTGCACGTCGGTGGGGATGCCACGGCCGTTGTCCACCACCCGGCATCCGCCGTCGGGCAGGAGGGTCACATCGATGCGGTCGCAGTAGCCCGCCATGGCCTCGTCCACCGAGTTGTCGACCACCTCCCAGATGAGGTGGTGCAGCCCCGACGGGCCGGTGGACCCGATGTACATCCCGGGCCGCTTGCGGACCGGATCGAGGCCCTTCAAGACGGTCAGGTCCTTGGCGCTGTAGGAGGGCTTGTCCGGTCGGTTTGCTTCGGCTCCTGCCGCTGTTGTCATCGCCACGGGGCGCGACCTTTCCACTGGGAGGATTGGAGGCAGTTCAGGCGGCAAAAGTCCTGCTCAGAAGCCCGAATTGCGATGATGTCAGTCTACCACCGGGGTGTGACAGGAACGGCCATCAACGGGTCTCGACCCGGACCTCGAGACGGTCCACCACGGCGTCGCCTGCGGACGCGTTGATGCGCTCCACCAGGCGGGGTGCGAGGAACTTCAACTGGGTGGCCCAGCCGGGCTGGTCGACGGCGACGACCAGCGCCCCCTTGACCAGCGAGACGGGTCGGGCGTGGGCCGCGACCGAGGCCCCCACGACCTCCTCCCAGTGCGAGAACACCACGGCCAAGCCGGCCGCCTCCGGCACCCCCAGCCTGCGGGCGAAGCCGTCCAGCGAGTCCTTCAGCGCCCGGGGTTCGCCGCCGTCATCGGGCCGCGACGGCCGCCATGTCATCGGGCCCCGCCAGTCATCGGTCCCTGCCGGTCATGTCCCGGCCGGTCATCGAACGATCGCCCCTTGCGCCACCTGCACCACCGCCGCGGGCTGCACGCCTGCGGGCGGGGGACCGGCTGTGGTCAGCAGGGCCTGACCCGACGGCAGGTGGGCGACGAGGGCCTGGCTGCGCTCCGGGTCCAGCTCGGAGAACACGTCGTCCAGCAGCAGCACCGGCGCGGACCCGGTGGCCTCGGTGACCAGGGCGTGGCCCGCCAATCGCAAGGCCAGGGCCAGCGAGCGCTGCTCGCCCTGCGAGGCATGGGTCCTGCCGGGCAGCCCGGCGATGGCCAGCGCCAGCTCGTCGCGGTGGGGCCCGACCGTGGTCACACCCCTGCGCACGTCGTCCGTCCTCGCCGCGGCCAGCGCGTCCCGCAAGGGTCCGGCCCACGACCGCTCATATGACACGGCAACCTCGGCAGCCGTGGACGCGACCTGGTCGTAGGCCTTTCCCAACTCCGGTTCCAGCCCCGTCACCAACGCCTCTCTGGCCGCGGCCAACTCCTCCCCCGCGACAGCGAGCTTGTCGTCCCATACGTCCAGGGTGGCCTCGATCTCGGACGACAGTCGGCCGCCTGACTGCTTGAGCAGCGTGGTCCGCTGCCGCAGCACCCGCTCCACCTCGCCCCGCAGGGCGTCGTTGCGCGGGTGCAACGCGACCAGCAGGTCGTCCAGGTACCGCCTTCGCTCGCTGGGCCCGCCCTTGACCAGGATCAGGTCGTCCGGCGCGAACACGGTGACCCGCAAGGCGCCCAGCAGGTCCCTGGCCCGCTTGAGGGGCTGGCGGTTGACCAGCACCCGGTCCCTCCGGGACAGGTTGATCTCGGCCTCGACCAGCAGCGTGCGCCCGTCCCTGTCGCCCTCGGCCCTGACCACGGCCTGGTCGGCTCCTTGACGAACGAGGGCCTCTGCCGGCGCTCCCCGGAACGACGCCAGCGTGGCCAGCCATCCCACCGCCTCCAACAGGTTGGACTTGCCCTGGCCGTTGCCGCCCAGGATGACGGTCAGCCCCTCCGGTGCGGGGGCCAGCTCCGCCGACGTGTAGTTCCGAAAGTCAGTCAGCCAGAGGCGGGAGACCCGCATGGGCTGCGCTCCACGGCTACGACACCCGAACGGGCATCAACAGGTACAGGTACTCGGACCCCTCGGTGGGGCGAATGACAGCCGGCCGCAGGGCGTCGATGGTCTCCAACAGGATCTCGTCGCCCGCCACTGCCTCCACGCCGTCGATCAAATAGGCAGGGTTGAAGGCAACAGTCATCTCCCCGCCCTCGAACTTGGCGTCCACGTCCTCGACGGCCTGGCCGACCTCGGTGGTGATGACGGTGAGCTCGATCCCATCGGGCCGCAGGGCGATGCGCACCGGCGTGGTGGCGTCCCTGACCAACAGCTTCACCCGCCGCACCGCGTCGAGAAGGGGCTCCTTCTCCACGATGAGCCGGTTCGGGTAGCTGGACGGGATGAGCTGGCGGTAGTTGGGGAACTCGCCTTCGATCAGCCTGCTGGTCAGCCGCACGTTGCCGACCTCGAACGTGGCGTCGTGCTCGGCCAGCCGCAGCGTGACCTGCTCGGCGCCGGACAACAACCGCTGCAACTCGGTCAGCGCCTTGGACGGGACGAGGACCTTCTGGCCCTCTCGCAACACGGTGGTGCCCGGGAGGTCCCGCACGGCCAGGCGGTACGAGTCGGTGGCCACCAGCCGCAGGCCGCCCTCCTCCGCGGTCATCAGCACGCCGGTGAGGATGGGCCGGGCGTCGTCGCTGGACGCAGCCCGCACGACCTGGCGCAGGGCCTCGTTGAGCTCGCTGGCCGAGAGGGTCACCGCATCGGCCTGGTCCCCTGGTGCGGGCAGCCGCGGGAAGTCAGCCGCTGGCAGCAGGCGCACAGCGAAGTTCGACCGTCCCGATGTGATGCGGACCTCGTCGTCGGTGGCGTCGAGCATGACTGCGCCCGGCTCCAGGGCCCGCACGATGTCGGCCGCCAAGCGGGCCGGAAGCACGACCACGCCATCCGTCTCGCCGGACACCGACACGGTGACCTGGATGGTGAGGTCCAAGTCCGAGCCCGCCACATGAAGCGACCCGCCCGCTACCTCGAGCCGCACGCCCGAGAGCACAGGAAGCGCGCCGCCGCGGCTGGCAACCGCCCGTTGGGCCGTGCCCAGCGCCTCGACCAGGACATCACGTTCACAGCGGAACTTCACCGGAGGGCCTTTCTTTGTCTTGTCATACAGAAAAGTCGGAGACAGTAGTAAGGGCTGTGGATTGTGGACAACGGGTCATCGCCGCAGGCCACAGGCCTTTTCTCTGTCCCACCGTCGTCCCCAGCTTCCCACAGGGGTGTAACAGGAACGGGGAGTCGCGGTGGACAACCTTGGTCCGTCCACCGAAATCACATCAGTCCGACACACCGTCATCCCCCGCTCTTGATGCGGTGGATCAATTCGGTCACCTGGTCGTAGATCTGGCGCCGCTCCTTCATCAGGGCCGACACCTTGTCCACCGCGTGGATGACCGTCGTGTGGTCTCGTCCCCCGAATTCGCGGGCGATGGCCGGGTAGCTGAAGTCGGTCAGCTCCCGGAACACGTACATGCCCACCTGGCGGGCCGTGACCAAGGGCCTGCGCCTGCTGGTGCCGATCAGCTCGTCCACGGGGAAACCGAACATGTCGGCAGTGGCGTCGAGGATCACCTTGGGCGTGATCTGGCGGGGTTGGCCGTCGGCGATGATGTCTGACAAGACCTTCTCGGCCAGCTCCCTCGTAAGGGGCTCGCGGTTCAGGCTGGCGAAGGCGGACACGCGGATGAACGCGCCTTCGAGCTCGCGGATGTTGTCCTTGACGTGGGTGGCGATGAACTCCAAGACCTCGTCGGGCACTTGGGCCCGCTCCCCCTCCGCCTTCTTGCGGAGGATGGCGAGGCGGGTTTCGAGCTCGGGGGGCTGGACGTCGGTGATGAGGCCGGAGAGGAAGCGACTGCGCAGCCGGTCCTCCAACGTGGCAATGGACTTGGGCGGGCGGTCCGACGTGATGACGATCTGCTTCTGGGCGCCGTACAGCGAGTTGAACGTGTGGAAGAACTCCTCCTGGAGCCCCTCCTTGTTCTCCATGAACTGGATGTCGTCGATCAGCAGGACGTCGCACTCGCGGTAGCGCCGCTTGAACGCCGTGGTGGTGTTGGTGCGGATGGCGTCCACGAACTCGTTCATGAACGTCTCGGTCGACACGTAGCGCACGTGGCGGGCCGGGAAGTTCTCCTTGACGTAGTTCCCGATGGCATGGAGCAGGTGCGTCTTGCCCAGCCCAGCCTCGCCGTGGACGAACAGCGGGTTGTAGGACTTGGCCGGCGTCTCCGCCACGGACAACGCGGCGGCGTGGGCGAAGCGGTTCGACGCGCCGATGACGAAGGCCTCGAACGTGTAACGCGGGTTGAGTGGGGTGTCCTCCCGTCCCGGCGGTGGAGGGGGCACGTGCTGGCCGGACGCGCCGTTGCCACCCGCGCCGGGTGCACGGCCTGCGGCGTTGTGCTCCTCCCACCCCGGCCTGCTCAGCAGGCCGCCGACCTCATCGCTTTCCGGTGCGCTGCCCGCCACCACCTCGATCTGGACGTCGAGGTCACGGCCGGTCTCATCGGTCAGCAAGTCCCTGATGAGGGCCAGGTAGCGGGCCTCGATGCGCTCTTTGGCCAGGCTGCTGGGCACGCCCAGGACCAGGACGGCGTCGTCGGCTCGGAGCGGGTGGACCCCTTCGAACCAGGCCCGCCAGGTGGCCTCAGAGACCTGGGCCCGGACGGCCTGAGAGCAGAGAATCCACAGTCGCTCGGCGTTTGTCACCAGCGGTTTCGCCTCCCCGGACGACCTGTCGTCCACAAGCTGATCCACACCTGTGGAGAACCTCCCCGGGCGCGCTGGCCCCTTGATGCCTGCTGCGCAGCCCTGGGGAAGAAGGGCCGTCCGCGCCCCGGCCAGGCACGGTCTGGGCACCGTAGCACCGCCCTCCGCGCGGTTGCGAGGGGTGCTTTGCCTCCCGTACGCTGAAATGCCGCTGCGTCGCCGAGGAGGCCATGGGTGAAGCGAACGTTCCAGCCGAACAACCGGAAACGGGCGAAGAACCACGGATTTCGTCATCGGATGTCGACGCGCGCGGGCCGGGCCATCTTGAAGGCCCGTCGCTTGAAGGGGCGCCACCGCCTGTCGGCCTGACCACTCGCCCGGGCACGGTGTGGCGTGTCCGAGACCGTGAGACCTTTCGACGCCTGCGGGCATCCCGACGACGGGTGCGCAGGGGGCCGCTCACGGTAACCTTTGTCCCCGCGGCTCATCCCGCCCCCCCGCAGGTCGCCTATGCCATCGGCCGCAAGGTGGGAGGCGCCGTGGTTCGCAATCGGCTGCGTCGCCGGCTGCGGGCCGTGATCTCGGAGTTGGCCCCCCAGTTGGCTCCGGGCGCGTACCTCGTGGGGGCCGCCCCCGCGGCGGCGTCCCTGTCGTTCGGAGAGTTGCAGGCGATCGTGACCGAAGCGTTGGAGGCCGTGGCGAGGAACCGGTCGTGATGGCCGCGCCCGCCGCCGCGTCAGCCTCTGCCCCTGGTCGTTCGCTGTCCCCCGTGGGACGGGTTCTTCGACGCATGATGCTGCTTTACCAAGCCGCCCGGGTGGGGCGGCCCTCCCCCTGTCGCTACTGGCCGACCTGCTCTGCCTACGGGCTCGAGGCCGTCGAGCGCCACGGCGCCCTGCGAGGCGGCTGGCTGACACTGCGCCGACTGGCCCGCTGCCATCCCTTCGGTGGCCATGGCGTCGACCCCGTTCCGGAATAGAGGTAATTGATGTTCCAAGTCCTGGCCAGCCTGCTGGCCTTCTTCTACGGCCTGGTGCCCTCGTACGCGGTGGCCATCACGCTGCTCACCCTGGCCGTGATGCTGGTGTTGAGCCCGCTCACCATCAAGAGCACCAGGAACATGCTCGAGATGTCGCGGATCCAGCCCGAGATCAAAAAGATCCAGGAGAAGTACAAGAACGACCGCCAGAAGCTCAACGAAGAGACGATGGCCTTCTACAAGGAGCACAAGGTCAACCCGGTGGCCGGGTGCATCCCGATGATCCTGCAGATGCCGGTGTTCATCGTCATGTACAGGGTTATTGCGGGTTTGACCCACCACACCAAAGAGGGGTTGCCCGACCCGAAGTACCTGTCCAAGGACACCGACCTCTACAAGGCCCTCGTCCACGACGGCGGAAAGATGGTCTCCTTCGGACTCGACCTGGCAAAGTCTGCCAGCGTGCATCACCCGTCCTTCGTGACCGCACTCCCGTTCTTTGTGCTGGTCGCCTTGGTGATGCTCACGCAGTACTTCCAGACCAAGCAGATGACGGCCCGGAACCCGGCCGCGGCCCAGGCCAACCCGCAAGCGCAGACGATGACCCGCGTCATGCCCATCTTCTTCGGGTTCATCTCATACTCGATCCCGGCCGGCGTCAACGTCTACTTCTTGTCGTCCGCCCTGTTCAGGATCGTGCAACAGGAGGCCATGTACCGCTTCGACCCTCACGTCGTGCGACACGTCGAGGCCAGCAAGAACGCCTCCACCAAGACGATCGAGACCAAGTCGAAGGACGTGACCAAACCGGACGACAAGGCCAAGAACAACGGGAACGGCAGCGGGCCCAAGGGCGACAAGCCGGGCCAGCTCCCACCCAAGGCCAGTCAGAACAAGCGGAAAAAGCGGGGTCGGTAGTCCGATGGAGTGGGTGGAGACCACCGGCAAGACGGTGGAGGAGGCCAAGGACCGCGCCCTCGATCAGCTCGGCGTTGACGAGAGCGACGCCGAGTTCGAGGTGCTCGAAGAGGCCAAGACCGGGCTGTTCGGCCGGATGCGCAGCGAGGCCCGGGTGCGGGCTCGAGTTCGTCCGACCAGGCCGCGGGCCAAAGACGACCGGCGGGACAAGCGCAGGCGGGGCCGTTCAGGCACCGCCGATGCGGGTGGCTCGGGTTCCGGCGGCTCAAGCAGCCGGGAAGGTCGCACGGCCACCGAGGCCCCGTCTGGCGACGGTGGTGCGGAAGCGACCGGTGGAGTCGAGATCGAAGAGGTCTCGGCCGGGGATCGGCCCCGCAGTGGCGGCGGGAACGGCCGACGCCGATCGAGCGGGGGCCGCGGCGGCGGGAGCCGCGCCGGACAGACCCGACCGCAGGATCGACAGCGCAATGGCGACGACGATGGAGGCAAGGTGGACGAGGACGTATCCCTGGCAGAGCAGGGCGACGTGGCCCGACAGTTCCTGAACGGGTTGTTGGCCGAGCTGGGCGCCTCCGGCACGGTGACGGTCACCGAACTCGATGAGGACACCGTTGAGGTGGCGGTCCAGGGCGACGATCTGGGCATGCTGATCGGGCAGAAGGGGACCACGCTGGCCGCCCTTCAAGAGGTCACCCGGACGGTGGTGCAGCGCCAAACTGGCGGTCGAAACGGGCGCCTGGTCGTCGACGTGTCCAGCTACCGCCAGAAGCGCCGCCAGGCGTTGGAGCGCTTCACCCAGCAGGTGGCTGCAGAAGTCAAGGCCTCAGGGGCCCGCAAGGTGCTCGAACCCATGGCGCCAGCCGACCGAAAGGTCGTACACGACACCGTAAACGGCATCGACGGAGTCTCAACCACCTCCGAAGGCGAAGAGCCTCGACGCCGGGTGGTGCTTCTGCCCGAATAGGAAGTCTTGTCGAGAGGTTGGAGCGTGCGGCCCGCCCTGGTGGCGGGTCGCAGCGCGTCTAGCCTCAGGCCGTGTCCACCGTTCAGGAGGCTTTGAAGCGCTCTCGGGCGCTCGGCTTCCTTGGACCGGGGCCGATTGACGCCCACATTGTCCATGCGCGTGGCTTCGCGGCTGCGGCTGGGTCGCAGCCGGAGTTGTTCATGGATCTGGGCAGCGGGGGCGGTGTGCCTGGCCTGGTGTTGGCAGAACTGTGGCCGCAGGCTCATGCCGTGCTGCTGGACAGCATGGAACGGCGCACGTCGTTTCTTACGGACGTGGTGGGGGAGTTGGGCTGGAGAGGTCGGGTCACCGTTGTACGGGAGCGGGCCGAAGTGTTCGGGCGTGTGCCAGACCGCCGGGCGGCCTTCGACCTCGTTGTGGCCAGGGGATTTGGTCCCCCATCGGTCACCGCCGAGTGTGCCGCTCCCCTGCTCCGTCTTGGTGGCCGGCTGGTGGTTTCCGAGCCCCCGGAGGACGATCCTGGTCGCTGGCCCGCCCAACCGCTCAGCGAGCTTGGTCTGCGGTCGCTGGGCCTGGTCGAGGACGGTGCCCGGTTTCACGTGCTGGAGCAGGTCGAACTTTGCTCGGATGCCTATCCGCGGCGGGTGGGACTGCCCGCGAAACGGCCGCTGTGGCTATGTTCCACGTGAAACGTAGGGCTCTGCTGCAGAACGATCGTTTCACGTGGAACAAATCGCTCCTTGACCTCTGAACCCTCAAGTACCAGGATAGGCCCGTGGCCCTCAACGAGAACGATGACGTCCTCGCGCGCGGGCGTGCCATCTTCGACCGGCTCCGAGGCCCAGATGACGCCCCAGAGGACGTGATCGGCGAAGCGCCCGCTCACACGGACCCATTGCCGGAAGATCAGGCTCCGGCAACTGCCTGGGAGGCGCCGCTCCCCGAAGAACCCGCGCCAGCGGCGGCCCCGGAGCAGGTCGCTTCCCCGCCCGCTGCGGCCTGGAAGCCCGATATCGAAGCCGAAGCCGAAGCAGCAGCGGCCACGCCTGCGCCCGAGGCCGAAGCGCCGCTCGCAACCCCAGAAGAGGCCGAGGCCCCGCCTTCCCCGGATGTCGAGAGTGCAGCGCCGGATGGCCCGTCGGTCGAGGTCGAAGCAGCCTCGGGCGGTCCGACCGGGGCTGATGAGGCAGATGCGGTCCTTCCGGCGCCGTCGCTCGACGTCGATGCGGCCCCGGCCGCGGTTGCCTCCGTCGTGGCCGAGGCGGCCAGCGTGCTCACCACGTCGGAATCGAGCGTCGAGGACGGACTGGCAACGGCCGAAGCGGCCGATGACCCCCTCGCACCTCGCCCCGGGCCGCTGACTCGCCCGCTCCCCCGCATTCTGGCCATCGCCAATCAGAAGGGCGGTGTGGGCAAGACCACCACGGCCGTCAACTTGGGCGCAGCACTTGCTGAACTGGGCTATCGGGTCCTGGTCGTCGACCTGGACCCCCAGGGCAACGCCACCACCGGTTTGGGGATCAATCCTCGCACCTTGGAGGCGTCGATCTATGACGTCCTCATGCACGACACGCCACTCGAAGACTGCATCGAGCCCACCAGCCTGCGCAACCTGTTCGCTGTCCCCGCCACCATCGACCTGGCCGGGGCCGAAATCGAGCTGGTGCCTGCCTTCAGCCGTGAGCTGAAGCTCCGGCGGGCCCTGGAGACGGTGGCCGAGGACTTCGACTACACGCTGATCGACTGCCCGCCCTCGCTGGGCCTCATCACCGTGAATGGGCTGGCCGCAGCCACCGAGGTGGTGGTTCCCATCCAGTGCGAATACTACGCGCTTGAGGGTTTGGGGCAACTGCTCCGAAACGTGAGCCTGGTCCAGGGCAACCTGAACCCGAAGCTCGAAGTCAGTGCCATCATCCTCACTATGTTCGACGCCCGCACCAAGCTGGCCGAGCAGGTGGCATCCGAGGTTCGGGCCCACTTCGGTGAGAAGGTGTGTCGGAACATCGTGCCCAGGACTGTTCGACTCTCGGAGGCGCCCAGCTTTGGTCAGCCCATCGTCGTGTTCGACCCCACGTCTCGCGGTGCCATCGCCTACCGCGAGCTGGCCAAGG
The DNA here is from genome assembly GCA_030837965.1 of Acidimicrobiaceae bacterium. Taxonomy (GTDB): domain Bacteria; phylum Actinomycetota; class Acidimicrobiia; order Acidimicrobiales; family JAUTXP01; genus JAUTXP01. The sequence goes on along the minus strand of JAUTXP010000001.1, from coordinate 82,100 downwards.
AGGTAAGCGGTGGCGCGCCGCAGCGGGTTGGGTAAGGGGCTCGGCGCCCTCATCCCGACCGAGGTCCGTGAAGACCGCTCCTCGGCTCTGGCCGAATTGCCCATCGGCAGCATCAAGCCCAATTCCTTCCAACCCCGCCGGGCCTTTGACGAAGAGTCGCTGGCGGATCTCACGGCCAGCGTGCGCGAACTGGGCGTGCTCCAGCCCGTCCTCGTCCGTCCTGCAGGGGAGGGCGCGTTCGAGCTGATCGCAGGCGAACGGCGCTGGCGGGCGGCCAAGCGCGCTGGCCTGCAGACGATCCCCGCGCTCATCAAGGACGTGGCCGACGCGGCCAGCCTCGAGCAGGCCGTGGTCGAGAACCTGCACCGCCAAGACCTCAACCCTCTTGAGGAAGGCGCGGCCTATCAGCAGCTCATCGAGGACTTCCATCTCACCCATGACGAGTTGGCCGCCCGGGTCGGCAAGAGCCGGGCCGCCATCACCAACACGCTGCGTTTGTTCCAACTGCCCCCAACGATCCAGCGCCTCGTGGCCGAGAGCCAGCTCAGCGCGGGACACGCCCGGGCCCTGCTCGGCACGCCTGACCGGGCCTTTCAGGAGAGCCTGGCCAAGCGGGCCGTGTCCGAAGGCCTGTCGGTCCGGGCCGTGGAAGAGGCAGTGCGGACGCGCAACGAGCTGGGCGCGGCGGTACCGTCCGGGTCAGGCGCGGCCAGCAGCGAGTCGGGGCAGAAGCGTCTGCCCACCCCGGGCCTGGTCGAGTTGGAGGAACTGCTGTCACTCCACCTGGACACCCGCGTGAAGGTGGAAATGGGCGGCAAGAAGGGGCGCATGGTGATCGACTTCGCCGGTTTGGAGGACTTGGAGCGCCTCTACACCCTCATCACCGAGCCGCCGACGCCGTCCCCCCCGCCCTCACCACCCATGCCGCCTGGGCCAACCCCGAGTCCCGAAGGGCCCTAGAAAGTCTCAAGAGGAGCTTGAGGGTTTGTCCACAGTCTGGGGACAAACCTGTGACCTTTCGCCGAGGTTCATCAGAAAGCAATCAGGCGTTTGCTGCCCGTTCAGGCGCTGAACACCCAATCGTTCCGCTGAGAATCAGTCGTCGCAGGGGGACGCGGCCCACCGGCTGAGGGCGGTGGCCATGGCCTCGGCCACCTCGGCCGTGCGCTCGACCACCCGCGACGCGGGCCCCAGCTCGCACAGCACGGCGGGCATGCGCGTTTCACGCAGCACCGGCAGGGCCAGGGCCAGCACCCCGCCGCTGGGAACGCCCAAAGCCAGGGGGGCCTCGGCCTGAAGGTGCTCGGCCAGTCGACGACCGGCGGCTGACTCGTAGTCGGGGCGCCCGTAGTAGGCGGTGAAGCAGCCCTCCCGCTCAGGCTCGACCTGGAGGGCCAGGACGACTTGAGCCCCGGTCGCATTGGCCTCATGGGCCTGCTCGGACGGGTCGGGGTGCGAGAACACGCTCACGCTTGCGCCTGATCGCCCGATGGCTCGGCTCACCGCGCTGGCCAGGGCGTGGAGCCCGCCCGGCTCGGCCACCACGACCAGCCTGCCCGCCAGCGTGCGAGGGCCGTGGCGAAGGGTGTCCTGCTCGCGGACGGTGGCCACCACGGTGTCCTCAGTCCGCCCCCGACGGCCAGTGAGCCGCCCGAGTCCTTGGAGGGTGGCAGGCCCGCACACGCCGTCGACCGTGAGCCCGGCGTTGCGCTGGAACTCGCGCAGGGCGGTCTCCGTGTGGGGCCCGAGGATCCCGTCGATGCGACCGGCATCGAAGCCCATGCCGCCGAGCAGACGCTGCAAGGCGGCCACATCATCGCCCCGCAGCATCGGTCGGCGGAGGTATAACAGCCGGTCGCCGAGGGCGAACCCGGCCTCCACCAGTGCATTCCACGTCTCGGGCCCGCAGATGCCGTCGACTCGGAGCCTGCGCCTTTCCTGAAAGGCGCGCACAGCGGCCTCGGTTCCAGGACCGAAGCCTCCCGGCTCGTCGCCGACCGGGAAGCCCAGCGCGTGGAGCCGCTCTTGGACGTCTCGGACGGCGCCGCCGCCGTCACCGAGACGGAGGGGCAGACCCAGCGCAGTCTCTACAGGAATGCCTCGAGCTCCTGAAGGAGCTGGCCCTTGCCCTTGGCGCCGATGAGCCGAAGTTGGGGCTCGCCGTCTTTGAACAGGATGAGCGTGGGGATGCTCATGACCTCGAACCGGCGGGAGATCTCCAGGTTCTCGTCCACGTTGAGCTTGGCGATCTGGATCTTGCCCGGGTGCTCAGTGGCGATCTCCTCGAGCACGGGGGCGATCATCTTGCACGGTCCACACCACTCGGCCCAGAAGTCGACCAGGACAGGGACCTCGGCCCCTTTGATCTCCTCGTCGAACGAGGTGTCGGTCAGCGTGCTGATGTTCCCGGCCACAGAAGCTCCTTCTGGAAGGGGTTGCGGGTGACGTACCCGACGACGGCAGTCCAACAACGGCCTCGGACTACCAATTCCGGGGCGTCTCCATGATCTCGTGCTCGGCCTCGCCCGTGGCCTCCAGCCAGCGCTCGGCGTCGATGGCGGCCATGCAGCCCGACCCGGCGGCGGTGATGGCCTGCCTGTAGGTGTGGTCCTGGACGTCGCCACAGGCGAACACGCCTTCAACGTTGGTGCGGGTGGACTTGCCCTGGGTGATGAGGTAGCCGTTGTCCTCCATGTCCAGTTGACCCTTGAACAAGTCGGTGTTGGGAACGTGGCCGATGGCCACGAACAGGCCCGCAACCGCGAGCTCGGACTCCTCGCCGTTCACGATGTTGCGGAGCTTGATCCCGGACACGGTCGTGTCGCCCAGCACGTCCGTGACCACGGTGTCCCACAGGAACTCGATCTTGGGGTTCCGAAAAGCGCGGTCCTGCATGATCTTGGACGCCCGCAGCTCCTTGCGCCGGTGGATGACCGTCACCTTTTGGGCGAACTTGGTGAGGAACGTGGCCTCTTCCAGGGCCGAGTCGCCCCCGCCCACGACTGCGATCTCACGGCCCCGGAAGAAGAAGCCGTCGCACGTGGCGCAGGTGGACACGCCGTAGCCCATCAGCCGGGACTCGTTGGGCAGGTCGAGCATGAGCGACCGGGCCCCGGTGCTGACGATGACCGACCGGGCGTGCAACTCCGTGTCCTCGATCCACAGGCGGAACGGGCGCTCGGAGAAGTCGACCTTGGTGATCTTGCGGGTGAGGAAGTCGGCTCCGAATCGGGCCGCCTGGGCCCGGAAGTTGGCCATGAGCTCAGGGCCCATCACCCCTTCGATGAAGCCGGGGTAGTTCTCGACCTCCGTGGTCAGCATGAGCTGGCCGCCCGGCTGGTCGCTGGACGACGAAGGCTCGCCCTCGATGACGAGAGGGTCGAGGTTGGCCCGGGCCGCATAGATGGCGGCGGTGAGGCCGGCCGGGCCCGAGCCGATGATGATGACGTCCCGGACAAGGGGCTTGCTCACACTGCTCCTTACGATCGCTTGGGCCGCCGCTTGCGCCACACGAACAGCCCGGCGAGGGTGAAGATTCCGCCGGTGATGGCCTCGGCCACCCAGACCTTGCGGGTCTGGAGGTCGAAGGGCAGATAGTTCACCAAGGCCCGGACCATCCCGATGGAGACGAGCACCAAAAGGGTCGTGGCCGCAGCCGCGATGACCAGGCCGAACACCACGGCTGCGGCGATGGCGGTCAGAGGCCGGGCCGTCTTGTCGCCGATGCCGGTGACCACCCGGTCGATGGTGTCGGCCGCGTGCGTGGCCCAGTCGTTTCGGCCGGGGACAGGTGCAGGGGCGGGGGTGGGGGCGGTCGCAGGCGGGGTGGCCATGGGTCGGGAGACTACCCTCGCACGCCGATGCGCCAACTTCTCGCCGTGGCCGTCGCGACGCTGACCGCCGCGTTCGGGGCGTTGATCCTGGGCGAGTACGAGATGGCGGGCTGGACGCCGTATGTCTCGGGCGTGCTCTTCGGGCTGGTGGTGGCCGAATTGGTGTTGACGGTGGCCCGCCCCTGGCCCGCCCCCCGTGTGATGGTGGCCGCGGCTGTGCTCTCTGGGCTCGGGATGGTGTGGGCGTTGTGGATCTCGGCGGGAAGGGACTGGGGCTACGTGCCCGGCGGCGGGTGGGTTGGGGCCGCGCTGGCGCCGGTGGCCGCGCTGGCCTGGTTCCGCAACAGCCGGGGCCGCAGGGGCGGGGGCCGGTCAGCAGTCAGAAACTGAGGCCGAGGCGGAGGCCGAGGCCGAGGCCGAGGCCGAGGGGGAGGCGGGGCGCACTCAGAGGCTGAGGACGGTCAGTACGATGCAGGTCGAGCGGGCCAGCACGAACACCCGGTGGTTCAGTGACCCCCCGCTTGTGGTCACGGAGTAGCCCAAGGCCACGGCAGGCGTGCCCTGCCAGGTGAGGGTGGCCGCATACACGAGGCTCGCCAGGCCCTGTCCGTAGCGCTGGCGAGTGGTCGAGGCGCATGGCGGGTTCGGACGGCCGCCCGTGGTCAGCCCGGAGGCAGGCGCGTTCTGAGCCTGGGGGGCGGCCGGGACCGTGGTGGAGGTGGGGGATGCGGCGGGACCGCGGCCGGCATTGGGCCTGGCCGCGCCCTGTCCGGCCGCGCCGGTCGAGTCGGCCGCGCTGCCGGCCCCGCCGGCCGCCATCGACTGGCCCAGGCCGGGGGCCACGATGGCCCGCAGCGCTTGGGCGTCGTCCACCGAGCCCAAGTCGCCGCCGTCGGCCGCCGCCACCTCCGAGGCCACGTCGGCAACCGAGCCCTGGCCGGTCGACTTCGAGGCCACGTCGTTGCCGCTGGGCCCGTCCCGAACGAGCAGAGGCACGACCACCAGCGCCACCAACACGGCCGCGGCGATCCCCACCCAGCCGGGCACGCGCCGCCGCGCCGACAAGCTCACGGTGGACTCGTTCCTCGCCGACGCCCCTCTGGCCGACGCCAGCGCCTGGGCCATGGCCCGCTCCTTGGCCAACTGGTCCAGCGGCGCCGGCGGGACCGCAACGGCCGTGGCGACCGCCTGCAACTGGGCCAGCCGGGTCCGGCACGACGGGCAGCCGGCGGCGTGGTCGGCGGCGGCCTGATCGGCCCCGTCCAGGGCGGCGCTGAGCTGCTCGTCGGTGGGGTGGGCGTCGGTCATGGCTGTGGGCTTGGACGGCCAGGGTCGGGAGCAGGGTTCCCCAGCAGCGGGACGAGCGCGGCTCGGCCCCTCGCGATCCGCGACCGCACGGTACCGGGCGGGATGGCCAGCACATGGGCGATCTCGGCGTAGTCCAGCCCGCACAGGTCGCGCAGTACGACGCAGGCTCGGAAGTCGACGGGCAGGCGGGACAGGGCCTGGTCGACGTCCACCCGCTGGGCCACGTCGATAGGGGCCGCGGCCATCGAGGTGAGTACGGCGTCGTCCAGTCCGACCGAAGGGCGTCGGGCCCGTCGCCGCAACTCGTCCAGGGTTCGGTTCACCGACACCCGGTAGGCCCAGGTCGAGAATCGGCTGGTCCCGTCGAAGCGGGGCAGGCCCTTGACGATGGCGATGAGGGCCTCCTGGGTGGCGTCGGCCCCGTCGGCGTCGTTGCCCGCCAGCCGCCGGCAGACCGCGTAGATCCGGTCGTAGTGGCGGCGGAGCAACTGGTCGAGCGCCTGGTCGTCACCGTCGCGGGCCGCGGCCACCAGCGCGCGGTCGTCACCCTCGTCCCGGATATGCCGAGCTTACGAGCCCGTCAGGGTCACGTCGGTGATCTCGGCCCGATTGGCGGGGCCGGGATCGGTGATCCACAACAGCACGGCCTGGCCTTTGCGCCCGCCCAAGTCGAAGGTGGCATCGCCCCCGATGGCCTCCTTGTGGGCCACGGGCTGACCCCAGTCGGCCAGGGACCGGCCGGGGGAGTCGGCCACATAGACGGCCGCTGACCAGCCCTTCACGTCCGAGAAGGCCTTGAGCTCTTGCAGCTTGGCCTGACCCGATACCGAGAAGATCAGGCCCACGCCGTCCTTGAGCCTGCCGAAGTTGGGGCCTTTGTAGTTGTCGCTGTGCCAGTCGGTGCTGGGATCACCGTCGATGGCGTTGTGGGCCAGGTCGTCGTTCTCGACGCCATCCTCGCCCTGTGGGTCGAACGACTTGACCGAGGCGATGCGGGCGGGCTGGGCCGTAGGCGCGGGCAGGTCCGGGGACCCGGGCGAGCGGCCGCCCGACCCCATCAATGACGCGGCCAGCACGACGGCGGCCACGGCCACGACGCCGAGCACGGCAAGGGGCACCCATGCCCGACGGGCTCGGCGGGCCACGGGGACGATGCCGCCCGGCGGAGTGGATTCGCGGGTGATGAGGGGCACGGCGTCGTCGTCGGCCAGGTCCACCGCGGCCAGCCCGGCGCGCAGCTCGGCCGCCGACTGGTAGCGGTCGGCGGGGTCCTTGGCCATGGCCCGCAGCACCACCGCCTCCAGCGGACGGGGGATGCCCGCCACCAGGCGCCGCGGCGCCAGCGGCTCGCCCCGCACGTGTTGCAGGGCGGTGGCCAGCTCGGTCTCGGCCGCGAACGGCGGGCGCCCGCACAGCATCTCGTAGAGGACGACGCCGAGGGCATAGAGGTCGGAACGGGCGTCCGGCGTGCGGCCCTCGACCTGCTCGGGGGACAGGTACTTGGCCGTGCCGATGACCGCGCCGGTCTGGGTCAGGTCGCCGCCGCCCGCCTCGGCTTCCAGCTTGGCGATGCCGAAGTCGGCCACCTTGACCCGGAGCTGGGCCGACCCCGGCGTCTCGGCCAGCAAGATGTTGGCGGGCTTCACATCGCGGTGGACGAGGCCGTTGCGGTGGGCGCAGTCGAGGGCGTCGGCCACGTCGATGGCGATGCGGGTCGCAGTCGACGAGGACAGGGCGGCATCCACCTCTAGGGCCTGTCGCAGCGTCCGGCCCTTCACCAGTTCCATCACGATGTAGGCCGTGTCGCCATCAGTGCCCGCGTCGTATGTGGCCACGATGTTGGGATGGGCCAGCCGGGCCGCGGCCACTGCCTCTCGGCGGAAGCGCTCGGCGAAGCCGGGGTCCCTGGCCAAGTGGGCGTGCAGCACCTTGACCGCCACCGGCCGGGCCAGCACCTCGTCGTGCGCCTCCCACACCTCGGCCATGCCGCCGCGGGCGATGGGCTCCACCAGCCGGTAACGCCCGGCCAGGACGCGGTCGGTTGTCACGGGCGACGACGGCTCGGGCACGGCGAGTTCACCGTACCCATTCGGGTCCAGCCCTCCCCAGTCGCCCCGACGGCGCTGGGGCTAGCGCGGGACGTGGAAGACGACGCCGATCACCCGGGGGCCTCCATGGGTGCCGATCACCGGTCCGATGTCGCCCACGAGGATGTCGTCGCGCGGATAGACGGCGCCCAGCAGGTCGAGCAGCTCGTCGAGGTCGGGGGCGTCGCCGTGCATGACGGCCAAGTCCTCCACGTGGCCGAAGCCGCGCACCTTCTCCACCAGGTAGCGCAAGGACTTGGACCGGGTGCGCTGCCGGGACTCCGCTTCGACCAGGCCGTCCACCACCTCGATGATGGGTTTGATCGACAGCATGGAGCCCAGCAGGGCCTGGGCCGAGCCGATGCGACCGCCCTTCCTCAGGTTCTCCATCGTGTCGAGGGCGCCATAGGTCCGGGTGCGAGGAACGAGATCCTCGACCACGCCCGCGCAGTCCTCCAAGCCCTTGCCCTGCTTGGCCGCCCGGGCTGCGGCCACGGCCATGAGACCCAGGGCCATGGTGACGGTGCGGGAGTCGATGACCCGGACAGGGATGTCGTCGGCCACGGACCGGGCGGCCACGGACGCGGACTGGAAGGTGGCACTCAGCGCGCCCGACAGGTTCACGCACACGACGCCGTCCGCACCGCCGGCCGCGGCTCGGCGGAAGGCCTCCTCGAAGGCGCCGGGGGAGGGGGCGGCCGTCTCCGGTAGAACAGGCGAGCTGGCCACCCGGGCCCAGAACTCCTTGGGCGACAGGTCGCGGCCGTCGACCAGCTCCTCGTTGCCGAACCGGATGGTGAGCGGGACGATGTCGATGTCGAGCTCGGCGACCAGATCAGGCGGGAGGTCGCAGGCGCTGTCCGTCACCACGCGGATGGGCATTCAGTCCCTCACTTCCCTGCCGTGCTCTCCGCGGTGACGCGGACGTCGAACCAGGACTTGGTCTTGCTCCACTTCTTCAGCAGCAGGCTCCTGGCCTGCTTCTCGAGCTTCACGTGGACCGTGCCGGTGTTGGCATCCACCGAGAACTCGGGCATGGCCGCGTGCTCCTTGTCGGCCAGCTCCTGGGCCACGGCCTTGGCCGCGTCAGCATTGTGGTGTTGGAAGTACTCGGCCGCGGCGTCGTCGGCCGCGTCGTGGGCCGCACCGTCCACTTGTGCCCGGGTGATGAGCGGCGATCCGCCCTCCACCGCCACCAGCCCGATGAGGGCCACCACGAGCACGATCTTCACCAGCCACCCCGTGATCATGCGTGGCGCCTCCGGATGCGCAGCAGGGCCACGAGGTCGTCGACCCCCAGGGCCTTTGCTCCCAGAACGTACACGGTGCCACCTGCGGCCACGGCGGACCCCACCTGCAAAAGATCGCTCGACACGACCCGGGTCAACCCGGCCACCACCGCGCTCATCGCCGCAGTGGCCACCAGGATGCGGGCCAGCACGCGGCCCAGTTCGGACAGGTCGAGCCCGGGCATGGCCCGACGGAGTCGCAGCAATGCGATTGCGCTGAACAGCGTGTACGGACCGGCGAAGGCGATGGCCAGACCAGTGACACCCAGGCCCCGATAGAGGATGAGGGCGGCGGCCACGGTGATGGCGTTCTCGCCCAGGTAGAGGAAGAACATCGACCGGGTGTCCTTCATGGCCTGGTAGGCCCGCATCAACAACAGGTACAGGCTGAAGCCGGGCAGCCCCAGGGCGAAGACCCGGAGCACGTCGGCCGTGGTCTTGGCCTTGTCGGGCGACAGGCTGCCGTGTTCGAGGACCAGCCGCACGAAGGGATGGGCCAGCAACGCGTAGCCCGCGGCCGCGGGGATGAGCACGGCCGCGGTGGTCCGCAGCCCGAGGGCCAGTTGGCGGGTGAACCCGGCCACGTCGGCCCTGGCCCACCGCTCGGACAGGTCCGGCATCAGCGCGGACATGATCGACACGGCCAGGATGGCGTGCGGGAGCTGGAAGAACAGGAAGGCGGCCTGGTAGGCCGACACTCCGCCCTCCTTGCCGTTGGCCAGTACGAGGATGACCCAGTACGCGGCCTGGTTGGCGGCCACCACGCCAAGGGTCCATCCCGAGAGCCGCAGCATGAGGTGCACGGCCTGGTTGCCCGGCTCCCACACCGGCCGCAGCCGCACGCCCGCCCGGCGCAAGGACGGCAGCACGGCGCCCAACTGGACGGCGTAGCCAAGCGTCGTGCCCAGACCCAGGACGAGCAGGGCCGTGGTGTTGTGGCGCACGGCCGAGAGGCGCAGGTCGTGGGCGATGTGGGGCAGGGCCACCAGCACGCCAATGGTCCACACGTTGAGCAGGATGGGCGACCACATGGGCGCGGCGAAGCGGCGGCGCACGTTCAGCAGGGCGGTGGACAAGGTGATGAGCCCGAGCAACACGACCTGTGGCGCAAAGAGGCGCAACAGCGTCGTGGCCACGGCCCGCTGGTCGTCGACCGAAGGGGTGTGGTTGCCCAGCGTGTAGAGGTGGATCACCGCGGGCGCGGCCAAGGCGAACAGGGCCGCGAGGATGACCATGGCGACCGTGGCCACGGTCACCAGGGCCGAGATGTTGCGCCACGCGCTGTCGTCGTCGCTGCCCCTGGCCGTGGCGCCTGTGGCTTTGGCGAACTGGTCGATGAAGACCGGGATCAGCGTGGCCGACAGCACGCCGCCCAGCACCAGCTCGTAGACGATGTTGGGCGTGGTGTTGGCCAGGTTGTACGAGTCGGTGAGGCGGCGGAAGTCGAGGGCGTAGGCCAAGGCCAGCACCCGGCCGAAGCCCGACAGCCGGGACAGCACCGTGCCCGCGGCCATGACCGCGGTGTTGCGGGACAGGCCGGCCGGGTCGCTCTCGGCGCCCGCGCCCTCGACGTCGATGGCGCTCACGCGGGGACGAGCCGCCGGTTCCGCCTGCCCTTGGCCAGGTTGCGGGCCCACCACGACAACAAGATGGCGCCCGCCCCGACGGACAAGGCGATGCCCACGCCGGACGCGGCCGTGGAGCGGACGGTGAACCGGGCCCGGGCCAGTACCAGGCCGCCCTCGGGCGACTCGAGGGTGATGCGCAGGGGGAAGTCCCCGGACGACCGGGCCTGGACCACGAAGCGCTCGGTCGTGTTGCGCCTGCTCAAGTCCATGGCCCGCAGAGCCGGGCCTTCAGGGAAGGTCAGGCGGTCGCCCGCCACTCGCACGCGCAGGTGCACCGGGTAGTCGCCCGTCCACTGGATGCTCACCGGGATCTCGCCCTTGCGAGCGGTCAAGGTGATGGTGCGGCTGGCCGGGACGGCCAGGTGTTTGAGCTCGGCGTCGATGCGCTTGTCCACGCCGGTCACGTAGGAGGCCCGCTGCCTGCTGGTGCGCAGGTCGGCCGACTCCGCGGTGAGTAGGACCTCCTCGAGCTCGTCGTCGAGCGCGTTGTCGGCGTCGAGCATGGAGCCGAACGCCTCGAGGCGCGAACGGGTGTCGTGGATACTGGCCAGCGGCAGGATGGCGGGCGCCGGGTTGTCGGCCAGCTTGCGGGTGAGCGGCGCGGTGCGCGAAGTGGTGGCCACGGGCACGGTGCTGAAGACCTGGTCGAGGGTCATGCCCTGCACGATCGGACTGCCGCTCAGGCCCGCGAGGACGGCGTCGAGGAACCCCCGGTCTGGCGCCCAGTTGCGCGGGCTCTGGGTCACCACCGCCCTGGGCTTGCCCGGCCGGTCGAAGTAGACGACGGCCATGTCGGCCAACAGCGCGTGGGCTCGCAGCACAGGGTCGTCTGGCCCGTCTGCCGGCGGGTTGAAATGGCTCTCCAAATCCGAGTCGGAGGCCGCCGCGGTGGGCCTTCGCAGCGACCGGGACTGGAGCTCGAAGGGGTTGGCCAGCGTGACTGGAAGGCCCGCGGGGACGAGGGCGGCCTCGGGCAGCACGATGCGGTCGACCTGGCGGCTGCGCAGCCGGTCGAGGGCGGCTTCGTCCAGCCGCTCGTCCGCCACCCACGTGCGCGGGTCGGGGCGGACGTTGAGGACTCGGGCCAGCACGTCGCCGCCCCGGTCGAGTTGGGCCGCGAACTCGGCCTCGCCACCGGCCGCGGCGAAGGCCCCGGCCTGCACCGGGACGTAGGGCCCGCCCACGATCTGGCGGCTGGCCGCGGCCCGGGCCAGCACGGCCACCGTGTTGCGGTCGGCCTCCTTGGTGGAGGCGGCCAAGGCCTCGACCGTCTCGGGCGTGGGCTGGAGGGTGACCGGCACGTCGGGGTGGGCGTCCAGGGCCTGGGCCAGCACGGCCAAGCGGCTCGACGGCACGGGCCCGACCCGGCGCGTCCCGTCCGACTGAAGTGCGGGTGAGGCGCTGAACGGGACGACCCACGCGAAGCCGAGGGGCACGCCGCCCTCTTTGGGCGGGCCCGCGAAGACCAGGTGGGTGACGAAGCGGTCGATGGTGCGGCCACCTCCGGTCTCGCGCAGTTCGACACGCACTGGGTAGACGCCCTCGTCGCGCAGCCGGGTGCGGGCCTTGTCGGGGGCCTGGGCCGGGTCTTGGATGGGGACGCGGATGGTCAGGGCGCCCCCCGCGTCCGGGATGAACTCGCCCAGGGGCGTGGCCGTGGCCGTGAGCGGCGCGCCCCGCAGCCGGTCCTTGAGCGTGTTGAGGAACTCGGACCGGCTGCCCACTTGGCGGTACACGCTGACGGCCAGCTCCACATCGGACGGCGCCGCGCTCGTCGTGGCCGTGACCCGAATGTCGAGGTCTTGCCCCGGCCCCACCCACGAGGTCTGCGAGGCCAGCCGCAGCGTGCCGGTGGGTACGGGCGGGGCTTGGGCCAACACGGGGCCCGCGGGCGAAAAGGCAGCGAGCACGACGGCAAGGGCTGCGGCCAGCGCGGCGGCGGCTGCCTTCATCGCAGGCCCAGGGACAGGACGCTCAGGCCCGTGGACTCACGCCGAAACCCCAGCCCCTCGTACAAGGCCAGAGCGGCTTGGTTGTCCAGTTGCGTGTTGACCATGGCCCTCGTGACCCGCCGGCGTCGGAGCCAGCGCAGGCCGTCGAGGACGAGGGCTTGGGCCAGGCCCCGCCTGCGCTGGTCGGGGCGCACGGCCAGTCGTTGCAGGAATCCGCGGGGGCCTGAGCGGCCGGTGACGGCGTAGCCCGCCACGGACTGGTCGGCCAGGCGGGCCACCCGAAAGCGGGTGCGGGGCGTGGCCATGAGGGCGTCGTCCAGACCGGCCTCGCCCAACTGCCAAAAGGGCGGGAAGGCCAGGTCGTCCACGGCCAGCACGGCCGGGCGATCGCCGCCGGTGGCCCGGCGGATGACTGCGGGAGCGGGCGGCGACGCGGGCAGGGAGCGCAGGTCGTGGGCCAACAGGTACAGGTGCTCGGCCACCTCGAACCCGGCCGCCTTGAAGCCGACCTGCTCGTTCGGGGCCAACGCGCTGGTGACCACCTGGTCGAAGCCCTTGCGTTGGAGCTGGTCGCAACACCGTTTGACGAACGCGGCCGAAGGGACCGGCGCGTCGGCTACAGGAGTGAGATAGGCGATGCGGCCGTCGCCGCGCCACGGGCTCGTGCGAGCCCGCTCCGGGCCCCACCGGATGACGTCGACCTGGGCTGTCACGGCGGGACGAGGTTACGCGGCGCCGGGCGTAGCCTCGGGTTCGTGGCCGTCCTGTTGGTGACCTCGGCGCGGTTTTTGGACCACGACACCGGTTACGGCCATCCCGAGCGGCCGGCCCGATTGGACGCGGTGTTGTCGGGGATCGAGCGGGCGGGCGTGGGCGACGCGCTCGTCCGGATGGAGCCGAGGCCCGCCACGCAGGCCGAGCTGACTGCCGTGCACGGCGAGCAGTACGTGGCTGCCGTCTCCGACTTCTGCGCCACGGGCGGGGGCCACTTGGACCCGGACACGGTGGCCGTTCCGGCCTCGTGGGAGGCGGCCCTGTTGGCCGCGGGGGCGGGGCCGACCGCCATCGAGGCCTTGGACAGAGGTGAGGCCGACGCCGCCTTTTTGGCCGTGCGGCCGCCGGGTCATCACGCCCGGCCGACTACGGCCATGGGCTTTTGCCTCCTGGACAACGTCGCCGTGGCCGCCGCCGCGTTGGCCGACAGGGGCGAGCGGGTGCTGATCGTGGACTGGGACGCCCACCACGGCAACGGGACGCAGGAGGCGTTCTGGGACGATGACCGAGTGGCATACGTCTCGATGCATGAATATGCACCAGGGGTTTATCCCGGCACCGGTGGGCTCGATGAGAACCGGGCCACCACCGTGAACGTGCCCTTCCCCTCCCGCACCTCGGGCGACGCCTTTCGAGCCGCCATCGACGACATCGTCGTGCCCTTGGCCGAGCGCTTTGCCCCGACATGGGTGATCCTGTCCGCCGGGTTCGATGCCCATCGAGCCGACCCGCTCACGCGGATGGGCCTGTCCTCGGGCGACTACGTCGACCTCACCGAGCGGGTCGTGTCGCTGGTCCGGCCCGGGCGCAGGCTGGCCTTCTTGGAGGGCGGCTACGACCTGGAGGCCCTGGCCGGTTCTGCGGGCGCGTGCGTGGCCGCGCTGGCCGGCGAGCGGGTCATGGCCGAGCGTCCCACGGGCGAAGGGCCGGGGCGTGAGGCGGTCGAGGCCGTGCGCAGGCTCAGGGTCGAGCGCGAGCTTGCCGACAACTAGTCCGTGCTCGATCTCAACGAGCTTCTTCGCTACACCGTCGAACAACGAGGCTCCGACCTTCATGTGAAGGTGGGTTCGCCGCCGCATGTCCGCATCGATGGCCACCTGGGCCCGGGCCCGTTCGAGCGGGTGAGCCCGGCCGACGCCGAGCGCATGGCCTTTCAGATCCTTCCCAAGGACCGGGCCGACGAGTTCGTCGACTCCAGCGAGGCCGACTTCGCCCTGTCCCTTCCGGGGCTGGGGCGCTTTCGCGTCAACGTGTTCCGCCAGCGCGGTTCGGTGGGCCTGGTGTTTCGCCGCGTCCTGCCCGGCATCCCGAGCTTCGAGACGCTCGGCCTGCCGTCTGTGGTGCGCAGACTGGCCGAAGAGCCTCGCGGCCTGGTGCTCGTCACCGGCCCGACGGGCTCGGGGAAGACCACCACCATCTCGGCCATGATCGACCACATCAACGAGACCAAGGCGCTCAACGTGGTCACCATCGAGGACCCGATCGAAGTCCTCCACGTGGACAAGAAGTCGATCGTCAACCAGCGCGAGATCGGCACCGATACGCGCGACTACGCCATGGCCATGAAGCGGGTGCTGCGCCAAGACCCGGACGTGATCTTCATCGGCGAGATGCGCGATCCAGAGACGGTGTGGGCCGCGTTGGCCGCGGCCGAGACCGGGCACTTGGTGCTGTCCACCCTGCACACCACCAACGCGGTGGAGACGGTCAACCGCATCGTCGACTTCTTCCCGCCCCATCAGCAAAAGCAGGTCCGCCTGACGCTGGCCTCGTCCTTGCGGGGAGTGGTGTCGCAGCGTCTGTTGGAGCGGGCCGACGGGAAGGGCCGGGTCCCTTCGGTCGAGGTCATGGTGATGACGGGCCGGATCTTCGATCGCATCGTCGACCCCAACGCGGGGTCAGGCGAGTCGATCGAGGAGATCATCGCCGACGGCGAGTACTACGGCATGCAGACGTTCGACCAGAGCGTGTTCAACCTGTTCAAGAACGGGTTGGTCGACCTGCGCTCGGCCATGGCCGCAGCCAGCAACCCGCACGACTTCCGCATCGCCTTGCAGCAGGCCGGCCTGCTGGCCACCTAGCTGTTCCCGCTCTCCGGGCTCAGGTGGCCGAAGCGACTCACGCGGCTGACGCGACTTAGAGGCCGCGTGGATAGGTCACGCCCTACCCCGCCCTCCGGCGTCCGCCTCCGGGCGATGGCCGCTGCACTCCCCGCTCTTGGCGGCTTCGCCGCCGGGCCGCTCGGGCCACGGGCTCGCCTATCGGCTCGCCCTCTTAGGCCGGTGCGCGCCTGCGCCTGCGCCAGAACAGCAACAGCCCCAGGCCTGACGCCAGGAAGGCGACCACGGCAGCGGCCGCGATGAAGGGCGAGTCGCTGGTCTTGTTGGTGTCGTGGGCCTTCACCGCCTTGGCCGTACCGCCGGGCGAAGGGAAGGTGATGCGGGCCTGCGACGTCTTCTCCTTCGTCCCCGACCGCAACGTGGCCGTGGCGTCCCAAGGGCCTGCGGGGATCTGGGGGTCGAGGAGGATCTTGAGGTCCTCGCACGTGCCCGGCGCGATGGTGGCGGCCTGGGTGCTGGTGAAGGGTCCGGCCGAGATGCCCGCCGGGCCGTTGGTGAGCTTCAGGCTGCCGCCCAGGTCGAGGGCCCGGCCCCCGGTGTTGCACGAATGAATGGACACGCCCGGCTTGCCCGTCTCGTTGATGGGCTGGAAGGTGTCCAGGTTGAAGTCGGTCGAAGGCTCGGAGCCCGGTCCGACGGAGAGGTACACGCGGATTCCGACGCGTGAGGCCAGGCCCACCAGCCCTTGCCCGGGGGGCGGTGGCAATTCGGCCAAGGCCACCGCGTAGCGCTCGCCCGGAGGGGCGTCACCGGGCACGGCCACGGTCACGGTGGCGTCGGCCCGTCCCCCCCTGGGGATGGCCAGCGTGGAAGGCGTCATGGTGATCCACTGGCTCAAGTCGTTCTGGGCGTGGCCGCTGGCCGGGATGAAATCGCCGTTGTTGAGGGAGGCCGCGGCCGCATACAGGTTGACGGTGACGTCCCTGTCCGTCCCGTTGGTGACTTGGATGCGCCGGGTGAAGGACGTGCCTGCATTGACGTGGTCCACGATGTAGCGCTTCGCTCTGGGGTCGTCCCTGCGGTTGGTCGGGGCTTCGAGCAGGCGCAGGCCGATGCCCGGATCGTTGGGGGCGGGCGGCGGGGTCTGGCCGAGCGCGGTGGGGGCGAAGGCCGGGCACACAGCGAGCGCCAGCACGAGGGCCGCGGCGTACACGGCGCGTCGAAGAGTCATCACGAAGCCCTTCATCGGCGGCTGACCACCGAATGTGATCGCGGACGCGGCACACCCCGCCCGAAGGCGGGGTGTGCGCAGGGGGACGGTGCGACGGGGGTTCAGCGAACCATCGTCAGGCGATGGTCTGCGTGACCGTCGTGGTGTAGGTGGCGGCGTAGGTGTTCACCGGGACGGTGAGGGTCACCGTGGCCGGGTAGGTGTAGGTGCCGCCGCCGAAGTTGGCGAGGGCCCGGGCCACCGTGATCGGGGCCACGCCGAAGGCACCGCCGCCGCCTGCGGCCACGCCCGAGAGCAGGCCGGTGGTGCCCGCGGCGACCGTGCCGGTCAGCCAGACCAGGTTGGTGGTGGCGATGGTGTGGGCGGGGGAGGCCCCATCGGTCAGCGTGGTGGCGTCGGCGGTGACCGTCCAGCCCAGGAGCGAGCCGGTGTTGTCGGTGACGGTGCTGTTGCTCAGGGTGACCGGCACAACCGAGCCCGTGGTCACGCTGCCGCTCACGGCCGAGGGGTTGGAGGGGACGGCGATGGCCAGCGAGGCGGCGCCGCTCAGTTGGAAGGTGAGGGTGTTCTGGCCCGACGTGGCCGCATGGGCGGCGGGGGCGAAGGTGGCGATGCTGGCGGCGCCGAGAAGGGTTGCGCTGACGGCGGCGATTCGGCGGAACTTCACGGTGTTTCCTCTCGATCGTTGTGCACCCGGCGTGCACGTTGAGTGATGCTTCGGTGTCTCGAAGGTTGCACTCCATAGCCCGACCGGGCTGTTTTCTCACCGTCCTTCGGTACTAGTCACTCGTTGGGCTGGGAGGCGGTCGGAGGCCCGCCGCTAGCCTCCGGCGCCGTGATCCCGTCGTGATGCCGGAGCGGCTCCAGCGCCTGGTGGCCGAGACGGCTGAGATCGGGAAGCGCTTCGAGGCCGCGGGCAGGCGCCTGTACCTGGTGGGCGGCGTGGTGCGCGACGTGCTGCTCGGCGTGCCCCGTGATGGCAAGGACCTCGACTTCACGACCGACGCCCGCCCGGACGAGATCGAGGCCTTGGTGCGGGGCTGGGCCGACGCGGTGTGGACCCAGGGCAAGCGGTTCGGGACCATCGGCTGTCGCAAGGGCGACGTCCAGTTAGAGATCACCACCCACCGAGCCGAGGTCTACACGCCGGACTCGCGCAAGCCGACGGTCGCCTTCGCCGACGCCATCGAGGCCGACCTGAGCAGGCGGGACTTCACCGTCAACGCCATGGCCCTGCGCCTGCCCGACACCGAGTTGATTGACCCGTTCGGGGGCGTGGCCGACCTGGCGGCCCGGAGGCTGCGGACCCCGCTCGCGCCCGAGGAGTCGTTCAGCGACGACCCGTTGCGGATGCTGCGGGCGGCCCGGTTCGTGGCGGGCTACGAGCTGGAGCCGGACGCCGCGCTGGTGGATGCGGTCAAGGCCATGCACGGCCGGCTGGAGATCGTGTCGCGCGAGCGCATCAGGGACGAGTTGGACAAGCTGATGGTGGTGGCGCGGCCCGGCGCGGGTCTGTGGTTCGTGGTCAGGACGGGCCTGGCCGACGAGTTCCTGCCCGAGCTGCCCGGCCTGGCCTTGGAGCAGGACCCGATCCATCGGCACAAGGACGTGCTGGCCCACACCATCGCCGTGGTCGAGCGGGCCCGGCCCGACCGACTGCTGCGGCTGGCCGCCCTGTTCCACGACATCGGCAAGCCCCGGACCCGTCGGGTGGGCTCGGCGGGCGTGTCGTTCCACCATCACGAGGTGGTGGGGGCGCGCATGACGCGAGAGCGCATGAAGGAGCTGCGCTACTCGAACGACGACATCGAGGCCGTGGTCCGGCTGGTGGAGCTGCACTTGCGATTCCACGGGTACAGCGAGGGCGACGGGGGCTGGACCGACTCGGCCGTGCGCCGCTACGCGCGCGACGCGGGGCCGCTGCTCGACCTGTTGAACCAGTTGACGAGGGCCGACTGCACGACGCGCAACAAGCGCAGGGCCGAGGAGCTGGAGCGGCGGATGGACATGCTCGAGCGGCGCATCGCCGAGCTGCGTGAGCGCGAGGAGCTGGACTCCGTGCGGCCCGATGTCGACGGCAGGCGGGTGATGGAGCACCTCGGCGTGCGGCCCGGGCCGGTGGTGGGGCAGGCGCTGGCCTATCTGCTCGAGCTGCGCCTGGAGGAGGGCCCGCTAGGGGAGGACGAGGCCCTGCGCAGGCTCGACGAGTGGTGGGCCTCGCAGTCGTAGCGACGCGCCGAAGCCTTTCGTGGACCGCGGCCGGTTGTGCCGGTTGTGGTGGTATCCCGCATTTGGGCGCAGTTTGTGGTCGAAAACGGTCGGAAAGTACGCCCAAATGCGGAAGGGCGGCGGGGGAAGGGCGGCGGGCCTGGTGAGTCAGTCGGCGATGGTGGCGCGCCAGCGGCCGGGGGCGACTTCGACGAACGGGAAGTCGAGGATGCGGCCCGAGGCCCGGTCGTAGAACCGGTGCGGGTGGTCGGCGGGAAGCAGGCACAACACGTGGATGCTCACGCCCGCCCCACCCGCGTGCTCGTCCCCCAGCCCCCGGACCCGGTGCCAGCCCTCGCCCTCCTCGGGCAGGAGGAAGGCGATGTCGCCCTCCTGCCACCGCCTGCGGCTGACCTCGTTGAGGTCGTCGTCGTAGCGGGTCTCCTCGTCGCCCCCTTCGAGGTACCCGATCACGCCCCAGCACCCGTGGTGGTGCACGCCCGACGACGTCCCTTCGGGGAACACCACGGCGAGGATGTGGAAGCGCCCGTCCGGGTCGGCGTACAGCAGATTGCCCACCGCGGCGCCCTCGAACGGCTCCTTGGCCTGGGCGGGCACGGGGCCGCCGCCCTCGCCCCCGCCGCCCTCGCCCTCGCCTTCGTCACGCTCGGCCAACAGGGCGGCCATGGCCGGGCGCATGGCCTCGCACATCTGGCGCTCGGTGCCGCCTGCCCGCAAGGCCGCGTCGGCCGCGTCGACGAGCCGTTGCAGCCCGGCCGACAGCGGCGCGGGCACGGCCGCCGCCGGAGCGGTCATCGCACGGTGATGAGGTCGACCACGAAGACCAGGGTCTCGTCCGGCCCGATGACGCTGCCCGCGCCGCGCGAGCCGTAGGCCAGGTCGGGCGGGATGGTGAGCCTGCGCCTGCCCCCGACCCGCATGCCCGCCACCCCTCGATCCCAGCCTTGGATGACCTGGCCCGTGCCCAGCGTGAAGGGCAGGGTCGCGTTCCTGTCCCACGAAGCGTCGAACTGTTTGCCGGTGGACCACGAGACGCCGACGTAGTGCACGTCGACCGTGGTGCCTGCCACGGCCTCGTCGCCGTCGCCCACATCGATGTCCTCGATGAGGAGCTCGGCGGGCGGCGGGCCGTCGGGGATGGACACGTCGGGCTTGGTGGGGTCGGGCATGGCGACGACGGTAGCGTCCGGCCGATGGACCCTCTCCCCGGGCTGGCCCACGTGCCCACGCCGCTCGAGCCCGCCGACCGGCTGGGGCGGGCCATCGGCTTCGAGCCTGGGGCGCTGTTCGTGAAGCGGGACGACTGCACGGGCCTGGCGGGTGGCGGGAACAAGGCCCGCAAGTTGGCCTACCTGTGCGCCGACGCCATGGCCCAAGGATGCGACACGCTCCTCACGGGCGGCGGCAGGCAGAGCAACCATGTGCGCATGACCGCGGCCGCGGCCAACAAGCTGGGGCTCGACTGCACGGTGGTCATCTCGTCTCGGCCGCCGGCCACGCCCACCGGCAACGTGGTGCTCGACCTGCTGCTGCGACCCGACATCGTGTGGGCGGGCGAGCTCGACTACTACGGCTTGGAGGCGGTGATCGAGGAGGAGGCCGTGCGCCTGGCCACCGAGGGCAAGCGCCCGTATCGCATGCCCATCGGTGGCGCGTCGACGGTGGGGGCCATGGGCTACGTGGCCGCGGCCGACGAGCTGTTGGGCGACCTGCCCGACCTCGGGCTGGTGGTGGTGGCCGACGGTTCGGGCGGCACCCACGCCGGGCTGGTGGCCGGACTGGGCGACCACGCCAAGGTGCTGGGCGTCGACGTGGGCACGCGCCCGGACCTCGACATGCAGGTGCCCGCCAAGGCCGCGGCCATCGCGGAGGCGTGTGGCCGCCCGGCCCCCATCGGCGATGTGCAGATCGACCGCGGCCGGTACGGCGCGGGCTACGGCGCCACCACGGACGAATGCAGGGAGGCGCTGGGCCTGGCCGCGGCCACCGAGGGCCTTGTGCTCGACCCGGTCTATACCGGCAAGGCCATGGCCGGGCTCATCGCGGCCCGCCGGGAAGGGCGCGTCGCACCCGACACCCGGACCGTCTTCGTGCACACGGGCGGGATGCCCGCCCTGTTCGCCCATGCCTACGCAGACTGGATCGCCAACCCCTGAACGCGGCGGCACCGTCGTCGTCGTCAGCCAAAGGCCGAGCGCTCAGTTGCCTTCTTTGCGGGCCCGGATGATCAGCGTGCGAGGGACGTAACGGAAGGTGTCCCGCCAGAACTGGCTGCGCGGGCCGGGTACCGGCTCGGGTTCGAGGATCGTGTCCACCCGGTAGCTGGCCCTGCTCAGCGATGTGAACAGGTCGCTGATGGTGTGGTGGTAGTCGGTGAAGGCGATGCCGTTGAACGTGTAGTCGATGGGCGATCGGTCGAAGTAGGAGCGCCGCACCATCAGCGGCTGGGGCGAGTCGTCGTCGAGCATGTCGTAGGCCGGATGGGGGAGCGAGAACACCAAGGGCGCGCCCACCTTGAGGACCCGGTGCACTTGCCGGAACACCCGGTTGAGATCCTCGACGTAGCCGAAGGCATAGGCCGAAAAGACCATGTCGATGGAGTCGGCCCGCAGGAAGGCGAGGTCGGCCACGTCGCCGTGGCGCAGCTCCACCTTTACCTCCTCGCGCTCGCACAGGCGCTTACCGAAGGCCAGCATCTCGGCCGAGAAGTCGATGCCGATGGCGGTGGCGCCCTGCTTGGCGAAGGCGATCGAGCACTGGGCCCCGCCGCAGCCGAGCTCCAGCACCCGCTTGCCCTTCAGGTCGCCCAGCAGGCGGAAGTCGGTCTCGGTGCCGATGTCAGGGCCGTAGTGGGCCACGTCGGTGGGGAGCTGGGCGCCGGCCTGGTAGGCGGAGGCGTGCCGGTCCCAGGCCGCGGCATTGTCTGTCGGCATCGGGGGAAGTCTGCCCCACTGATGCCATGAGGATCGTGACCTTCAACATCCAGCACGGCCGCACGCCGAGCGGGCGAGTCGACGTGGGCCTGGCGGCGCGGGTCTGCGCGGGCTTCGACGCCGACCTGCTCGCGCTGCAAGAGGTGGACGTGGGCCGGCCCCGCAGCAGGCTGGCCCACACCGTCCGCCGGGTGAGCCGGGCCACCGGCCTGCACGGCGTGTTCGGCCCCGCCATCTGGGGCTACGGCAACGCCTTGTTCAGCCGCTGGCCCTTGGAGGACGTGGCCGTCGAGCGCCTGCCCAGACATGGCAAGCACGAGCGGCGCATCGCCCTCATGGCCCGCACCGGCGGCATCTCGGTGGCCGTCACCCACCTGTCGATCGACACGGCCGAGGCGCGCGAGCAGCTCGGCCAGGTCGTGGCCCTGTTGCGCAAACGGCCAGAGCCCCGGCTGCTGCTCGGCGACCTGAACCTGCGCATCCACCGCGGTGCACCCACATTTCCCGCTGACAATCCCCGCATCCGCATCGACCACATCGCGGTCGAGGGCGCCGGGCTGGAAGTCAGCGCGCAGGACGTCCTTCCGGCACAGCCGGTCAGCGACCATCGCCCGCTGCTCGTGGAACTCAGCCCTGGACGTACTCCTCGACCATGACGCGGGCCTCTTCGTCGCGGAACTGCTTGGGTGGCGACTTCATGAAGTAGGCCGACGGGCCGAGCAGCGGGCCGCCGATGCCACGGTCCATGGCCACCTTGGCGCAGCGCACGGCGTCGATGATCACGCCCGCCGAGTTGGGCGAGTCGTGCACCTCCAGCTTGAGCTCCACCGTCAACGGCACGTCGCCGAAGTTGCGGCCCTCCAGGCGGATGAACGCCCACTTGCGGTCCTCCAGCCAGGGCACGTGATCGGACGGGCCGATGTGCACGTCGCGGTCGCCGATGCCTTGGTCGATCTGGCTGGTGACCGACTGGGTCTTGGAGATCTTCTTGGACTTCAAGCGCTTGCGCTCGAGCATGTTCATGAAGTCCATGTTCCCGCCGAAGTTGAGCTGGTAGGTGTGGTCGATGGTGGTGCCCCGGTCCTCGAACAGCCGGGCCAGCGTGCGGTGCACGATGGTGGCGCCCACCTGGGACTTGATGTCGTCGCCCACGATGGGAAGGCCCGCGGCCTCGAACTTGGCCGCCCACTCCGGGTTGCTGGCGATGAAGACGGGGATGGCGTTGACGAACCCGACCCCCGCGTCCAGGCAGGCCTGGGCGTATAACTTCTGCGCGTCCTCTTAGCCAACCGGCAGGTAGGAGACTAGCACGTCGGCCTTGGCGTCGCGCAGGGCCTGGGCCACGTCCACCGGCTCAAGCGGCGACTCCTCGGCCACCTGCTGGTAGAACTCGCCGAACCCGTCCAGGGTCGGGCCCCGCAGCACGGTGACGCCCAGGTCAGGCACGTCCGCGAACTTGATGGTGTTGTTGGGCCCTGCGTCGATGGCCTTGCCCAGGTCGAGCCCGACCTTGGTGGCGTCCACGTCGAAGGCGGCGACGAACTCGACGTCGCCCACGTGATAGCCGCCCAGCACCACATGCATGAGACCGGGGACGCGCTCGTCCGGGCCGGCGTCGCGGTAGAACTCCACGCCTTGCACCAAGGAGCTGGCGCAGTTGCCTACGCCCGCGATGGCGACGCGGACCGTCTTTCGGTTGTTGCTCATGTGCGGCCTTCCTCCTGCCGTTCGTTCTGGATCAACTTGTCGAGCCAGGAAATGTCCCGTTCGGTCGCCTCGGTGCTGTGTTCCATGAGGGACCGGCTGTAGTCGTCGAGGCGCTCGCGCCCGGTCCGCACCGCAGTGCGCAGCCGGGCCAGGCGGTCGACCAATTGGGCCCGCCGCCGCTCCAACAGCCCGAGCCGGGCGTCGGATGGGAGGTAGCGGGCAAAGGCGAGCTTGAGGTTGAAGGACTTGTCGTCGCCGTCGGTGGCCGACTCGGCCGCCAACAGCTCTTCGAACAAGGCCTGGCCCCGGTCGGTGATGCCGTAGACCTTCTTGCCCCGTGAGCCGCGGGTGGCGGCCCGACGGGCCCGGTAGGCGGCCAATTCGCCGCCCAGGGAGCCGGTCATGGGGACGGCGGGGGCACCGACGCCGCCGGGGTTGGCCTCCACTGCCTTGACCGCGCCCGCCGCCTCCAAGCGGTTGAGGGCCGGGTACAGCGAGCCGAACGACACCGAGCTGAGCGGGCCGAGGGCTTCGCCCAGCCGCTTCTTCAGCTCGTAGCCGTGGAGCTCCTGTTCCTTCAGCAGGCCGAGGATGGCCAGTTCCAGCACGGGCGGTCGCCGCTGCCTTTCGTTCGGGCCGAAGGTCGACCCCTGTTGGTGTGGCTTCGATGTATCGACTCGATATATCGGACGACACCATAGCAGCAGCCCGCCGGACGGCAAACGGACCCTCCGGGAGTACCCTGGCCCGCAATGAGTTTCGGCCCGGCATCCCTGCGAGGCGCGTCCGCCTCGGGTTTGCCCGGCCAGATCGACTACCGCCTGGCCAGGAACTCGATCATCAAGGAGTTCCGCAGGGGCCGCCTGTCTCGGCTCGACGTGTGCGACGCCCATCCCGAGCTGTTGCGGGCCGCCCGCAACGTTGGCGCCAAGGTCGAGGAGGACTGCCCGATCTGCGAGGCCGACACGCTGGTCCAGGTCTCGTACGCCTTCGGCCCCCACCTGCCGCCCAGCGGCCAGTGCTTTACCGACGCGGCCGAGCTGGCCCGGCTGACCCGCAGGGCCGGGCAGGTGGCGTGCTATGTGGTTGAGGCGTGCCCGGAGTGCTCATGGAACCACCTGACCCGCACCTACCTGGCGGGCCGGCCGCGGACCCGCGCCTCCCGGGCCTGATCGCACCGACCCGGCCCACCAGCCCGGCCGGCGCGGCCTGGCCGACGGGGCCGGTCTGGCCCACCGCATTCTCGGCGGGGGCGGCCGCCTTGGTGCTCACGACCACAGGCGACGGACTGCTGGCCGCCGTGCTGCTGGGCGTGGCCGCGGCCGACGCGTGGGCAGGCGGGGTGGCTGTGCTGGCTGTGCTCGGAGGGCTGGCCCGCTTCGGGACCACGTCGTTGGCGGGCGTGGCCGGGGCCCAGGCCGTGCTCGGACCGGCCGTCTTCGTGGGCTCGTCCCTCGGCGCGGCGGGCTCGGGCCTGGCCGCGCTGGCCTGCGTGGCCGTCGCCCCCAGGGACTGGAGGGGACTGCCCTTCGGCCTGCTGGCGGGTGTGGTCGCGCTGGGGCCTGCGGCCACCGGTTGGGGCGACGGGCTGGTGCGGGCCCTGGGCGCGCTGGTCGGGATGGGTCTCGTGGTGTGCGCTCGCAGGCTGCCCCGACCGACGGCGACGCCAATGGCCGCATTGGCGGCGGCCGGGCTCGGCCTGCTGCTGGCGGTCATCGGGTGAGGTTCCTCGACTGGCGGCGCTGGCTGTGGCCGGTCGCCGGACTCGCCGTCTCCTTGGCGTGGGCCGCGGGCGCCACGCAAGGCCACGCCAGGGGCAGGGCCGCGGCCGCGGCCGCCGCCGCGCTGGTGACGGCGTCGGTCGTGCCCGCCACGTTGGAGTCGCTGTTGGCGGGTGTGGCCCTGCTCGGCGTGCTGCCGCTGGCCATGGTGCGCCCCCCGTTGTTGGCGGCGGTCGTGGTCGTGGTGGCCGTGGCCGACCGCGCCGATCGCCCCACGGCGCAGCGCCTGGTCTCCGGGGCGGGTGCGGTGCTGCTGGCCGCGGGCATGGCGGTGACCGCCATCGACGGGCAGGGCTGGAGCCTTGTCCCGTCCGGCCGCCCGGCCGCCGCCCTCGTTTTGGCGGGCGCGCTGGCCGTGTTGGCCGGACGCTCCCCCTTGCTGTTGGTCCCCGCCCTCTTGGCGGGTGCCGCGGCGGTCCCCGTCCTGCCCCATCCCGAGGCGACGATCGCGGCCGTGCTGGCCGCGGTGGCGCTGGCCGCATTCGACCGGCCCGGTCCAGCCGTGGCCGCACTGGGCCTGGCCGCCGCGCCCCTCCCTGCCGCCTTCCTCTTGATGGCCGCGGGCGCGCTGTGCACCGTCGTGCCGCTACCGCTCGCCCTTCTGGGCGCGCTGCCCGGTGCCGCAGCACTGGTCGGCACGTTGGCCGTGGGCCGCTTGAGTGCAAGCGCAGTCGCGTTGTCGGCGGGCCTGGCCGTCGTGACCGGCATCCTGGCCTGGCGAGTCGGCGAGGCCAGGCCCGCCCCGTGGACTGAAGACGACGCCCATCCCCGCCGCCTCCCCGCCGCCGTCCTGTTGTTCTGGCTGGCCGTGGCCCCGGACACCTGGCGCTGGGCCGGGCGGGCTCCTCTCACCCCCTACCAGCGGGGTGCGGCGCTGGCTTTGGCCGCGGGCGTGCTGAGCGTGCTGGCCGCGGCCGCCTTCGAGGTCGTGCGCAGGCACCGGGCGCCAGTAGCCTGACTCGACCGCCCATGCCTGCGAGACGCCCGCCTCCGCGCAGCCGGTTGTGGCGGTACCGGCGGCTGCTCTTCCTCGCTGGCCTGCTGGCCTCCACCGCGGTGGCGGGGGCCGCCTACCTGCTCGTCCGCGTGCCCCTCCCGCCCGAGCGGCCTCAGGCCCAGACCACGTTCCTCACCGACGCGTCGGGGGCCAGGCTGGCCACGCTGTCGAACGGCGTGAACCGCGTCTTCGTCCCCTACGACCAGATCCCCAAGGTCGTGGTCGACGCGGTGGTGGCCACCGAGGACAAGGGCTACTTCGAGCACGGCGGCGTCGACCCGGTCGGCATCTTGCGGGCCACGCTGGCCGACGCGCGAGGCCGCAACCTGCAAGGCGGGTCGACCATCACCCAGCAGTACGTGAAGAACGTCTACCTGGGCCGCGAGCGGACCTTGTCCCGCAAGGTCAAAGAGGCGGCGCTGGCCGTGAAGCTGGAGCGCAAGCTGTCCAAGCGCCAGATCCTCGAGCGCTACCTCAACACCGTCTACTTCGGGCGCGGTGCGTACGGCGTGCAGGCTGCGTCGACCGCCTACTTCGGCAAGGGCGTGGACCAGGTGGACCTGCGGGAGGCGGCCTATCTGGCCGGGCTCATCCGCTCGCCGGTGGAGGCGGACGTGGGCCGCAGGCCCAAGCTGGCCGACCAGCGCAGGAACAGGACGCTCGACCTGATGGCCAAGGCCGGGTCCATCACCGGGGCGCAGCGGCGGGACGCGGGCGGACAGCCCGTGCAGTCCTACGTGGTCGAGCGGGGGAAGGCGGAGCCGACCTTCGCCATGGCCGAGAAGGGCACGCAGTACTTCGCCGACTACGTGCGCCAGCAACTGCTGAGCCGGTACTCGGAGGCGACCGTCTACGGCGGTGGGCTGCGGGTGAAGACCACGCTGGACTTGAAGATGCAGGCCCAGGCCTATGACGCCGTGTACGGCTTGCTGAACAAGGGCGACGACCCGGCGGGTGCGCTGGTGGCGCTCGACTCCTCGGGCGGGGTCAAGGCCATGGTCGGGGGGAGGGACTTCGCCGCGTCCAAGGTCAACCTGGCCCTGGGGTCCGGCGGCGGCGGGTCGGGCCGCCAGCCCGGCTCCACGTTCAAGGCCTTCGTCCTGGCCGAGGCCGTGCGCCAGGGCTACTCGGTCCAGTCGACGCTGCCCGCCCCGCCTTCGATCGTCTTCCCCAAGGGCAACAGGGGCAAGGACTACGAGGTCGACAACTTCGAAGGCGAGTCGTTCGACGGGCCGCTCTCGTTGATCGACGCGACCAAGCACTCGGTGAACACCGTGTACGCCCAGTTGATCAAGCTTCTGGGGCCGAGCAAGGTCGTCGAGCTGGCCCACAAGGCGGGCGTGACCTCGGACCTGGCCCCCGACGTGTCGCTGACCTTGGGGACGTCCGAGGTCTCGGTGCTGGACATGGCGTCGGGCTTTTCGACCTTCGCCAACCGGGGCGAGCACGTGGACCCGGTGACCATCCTCGAAGTGCGCACGGCCGAGGGTCATCTGCTGGAGCGGGCCAAGCCGGCGCGGGCCCGGGCCATGTCCGAGAAGGTGGCGGACACAGTGAGCTACTGCCTGCAACAGGTCGTGTCCGGCGGGACCGGGACGGGCGCGGCCATCGGCAGGCCGGTGGCGGGCAAGACGGGCACCACGCAGGACTTCGGCGACGCCTGGTTCGTGGGCTACACGCCCCGCCTCACGACTGCGGTCTGGATGGGCTTCCCGGAGGGGGCCAGCAAGACCATGAGCAACGTGCGGGGCCGCAAGGTCAACGGCGGGTCGTTCCCTGCGTCGATCTTCAAGCGGTTCATGGCCGACGCCGTGCGCGACGGCGACTACGGCGGGTCGTTTCCCGGCGTGTCGCTCGGGGGCAGGCCGCTGCCCGAGGTGACCGGCGTGGTGTTGCCCTCCACGACCACGTCGTCCACGGCCAGCACGTCGACCACGGTGGCGTCCTTGCCGTCGTCGACGACCACGACGGCCAAGCCTGGCGGGAGTACGACGACGACGGCGCCGAAGCCGCCGCCTCCGTCCTCGTCCACCACCACGACGACGCCCTCGACCACCAGCACGACGAAAAAGCCGGAGAACTAGGGCTCGTCCGTCTCCAGGGCATCGGCTGAGGCATCGGCGTCGGCATCGGCGTCGGCGTCGGGGGCAGGCTCCGGGTCGGCGTCGCCGTCGGGGTCGACGGGCTCGTGCGGGTACAGGGAGCGGCACGAGAAGCACCACAGTTCGGCGTCGGGCATCCGGGTGCTCGACCCGGCCGTGTCCCACGACTCGGGGACGACGTAGACCCGGTTCACCAGCACCAGTTCCTCGTCCTCCCTGGCGCAGTTCTCGCAGACCCGCTCCATGTTGCGGCCACGGTACTCCCAGGCGCAGACTGGACCTACCGCCGGCAGCCGAGGGGCGCTGGACGGTGAAGGAGGCCAGCGATGGCACAGAAGATGACGGCTCCGGCCGTGCGGGCCCGCAAGGGCACCGACCCTCTCGTCATGGTCACGGCGTACGACGCGCCCGGGGCGCGCATGGCCGACGAGGCGGGGGTGGACCTGATCCTGGTCGGGGACTCGCTGGCCATGGTCGTGCTCGGCTACGAGGACACCTTGCAGGTCACCACCGAGGACATGGCCCATCACATCGCCGCCGTGGCCCGGGCCAAGCCCCGCTGCATGGTGGTGGGCGACCTGCCGTGGATGAGCTACCACGTCTCGGTGGAGGACACCGTGCGCAACGCGGCTGCCTTGGTGCGGGCCGGAGCGCAGGCGGTGAAGCTGGAGGGCGGGGCCAAGCGGGTGCCGATGGTGTCGGCCATCGTGGACGCCGAGATCCCGGTCATGGGCCACATCGGCCTGACCCCGCAATCGGTCCACGCCATGGGCGGGTTCAAGGTGCAGGGCAAGTCGGTGGACGCGGCCGCCCTGTTGGTCGAGGACGCCTTGGCCTTGGAGGCGGCGGGCGTGTTCTCGCTCGTGTTGGAGGGCGTGCCCGACGAGGTGGCCCGCATGGTGACTGCGGCGGTGTCCGTGCCCACGATCGGGATCGGCGCCGGGCCGTGGTGCGACGGGCAGGTGCTCGTGTTCCACGACGTGCTCGGCATCGAGGACCGCATCGTGCCCAAGTTCGTGCGGCGCTACGCGTCGCTGCGGGCCGACGGCGTGGCCGCCCTGGCCGCCTTCGCCGACGACGTTCGGGCCCGGCGCTTCCCGTCCGACGCGGAGAGCTACCACCTGAGCGAGGACGTGTCCCGCGCCATGGGGCTGTACGGCTCCGTGTCAGCATGACGGGGTGATCCCCGCCCGCGGCCCGAACCGGCCCGACTCCCAGGGCCGTGCCGGTGCTGGCGTCGGCGCCCGTGACCCATTGCTCGACCTGCCCGACGGTTTGCCGCCGCGGGTGCGCGAGTACCTCGAGCCGTTGCAGACCGAGCAGGGCCGCACGTGGCTGAACTGGGCGGTTGGAGCCTTGGCGTTGCTGTCCTTCTTCGCCTTCCTGGCCGCGGGCGCGGACACGCCCGCCAACCCGGTGCTGGGCGCGCCGTCCACCACCACCACGCTGCCGCCGCCCAAGCCCGCCCGCATCGCCGGGTTCAACGAGATCCACATCGCGGTGAACCAGTTCCCCGGCTTTTCGGCCGCGGTGCGGCGGTTCTGCGGCGTGCATGCGGCCACGCCCGAGCAGCAGGCCAAGGGGCTGATGAACCGGGCCGACCTGGCGGGCTACGACGCCATGGTCTTCACCTTCGCGGGCGACACCGACCAGCCCTTCTACATGAAGAACGTGCGCTTCGGCCTGACCGCAGGCTTCTTCGACGCGGCGGGCCACTTCCTGGGCGGGACCGACATGGTGCCGTGCATCACCAGGACGCGGAAGTGCCCGACGTATACGGCGCCGGGCAATCAGAAGTTCCGGTTCGTGCTGGAAACGCAGCAAGGTGGGCTCAACCGCATGGGCATCACGCCGGGGGCGACGGTGACGGTGGGCGGCGGCTGCGTGTAGCTCTCGGGCTCGAGGGCTGGCGGGGGGGGACTGGGCGCCTCCGGCGTTGCTGTTACCCCGGCCGCCCAGCCCCCCACGGAAACGCCTCCGGCGTTCCTGTCACACCCGGTCGGCACACTCGTCACCGATGAACGAATCGCCGACGTCGACTACCATGACCGGGTTCATTCGAACCCTGCCCCGGACCGACCGGGGCCCCGAGCGCTCCGCCGCCGGGACCACAGGGAGGTGCAAGGCCTTTGAGGCCCTACGAAGTCATGGTCATTTTCGACGCCGGCCTGGAGGAAGACGCCATCCGGGCCATCGTCGACCGAGCCGTGGAGCTGATTCGCAGCCGCGGCGGGGAGCCGGGTCGGGTCGACCGTTGGGGTCGGCGCCGGTTCGCCTACGAGCTCAAGCACCGGTGGGAGGGCTATTACGTCCTGCTGGACGCCAATGCCGAGCCCGGGGTCATGGCCGAGTTGGACCGGATGCTCTTCCTCGCAGACGAGGTGCTCCGTCACAAGGTGATCCGTCTCCCCGACGTGGTCGCGGCTCGCAGCGGTCGTTCTTCGACCACGCCTGCGGCCGACACTGCGCCTGCCGGGGAGCCGGCCGCCGTCGCGGCGGGGCCGGACAATGAAGCGAGCGAACAATGAGCAACGGAAACAGTGTCACTTTGGTTGGCAACATCACCCGCGATCCCGAGTTGCGGTTCACCCCCAGCGGACAGGCCACGGCCACGTTCGGCCTGGCTGTGAACCGCCGCTGGCAGAACCGCCAGTCGGGCGAGTGGGAAGAGGCGACCTCCTTCTTCGACGTCGTGTGCTGGCGGGAGATGGCGGAGAACGCCAGCGAGTCCCTGGCCCGCGGCGCCCGCGTGCTCGTCACCGGCAGGCTCGAACAGCGGAGCTGGGAGACCCCCGAGGGCGAGAAGCGCTCGAAGATCGAGGTGGTGGCGGACGAGATCGGCCCCAGCCTGCGCTGGGCCACGGCCACCATCACCAAGAACGAGCGCCGTGCTCCAGGTGAGGGCGGCGCGGGCGGCGCGGGCGGTGGAGGGGGTGGGGGCGGCGGCGCCCCCCGCTCCTCCGTCGCCAACGAGCCCCCTGCGGGCTACAGCCACGACGAGGAGCCCTTCTAATGGCACGAGGAAACGACCGCGACCGCGGCAACAAGCGGGTCCAGAAGGAACGCGACAACCGGCGGGGCGCCAAGAAGAAGTTCTGTGTGTTCTGCAAGGACAAGTCGGAGTGGGTCGACTACAAGGACGTCAACCTGCTGCGCCGCTTCATGAGCGACCGGGGCAAGATCCGGTCCCGGCGGGTGTCGGGCAACTGCGCCCAGCACCAGCGCGAGGTGGCGGTGGCCATCAAGACCGCACGCGAGCTGGCCCTGCTGCCCTACACGCAGCGCACCGTCACCGAGCGCGCCGGCGGGCGGGGCGGCGGCCGGGGTGGGGGTCGGGACCGTGCTCCCGCGCCCGAGGTGGAGGCCGAGGTCGAGCCCGTCGAGTCCCTTGACGGGGACGGCGGAGATTCGGGAGACGCGGGGCTGGACGAGGTGTTGGCCGACGTCGACTCGGTGGACCCGGCCGAGGCGGCAGGCGATGGCAACGAGCCGTTGCGCCCGCCCGCCGATGAGTTGAGCGCAGTCGACGCGGGCTCGGGCGAGGAGGCGTAGATGCGGGTCGTGCTGCGCACCGACGTCGACGGCGTGGGGAAGAAGGGCGACATCTTGGATGTGGCCGACGGCTTCGCCCGCAACTACCTGATCCCCAAGGGCCGGGCCATCAAGGCCACCGACGGGGTCGTGGCCCAGGCCGCGGCCATGCGCCGGTCGCGGGACCTGAAGGACGCCAAGGACCGCGAGGGGGCCGAGACGGTGGCCCGCACGCTGGTGCCGCTGGTCATCAAGATCACGGCCCGGGCCGGGACCGAGGGCAGGCTGTTCGGGTCCATCACGGCCCAGGACGTGGTCGACGCGGTCCAGGCCCAGTCCGGCGTGGCCCTCGATCGGCGCAAGCTGCACTTGGAGGAGCCCATCAAGTCGGTCGGCACCCACTCGGTGCCGGTGCGCCTCCACCCCGAGGTCCAGTTCCCCGTCACGGTGGAAGTCGTCACCTCGTAGTTCCGTGTCGCGGGCGGACCGGGCGGGTCGCACCCGCGGCCGCGTGGTGCCCGGTACGCGGTGGTGCCGACCGCCCGTCAGGCGGCCCGCGCTTTCTTGTCAGCGTCAGTTCGGGTCGCGGGCATGGTGGTCTGACCAGAACGGCGGCGGCCTGCAATGGGCGGGCCGCGGCGCGGCCCAGGGCGGGCGCGACCGGGAGGCGCGGCGCAGGCGATGGAGGTCGGTCCGCGCCGGAGGCGTCATGGCCCGTTAGGGTGGGGAACATGTGTTCGGTGGACAACGTCGCCCTTCATCCACTGGCCATCCACTGGTTACCGGCCCGCAATCCCCAGGTTGTTCCTCTAGCACCCCACAGACCCCGTGGGCTTACCTAGGTCCGACATGGTTTACGCCCTCTCCGACGTCCGCCGACCCGACCGCACGCCGTCGCAGGGCCAGGGCCAAGGCGCGGGTCAAGGCGCGGGCAGGGTCCCGCCCCACAACCTGGAGGCGGAGGAGTCGCTCCTCGGCGCCATGCTCCTGTCCAGGGACGCCATCGCCGACGCCACCCAGATCTGCTCGGCCGACGACTTCTACAAGCCCGCCCACGCCCACGTCTTCGACGCCATCTGCTCGCTCTACGCCCAGGGCGAGCCCGCCGACCCGGTCACCGTGGCCGACGAGCTGCGCCGGGCGGGCCTCATGGAGTCGGTGGGCGGCCCGGCCATCCTCATCACCCTCCAGGCCAACACCCCCGCCACGTCCAACGCGGCCCGCTACGCCCGCATCGTCGAAGAGCACGCCTTGCTGCGCAGGCTCATCGGGGTGGCAGGCGAGATCGCCGAGATGGGCTACCAGGTCCCCGACGACGTGGCCGCGGCCGTCGACCAGGCCGAGGCCCTCGTCTTCGATGTGGCCCAACGCCGGGTCAGCGACACGCTCCAGCCCATCAGGGATCTGCTCGGCGCCAGCCTCGACCGCCTCGAAGCCCTCTATGACCGGGGCGAGTCAATCACCGGCCTGCCCACCGGCTACACGGACCTCGACGAGCGCCTGGCCGGCCTGCAACCCTCCAACCTCTTGATCGTGGGTGCCCGCCCGGGTGCAGGCAAGACCAGCTTCGCCCTGGGCATGGCCGCCCACGCGGCCATGGAGGCCCGCCAACCCGTCCTGTTCTTCAGCCTGGAGATGAGCCACCTCGAAGTCACCCAGCGCCTGCTGTCCTCCGAGGCGAGGGTGGACGCCAGCCGCATGCGCAACGGCCGTCTGCACGAGTCGGACTGGCCCAAGATCAGCCACGCCATCGGCAGGCTGGGCGAAGCCCCCATCTACATCGACGACAACCCCAACACCACGGTGATGGAGATCAGGGCCAAGTCCCGCAGGCTCAAGTCCAAGCTGGGCGGGATCGGCCTGATCGTGGTCGACTACCTCCAGCTCATGTCGGGCCGCCACAACGCGGAGAACCGCCAAGTCGAGGTGTCGGAGATGAGCCGAGGCCTGAAGATCCTGGCCCGCGAGCTGGAGGTCCCCGTGGTGGCCCTGAGCCAGCTCTCCAGAAACCTCGAGACCCGGGCCGACAAGCGCCCGATCCTGGCCGACCTGCGGGAGTCGGGGTCGATCGAGCAGGACGCCGACGTCGTCATGTTCTTGTACCGCGACGAGCTCTACAACCCGGACTCGCCCGACCGCGGCACGGCCGAGGTCATCATCGCCAAGCACCGCAGCGGCCCCACCGGCGTGACCCAGCTCGCCTTCCTCGACCACTACACCCGCTTCGCCAATATGGCCCGGGTCTAACCCTGGCCTGAACTTCGAGGCCCGAACTCAAAGGCCCGAACTCAAAGGCCGCGGGCCCGCAGCCAGTCCACCACCAGGTCGACGGCCGCCCGCCGATGCCCGTGCAGGTAGTGCGGCGCCCCCGCCAGCTCGACATAGGTGACGTCGGCCGCGCCCGAAGCGGCCGCGTACGACCGGGCCTGGGACAACCGGATCTCGGTGTCGGCCGTGGGGTGTACCACCAGGGTGGGGATGGTGACGGCCGGCAGCGTGGCCACCAGTGATGCGGGCGACGACAATCCGGACCACGTCGACAGCCAGCCCCGGGCCGTCATCACCCGGGCCACGCCGCCGTAGCCGTAGTTGGCGTCCAGCGGGTCGGGGAAGGCGAAGATGGAGCCGAGGGGTCGGTCGTCCGGCTCGATCGACGGGTCCAGGTGAGCCGGGTCGGCCAGCGTGCGGTAGATGGTGAGGTAGCGGGCATGGACGGCCCGGCGGCGCAGGCGGTTCCACTCGGACGATCCCCGCGCCGCCGACCCGGCCTGCATCCCGGCCGCGGCCCGGGCCGCCAACGCGGCCGAAGCGGCGCCGTCCAGCCGGGCGACTCGCGCCCGCTGCGCGGCCCGGTACCGGGCCACGAACTCGGCCGAGTAGGACGACGGGTAGGGCCAGGGCTGCCAACCGTTGTCGGGGTCGTACATGTCGAGGGCGGGATCGACCGAGAACGGGTCTGACTCGTCGACCACAGACGGGTCGATGGCCTGCATGAGGAACACGCCCTCGCCGGGATGGGCGGCCAGCAGGACGAGGGCTTCGACATCGAGGGCGTCGACCTCGCGCCCGTCGACGTCGCGCCCGCCCTCCAAGGTCAGGGCGTAGGCCATGAGCGACCCGCCGCCCGAGTTGCCCAAGGCCACCACGTGCTCTGCCCCGGCGGCCCGGGCCCAAGCCACTCCCGTGGTCACGTCCAGCGCGGCCTTGTCGTGCAGGCAGTCGCTGTCGTTGTTGACGTAGCGGGTGTTGTAGCCCAGCACCGCGTACCCGGCGGCCGCGAGCAGCGGGCAGGCGTAGTGCACGGTGAAGTCGGCCCGGGGGTGGGTCAGCACCACGGCCGTGCGCCAACGCGTGCCCGCGGGCGGCGTCCACCACGCGCCCCGCACCACGAACCCATCGGGCGACACCGCCTCCATCGGGGCCCGGCCGACGTCGGGCCACTCCCCGGGGTCGGGCCAGTAGCCCAACGCGGGCCCGGCCACTAAGCGGGGATGACGGGCCGGTGCACGCGGACCGGCGGCAGCGCCTCCAACGGCGGGGAGTCGGCCCACAAGAGGCGCTCGGCCTCGGCCGCGTCGGCCTCGTTCAAGGGTCGGGTGTCGCAACAGAACTCGACCAGGATGCCGTTGGGGTCGGTGATGTAGATGGAGACGCAAAACCCGTGGTCCACCTCGGCGACGGTGTGGCCGTGCTCGCGCCAGCGCTGCCTGTGGGCCGCCAGCGCGTCGAGCGTGGGGGCGTCGAAGGCCACGTGGTTCACCCACGGGGGCAGGCCATGGGAACGGGACAGGTCGGTGGGGAAGTCGTCGCCGATGGCGGGGTCGTGCAGGTCCCAGAAGGCGATCAGGCCCTTGCCGCCGACCGAGTCGCCCGTGCCCTGGCCGGTGTCATAGAAGACGTGCCGAGCCCACCCCGGGCCCTCGGTCACCGCGGCCACCACCTTGGCCAGGCGAAAGCCCATCACGTCGGTGTAGAAGGCGTGGGTGGCGGCCAGGTCCCGAGTGGCGAAGGCGACGTGGTTGAAGGCCATGGCCCAAGCCTGACAGCAACGGGGGCCGGGTTGGAAGGGGACCGACCCGACTCCGCCAGAGCCGAGAGGTTGGAGGGGCCCGGCCCCCGCTGCTGTCCGAAGTGGCGCCGGCTGGGGGCACAGCACCACTCTCCGTGACCATCGGCGAGGGGCTCGGGAAGCTTGAGCACGGGCTGAGGCGTCCTCAAGGAGATAGGTATCTTGCGCCCATGCGGCGGCCCCGGCTCACCCTGGTCGCGGTGTGCTCGGGCTGGGGGACCATTCCGCTGCTCGTTCGCCATGTCGACCTGCCCGCCCAAGCCATCGTGTTCAGCAGGCTGGCCATCGCCGCCGTGGGCCTGGGTGCGGCGCTGGCCTGGGAGCGCAGGACGGGCCGTCGGACCGGTCCGCCCGTGGGGTCGTGGCGCCCGGTCCTGTGCGTGCTCACCGCGGCCGTGCTGGCCTTTCACTGGGTGTCGCTGTTCGCGGCCTACCAGCGGGCGCCGAGCAGCACCGTCATCCTGATCGTCTACCTGGCCCCAGTCGGCATCGCCGCTCTGTCGCCCCGCTTCCTGGGGGAGCGCCACAGCCGACGCACGCTGATCGCCTTGGCCCTGGGCGCGGCGGGCTTCGGCCTGGTGGTGGGGCCTGCCCTGCGCTCGTCTGATGCGGCCGTCACCACCGCCGGACTCGTGCTCGCAGGCCTGGCAGGTTGCTCGTTCGTGGCCTTGGTGCTGCTGTCCAAGCCCTTGGCCGAGGCCTACGGCGGGCTGCGCACGGCGTTCATCGAGATGGCAGGCGCGTCGGTGCTGCTGCTGCCCGTCGCCGCCCTCACCGGCTGGGGTCCGCCCCGGCCGACGTGGGCGTGGCTCGTCGTGCTCGGCCTGGTGCACACCGCACTGGGGACGGGCCTGTACCTCGGCGCCCTGGCCCGGGTGCCGGCCACCGCGGTGGGCATCCTCGGGTACCTCGAGCCCGCGGCCGTCGTGCTGCTGGGGTGGCTGTTCCTGCACGAGTCGCCCGCGCCCGCCACCTTGGCAGGCGGCATCCTCATCGTCTTGGCTGGGTGGCTGACCGTGACGGAGGTGCCCCTTGCTCGGCGTTGACGAGTTGCTTCCCCTGCTGGTGCTGGCCCTGGGCGGGGCCATGCTGGTGGGCAACGGGCTGGCCCTGCTCCGCCCGCCGGAACAGCCCAAGGAGGGCGAGTTGGGGCGGGCGCCGGTAGGGCGCAGCCTGGCCATGATGGCCATCGGCCTGGTGGCCGCGGTCTGGTCGCTGGCCTCGATGCTCAGCCGCTGACCCGGCCCCGGCCCCCGGCAAGAAACTGGTTGGCCAGGAGGCCCCCTCTGCCCCCCAGCAGAAGGGGCCCCCTGTTGCTCGGGTGTACGCCGGAGGTGGTAGCGGGCCCGAGCCTTTCTTGGCGGTGTGGTCATGATGCCTCGACCTCAGGCAATGGTCACGGGCCAACTTGGCGGGCCATGACACGGGTAGCCCGCGGCCCGATGCGTCCGCTATCTCCCGGTTGAGCCGAACCCGCCCGTGTCCCTGGTCGCAGCGGGCAGGTCGTCGACGGCCATCACCTCGGCTTGGCCCACGGCCAGGATGACGAGTTGAGCGATGCGGTCGCCCCTCTTGACCTCGTAGGGCGTGGCCGGGTCCAGGTTGACGAGCACGACCTTGAGCTCGTCCCGGTAGCCGGCGTCGATCAGCCCCGGCGTGTTCAGCAACGTCACCCCGTGCTTGGCGGCCAGGCCGCTGCGGGGCTGCACGAATCCGGCGTGCCCTTCGGGGATGGCCACGGCCACGCCGGTGGGCACCACTGCCCGCCCGCCACCCGGCGCCAGGACCACGTCCTGTCTGGCCACCAGGTCCAGGCCCGCATCGCCGGCGTGGGCGTAGCGCGGGAGGGCGAGGTCGGGGTCCAGCCTGCGCACCAGCAGCTCCACGGAGGCCGAGCCTAGGGTGCGGCCTCATGCACGCGACGGTGGCCCGGCTGGGGCGTTATCCGGTCAAGTCGTTCCAAGGCGAGACCGTGGACGGGGCCGAGGTGGGCATGTCCGGGATGGCGGGCGACCGGCGGTGGGCTGTGGTCGACCCGGCCACGGGCAAGGCCTTGTCGGCCAAGCGCAACAGGCGCCTGCTCGAAGCGTCGGCCCGTACGACCAGCGGCGGCGAGGTTGTCGTGACGCTGCCTGACGGCACGTCGGCCGCGGCGGGGGACCAGTCCTTGGACCGGGCCGTGGCCGCCTGGCTGGGCCGCGACGTGCGCGTGCAAGGTGCCGACGCCGACGCGCCGAGTGCCTATGAGATGAACGTGGTCAACACCGATGAGGCGTCGCCCGTGGTCGACATCCCGTGCCCACCGGGGACGTTCTTCGATTTCGGCGCCGTCCATTTGTTGACCACGGCCAGCCTGCGGGCCGGCGCGGCGGCCTATCCGGAAGGGGATTGGTCGGCGGAGCGCTTTCGCCCCACGGTGCTGGTCGACGCGGGAGACGGCGCCGAGGGCTTCTTGGAAAACGAGTGGGTCGGGCGCACGGTGCGGATCGGCGACATCGTGCTCCAGCCCTTCATGCCGACCGTGCGCTGCGCCATGGTCACCATGCCCCAGACCGCTCACGGCCTGTCCCGCGACTTGGGCATCGCCACCACCGTGAACCGCCACAACCAGAGCAGCCTCGGGGTGTACGCGGTTGTCGCCGCGCCCGGCCGTATCGAGGTCGGCCTGCCCGTCGTCATCGACTGACTACGGTTCGCCGCATGCGGTTCCGCCTGGTCCCCACGGACGACCGGTTCTTCGCCCTCTTCAACGACTCGGCCCGCAACGCCGAGGAGTGCGCCCACCGACTGCGCGACCTGCTCGCCGACCCCACCCTCGAAGGCGGGCTGACTCGGGTCATCGAGTGCGAGCGCAAGGGCGACCAGTTCACGCAGGCCATCCTCCACCGGCTCGACACCAGCTTCGTCACCCCGTTCGACAGGGAGGACATCCACGCCCTGGCCGAGGAGATGGACGACGTGGTGGACGACATGCACAGCGTGGCCGCCCTCATGCAGGTCGTGTCCTTGAAGGAGACGCTGCCCGAGCTGGTGGAGCAGGGCGACATCCTCGTGAAGATGGCCAAGGCCACGGTCGACCTGGTCGAGCGGCTCCAGTCCATGAAGGAGGCCAAGCCGCTGCTCGAGGCCATCGACCAGTTGGAGAGCGACGGCGACGCCGTCTACCGGCGCACGCTGGCCCGGCTGTTCTCAGGGGAGTTCGAGGCCCTCGACGTCATCAAGGAAGGACCTCGTCACCGCCATGGAGGCGGCCCTCAACACGCTGGAGGACATCTCCGACGTGGTCGAGTCCATCATCCTCAAGCACGCTTAGGCCGACCGATGGAACTGGGGGTATTCGCCGTCGTCGTCCTCGCGCTGGGGTTCGACTTCACCAACGGCTTTCACGACGCGGCCAACTCGATCGCCACCGTGGTGTCCACCCGCGTGCTGTCGCCCCGCTGGGCCGTGGCGTGGGCCGCCTTCTTCAACTTCGTGGCCTTCCTCGTGTTCAAGACGCACGTGGCCAACACCATCGCCAAGGACGTCGTGACCCAAGACGTCTTGACCATCGGCGTGGTGTTCGCCGGGCTGGTGGGCGCCATCGGGTGGAACCTCATCACCTTTTACCTCGGCCTGCCGACCAGCTCGTCGCACGCATTGGTGGGCGGCATCGCGGGCGCAGCCGTGGTGCGCTCGGGCTCTCACGTGTTGGTCTCCGAGGGGCTGCGCAAGATCGGCATGTTCATCGTGCTCTCGCCGCTCATCGGCCTGGCCCTGGGGCTGATCCTCACGCTGGTCATCCAATGGGCGTTTCACCGGTACCGAAGAGTGGAGCGCCTCAACCGCGTGTTCCGTCGAGGACAGCTTCTGTCGGCGGCCGCCTTCTCCTTGGGCCACGGCGGCAACGACGCGCAAAAGACGATGGGCGTGATCCTCGCCGTGCTCATCGCCTCGCACCACGTT
The DNA here is from genome assembly GCA_030837965.1 of Acidimicrobiaceae bacterium. Lineage (GTDB taxonomy): Bacteria > Actinomycetota > Acidimicrobiia > Acidimicrobiales > JAUTXP01 > JAUTXP01. Next base: position 42,644 of record JAUTXP010000001.1, on the reverse strand, counting down.
GGTCCGCATGCCGACGTTCCCCTGTGGGTGGTGCTGGCGGCCCACTCGGCCATCGGCCTGGGCACGCTGTCGGGCGGGTGGCGGATCGTGAAGACCATGGGCTCGCGCATCACCCGGCTTCAGCCCGTGGGCGGCATGGCCGCGGAGACGGGCGCGGCGGCCACGTTGTTCTTCGCCTCGTCCAGCGGCATCCCGGTGTCGACCACCCACACCATCACCGGGGCCATCGTGGGCGTGGGCGCGGCCCACCGGCTCAGCGCCGTGCGGTGGGGTGTCGCCGGGCGTGTGGTGTGGGCGTGGGTGCTGACCATCCCTGGCGCGGCCTCGGTCGCCGGCGTCACCTCGCTGCTCGTGCGGGCCTTGGGCTGATGGACCGCAGAGCCGCGTTCTTCCTGATCGCCGCAGCCGCCTGCCTGGCCGTCGTGCCCGTGGGCGTGGAGAAGTTTCGAGCCGTGGCCGTGGTCACCGCGGTGGTCTACGCGGTGCTGGCCGTGCTGTCGTTCCTCGACCACCGGAGCCGCCGCGGCCACGGGCGATGATCCTGGTCGACCTGGCCGGCGTCGGCGCCAGCCGCCCGGGCCGGCCGCTGTTCACCGACCTGTCTGTCACCGTCGCCTCGGGCGACCGGCTCGGCTTGGTGGGCCTGAACGGCACCGGCAAGTCCACGCTGCTGCGGGTCATGGCCGGACGCACCGATCCGGAGTCGGGCACGGTGCGCACCGGCAGGGACGTGCGCATCCGCATGCTCGAACAGCGGCCTGTGCTGCCCGCGGGGACGGTTCGGGCCGCGGTGGGCGAGGGGTGGGAGGCGGCGGCCGTGCTGGAGCGGCTGGGCATGGGCCCGCTGGCCGATGCGGATGTGGCCACCCTCTCCGGCGGGCAGGCCAAGCGGGTGGCCCTGGCCCAGGTGCTGGTGGCCGAGTCGGACCTGCTCTTGCTGGACGAGCCCACCAACCACCTCGACATCGACGCCATCACCTGGCTCGAAGAGCGGCTGGCCCGCTTCCGCGGCGGGCTCGTGCTGGTGACCCACGACCGGCATGTGCTCGACCGAGTGACCACCCGCGTGCTCGAGCTCGACCGGGGCAAGGGCTACGTGCACGACGGCGGCTACGCCGGTTACCTCGAAGGCAAGGCCAGGCGCGAGGAGCAGGCCGCGGCCAGCGAGTCGACCCGCCGCAACCTGGCCCGGCGGGAGTTGGCCTGGCTGCGCCGGGGCGCGCCGGCCAGAACCCGCAAGCCCAAGGCCCGCATCGACGCGGCCACGGCCGTGGTGTCAGGCGGGCCGCAGGCCGCGGCCAGGTCGGGGGCGCTCGACCTGCACTTCGGCACGCCCCGACTGGGCGACAAGGTCGTTGAGCTCCACGGCGTCGGCCACCGGTACGGGCCTGGGCCTGGTTCGCCGTTGTTGTTCTCCGGTTTGGACATGCTGTTGGACCAGCGCGAGCGGCTCGGCATCGTCGGCGCCAACGGCAGCGGCAAGTCCACGCTGCTGGACGTCATCGCCGGGCGGCTGGCGCCCAGCCAGGGCCGGGTGGAGCGGGGGCCGACCGTGCGGTTGGGCTACTACGACCAGACCGGGTCGACTCTGGAACAGGCCTTGCGGGTGCGCGAGGTCATCACCGACGGGCTCTTGTTGGAGCGGTTCTGGTTCGACGCCGACGCCCAGTGGGCGCCGGTGGGGACCCTGTCGGGGGGCGAGCGGAGGCGGCTGCAACTGCTCGTCGTGCTGGGCGAGCGGCCCAACGTGTTGCTGCTGGACGAGCCGACCAACGACTTGGACCTCGACACGCTGCGGGCCCTGGAGGACTTCTTGGAGGACTGGCCCGGGGCCCTGGTGGTGGTGAGCCACGACCGGGCTTTCCTGGCCCGAACGGTGGAGACGACGCTGGCCTTGGCCCCTGCTGGTGCAGGGAAGGCTGGTGGCTCTTCCGGGTCGGCGCCGGAGTCGCGGGAGTCGGTCGGTGCGGGCGGCGGGCCGGGTCGGTCGGGTCGGTCGGGTCAGTCGGGACAGTTGGGGCGGTCGGCTCGGTCGGGTCGGTCGGCCAGCACCCTGGCCCGGCTGCTGCGCAACGCCGAACGTGATGTGGCCGGCCTGGCCGAGCGCCGCGACGCACTGTCGGCCTCCATGGCCAACGCGGGCTCGAACCACGAAGCCCTGCGCGAGATCGGCAGCCAGTTGGCCGAGGCCCAAGCCGCCCTGGACGCGGCCGAGGAACGCTGGCTGGCCCTGGCCGAAGAAGCCGAATCGCCGGGCTGACTCCGCCCTTTGCACGTCTGGAGGACATAGACCCCCGTATCGGCTACCTATGTCCTCCAGTCCGGGGGGAGGGGAGCGGGTGACGAGAATCGAACTCGCGTTCTCAGCTTGGGAAGCTGATGTTCTGCCTCTGAACTACACCCGCGTGAAGGCGCTGGCGAGCGCCGACCGGGCCGTCACGATAGCGAATCAGCCTCAACCCAAGTTTCGGTAAAGACGACCCCCGGGAGGTTTCCCCATCCCGGCAACGAGGGAGAACCCCTAGGGACACCGCCACGCTGCGTCGCGGGCCGACGGCATTTCTGCCCATTTGCCTTCGCCTGGCCTGCGTCGGCACACGGGGCGGTCGTCGATGTGGGGAAGGGGATCCAGTCTGATGAGTACCTCCATCCGCGTGGTCGTACAACAACGCCACCGGTTCTTCCGAGAGGGTTTGGCGATGCTGTTGGACGCCGACCCAGACCTCGACGTGGTCGGCACCGCCGTCACCGGCTCTGAGCTGGTGAAGCTGTGCGACGACGTGGGGGCAGATGTGGCCTTGCTCGAACTCGACGGCGAACCGGATCAGGTTCATGCCGCGACCACGGGCGGGGGCAAAGACGCAGAGTCGAACGACGCTTGCCGGGTGGCCGGTGCGCTGCGTGAAGACCACCCTGACCTGCAGTTCGTATGCGTCTTCACCAATGAGGTGGACGCGGCCAGGGCGCGGGAGGCGGGCTTTCCCACCGTGCTGCCCAGGGCGGAGGGCATCCGGCCCATCGTCCAGGCCATCCGGGCGTCGGCCAGCGCGGAGGCGGCGCCCATCGTGGTGCCCGAGACCCACACCCCCCGCGACGTGCTGTCCCCCAGGGAGATCGACATCCTCGCCCTGGTCGCCGGCGGCGGCACCACGCACGACATCTCGGCCCGGCTGGGGATCAGCCGCAAGACGGTCGAGAACCACAAGCAGCGCATCTTCGCCAAGCTGGGCGTGCAGAACCAGGCCCACGCCGTGGCCGTGGCTATGCGCCTGGGCCTCATCTCGGCCGACGGCGTGCTCGACCTGGCCGACGCGGCGATGGCCGACGTGGCCGTGGCCGACGCAGCCTTGGCCGCGGACGGCTAGGCGGGGTGAAGAGCAGGCCGCAGGCGGGACGGCCCACAGTTCGCATCGCAGGCTCACCTGGCTTGGCGCGCGACCTGGTCGAGTTCCTGCTGCAAGAGGCGGGCGTGCCCACCGAGCCCGACGGTGAGCGGCCGGACGTGATCGTGCTGGCCGACCCGGCCGCCGCGGACTGGACCGACGCGGCCTCGACCGGCGCCCCCGTGACCGTGGTCTGTCCGGGCACGGTCGCCCCAGAGCAGGCGGTGGCCATGGTGGCGAGGGGCGCCGATGCCGTCCTCGACGCCGAGACTGCGCCCACCCACCTGCTGGCCGCGGTCACCACCACGGCCGCAGGCCACGCGTACCTGGCCCCAGCCCACGCGGGCGCGCTGGCCCGGGCCCTGCGCTCCCGAAGGGACCGGCCCAGCCTGGGCCTGGCCCTCACCCCGAGGGAGCACCAGATCATCGCCTCCATCCAGCGGGGCGAGTCGGTCAAGCAGACGGCGATTGCCCTGGGCATCGCCCAAAAGACGGTAGAGAACCTCCAGGGCAGGCTTTTCTCCAAGCTCGGCGTGCGCAATCGGGCCCAAGCCGTGGCCCGAGCCCACGCCCTGGGGCTCGCTGGTCAAGACGAGAGCCACGACGAGAACCACGAAGAAAACCAAGACGAGGACTGAGCCCGGCCCCGCCCAGTCACCCGCTCAACCCGGGCCTATCCCCCCACTCCCCGGATGGGGGTCACCACCCCTGGCCCGAGGCCATGTCCTGTTCGTACCCTTCGCCCCACGATGGCCAGTCCGAACGTGCTCGTGGCGGACGCCGACGTCCTCGCCCGCGACATCCTGCGGCTGGCCTGCGCGCGTCAGGAGATCGAGGTGTTGGCCGAGGCCCGCACCGTCGACGACCTGCGCAGCCTCACTGTCGAGTTGGAGCCGTCGGTCGTCATCACGGCCGACTGTCTGAACGGCGAGCCCATCGATCGGGTGCTGGGCGACGTGCTCCAGACCGGCGCTCGCGTGATCGTCGTGTCGGCCGACCCTTCGTCGGACCGGCTGACCACCCTCTTGGCCGACGGCGCCTCCGGCTATCTGCTCCACGACGCCGCCCCTGACGAGGTGGCCGCGGGTGTGCTGGCCGTAGCCAGGGGCGCGGCCGTGCTCAACCCGACGGCCGCGGCCATGGTCCTGAACCAGTGGCGCTGGCTGCGGGGCAACCCGGAGGTGCCGCCCCGGCGCACGCCCACGCTCACGCCGAGGGAGACCGACGTGTTGGCCGGCCTGGTCGAGGGCCTGGCCACCAAGGCCATCGCCAGCCGCCTCCAGATGGCGACCAAGACGGTGGAGAACCACAAGATCCGCATCTTCGACAAGCTTGGCGTGCGCACCCAGGCCCATGCCGTCACCGTGGCCATCAGCAGCGGCCTGGTCCCCAGTGACGACGACGACCACAGGCAGTCGGGCGAAACCGCAGCCGACCATGTCCGGGCCTCGGCCCCGTAGCGGGGGCGGATCGGGCAGGCGCCGCGGCGGGCGCAGGCAGGGTCCGGCCGCCGTGGTGGTCACCGTGGCCCTGGGCCTGTTCGCCCTGGCCGGCCTGATCAGGATGCTCGACGCCCGGCGGCAGTTGACCTTCGCCCGCAGCGACCTCGAACGGGCCCGGGGCCAGGTCGTGGCCCGCCGCGACGACGCGGCCCGGCGCTCGTTGGCCACCGCCGCGTCGCGCGTGGCCCAGGCCCGGCGGGCGGCCGACTCCTTCCCCCTCAACCTGGTGCGCCCGGTCCCCGTACTCGGCGCGGCCAGCAAGGGCCTGGCCGACGGGGCCGAGGCCGCGGCCGAGGCGGTGGCCGCGGGCCGGATGGTGGCCCAGGCTGCAGGCTCCTTCCCGACTCGCCTCAACAGCGGGCTGAGCGGGTCCGACCTCACGCCCTTCGCCGCGGCCGCCACCCGCTCCCAGGCCGCTTTGACGCAGGCCGAGTCCCACGTGGCCAAGGCGGGCGTCCATCTCCGCGGGCCCAAGGGCGCGGCCCTGCCCGTGGTCTCGCGGCCGGCCCGGCAACTGGCGGCCGAGCTGGCCAAGACCAGCAAGCAGCTCGACGGAGCCCGTCGGGGCATGGCCTTGCTGGCCGACCTGGCGGGCTCGAACACCGACGCCCGCCTGTTGGTGCTGGCCCAGGACTCGTTGGAGCTGCGCCCCACCGGCGGCTACATCGGCTCGTACGGCATCTTGCACTTCGCCCACGGGACGGTGGCCCTCGAGCAGTACCAGGACACCCAGCTCCTGCCCCCGCCGCAGCCAGCCATGGAGCCGCCCGCCGACCTGGCCGTGGCCCTGCCCAGCTATTGGAGCATCACCAATTCAAACTGGTGGCCGGACTTCCCGACGTCGGCCCAGACCGCCCGCGAGATGTTCAACCGCCAAGGCGGCGGCCAGGTCGACGGGGTGATCGGGCTGACCGAGTACGCCACCGCCCGCATGGTCGGCGTGGTCGGGCCGCTGAACGTCCCCGGCTACGACAAGCCGGTGACCGAAGAGGGTTTCGACCGCCGGGTGGTGTACGAGGTCGAGCTCAAGCGCCCCCAGGACGAGCCCCGCAAGCGGTTCCTCACCGTCCTGGCCGACACGCTGTTCGACCGGGTCTTTCACCTCCAGCCCGGCGAGGTGCCCGCCCTGACCAAGGCCATGGACCGCTCCGTGGCCGCGGGCGACATCCAGCTCTGGTTCGCGGACCCGGCCCGCCAGGCCCAGCTCGCGGGCACGGTGATCGAAGGGGCGCTGCCCAAGACCGACAGGGACTTCCTCATGCTGGTCGACGCCAACCTCAGCGCCAGCAAGGCCAACCTGGGCCTGGTCAAAGACGTCACCTACCGGGCCCGGCGCCGGAAGGACGGCAAGGTGGCGGCCCGACTCGAGGCCACCGTGCGCAACGGCGAGCCGCAGAACGCGGCACTGAACCCGTACTACAACGGCTACCTGCGGGTCTATGTCCCCCTTGCCGCCACGTTGTCGCCGACCCGCACCGGGCAGGTCGACGCCGGGCGGGCCACTGACGGCCCGTACCGGGTCTTCACCCAGGTGCTCGACATCCAGCCCGAGGCCACGCAGAAGGTCACCTTCGATTATCTGCTGCCCGCGGACGTCGCCCCCGACGGGGACTACCGGCTGACCTGGGTGCGTCAGGCGGGAACCCCCAGGGACTCGCTGACGGCCGTGGTGAGCGGTCGCACGGCCACGGTCCGGGCGGGCGAGCGGGCCCTTCACGTGGACCACACGTTCAAGGGAAGCGCGCTCGGGGAGTGGTGGCGACGGCGGTGGATCGTGCGGAAACTGGGCCTGGATTGACCTCTGAGGGCGGTCGCATGGCCTCCCCCCGGGGGCATCAACCCCTGGTTGGGGCCTATGGATGGGGGATATCTTCCAATTGACCCGTAGTGAGGAGCAGGGATGATTCGACGGCGACTGATGGTGGCTCTGGCTGGCCTTCTTGGTGTGTTTGGACTGCTCATGGTGCCTGCGGCATCCGGCGCGTCGTCGAAGGGCGACTCCTCGGCCCAGCACTCCAAGGGTGAGAAGGACAAGGGCGACAAGGGCAAGGGCGACAAGGGCGAGCACGGCGACAAGGGCGACCATGACGACGAGGAGCATGGCGACCATGACGACCACGACCACGGTCCCCGGTGCGACCCGCAGCCCGACCACGGCAATGGCCCCAAGGAGGGCAAGGGCAAGAAGTGCGCCTCGCCGTAGGCTGACCGCTTCGTCCGACATCGGATCTGTGTAGTGGAGGAAGGCCCCGGTGCGCCGGGGTCTTCCTCGCGTCCGCACGCCGGTTGACGCCAGCGCGGTTCCCCCACACCCACCGTGGGGGGAACGTCCCCTATTGGGCGGAATGGCCGGTGCTTAGCATGACCGGGCGGGCCACGATCGGGCGGGCAGGACAAGCACGGGCGGGCAGCACGAGCGAGCAGGGAGCAACCCGGTGGAACTCCGGCAGTACCTCGACATCCTGAAGCGCCACCGGTGGTTCCTCGTGGAGGCGGTGGTCCTGGTGGCCCTCGCCGCAGGGATCCTCTCGGCTGTGCGCACCCCCGTCTACCAGGGCACGGCCCGGGTGCTGCTGCGGCCCAACGACCCCACCGAGCAGCTCGACCCTTCGCAGGCGGCCCGTCAGCAAAACGGCGACCCAAACCGCTACGTGACGGCCCAGAAGGACATCGCCGAGAGCGAGGCCGTGGCCCGGGCCGCGGCCAAGAGCCTGAACGGGCTGCCCTTCAAGCAGGTCATGCGGTCCTCGTCCGCCCACCAGCGCGGCGCCAGCGACGTTCTCGAGATCACCGGCAAGGACGTGGACCCGGCCCGGGCGCGCGACATCGCCGACGAGGTGGCCCGCAGCTACATCGAGAACCGCCGCCTGAGCGCGGTGGCGGGCCTGGAGAAGGCCACCCAGGACATCGAGACCGGGCTTACCGACCTCCAGCTCAAGATCGCCGACCTCGACGCCAAGATCGGCACCTCTCCTGGCACCACGAGCAGCCTGCAGCCGCCGACGCCGGCGGCCACGGCCCCGTCGAACCCCACCACGCCGCCGGACGGCACCGGCCTGCGCGACGGCTCCCAGCCCACCACCAAGGCCTCGCTGGAGGCGGCCCGCTACGCAGCGGCCGTCCAGTACGAGAGCCTGTTCGCCCGTCAGCAGGACCTCCTGGTCGAGAAGAACCTCAAGCGGGGCGAGGCCGAGATGATCTCGCTGGCCGAGACGCCGACCAGTCCGATCAGCCCCAAGCCCCTGCGTGACGGCATCCTCGGCGCCTTCGTCGGCCTGCTGTTGGGCGTGGGCATCACCTTCCTCAGAGAGCAGCTCGACGACCGCATCCGCAGCCGGGCCGAGGTCGAGCGCATCACCGGCCTGCCCATCCTGGCCGAGGTCCCCTACGACGACGAGGTGGCCAAGAGCCCGTCGCAGGTGGCCGTCCTCGAACGGCCGCAAGGCCCGCTGTCGGAGGCCATGCGGGCGCTGCGCACCAGCGTCCACTTCGTGGCCGTGGACGAGCCGGTCAAGGTGCTGATCGTGACCAGTGCCGGACCGGCCGAGGGCAAGTCGCTCGTGGCCGCCAACCTGGCCGCCGTCTACGCCCAGGCCGGCTACCGCACGCTGTTGGTGTCGGCCGACCTGCGCAGGCCCAGGCTGGACACGCTGTTCCCCGCGTCCAAGGACTCCATCGGCCTCACCGGCGTCATCGCCGAGCTGTCCCGGAACGGCAAGGCGCCGGGCTCGGCTCAGGACCACCTGGCGGGTGCCCTCGTGCAGACCCGAGTGCCCAATCTCACCCTGCTTCCGGCCGGTGCCCGCCCGCCCAATCCGGCCGAGCTGTTGAACTCGCGCCGGATGGGCGAGGTTTTGACCGCCGTGGCCGACGTGGCCGACGTCGTCATCATCGACACGCCCCCGCTGCTGGCCGTGACCGACGCGGCCGTGCTGGCGGCCAGGGCCGACGGCGTCGTGCTGGTGGCCGCCCTGGGCGAGACCCACAGGGACGCGGCCCAACGGGCCCGGGCCATCCTCACCTCCACCAACGCCCGGGTCTTGGGCGTGGTGGTGAACAAGTCGGGCGCGGGCCGCAGCGGCTACTACGCGGGCTACTACGGCTACTACGCCACCGAGCCCGAGGACGCCAAGGGCAAGCGCAAGGGCCGCAGGCGGGACCGCACGCAGCCCCAGCCCGCTCCGGGCGTGACCCTCAGCGCGGACGACTTCCCGGTGGAGCCCGCGGGCTTCCGCCGTCAGCACGCCCGACAGGCCCAGCAAACGCAGCAGGGGCAGCAGGGGCAGCAGGGGCAGCAGGGGCAGCCCGTCTCGGCCGGGTCGGGCGCCTCGGTCGACGCTCCCACTCGGGCCACACCCATGGCCGACGCGGCCAAGCCCGGCCCCAGCCTGTTGTCCGGCCTTCGGGGCTGGCTGCACGACGAGGCCCACGAGGAATCCGACCGGTGAGCGGACCGGCCACGGTCCCGCTCGTTGATCCCGGACCGGCCACGGTCCCGCTCGTTGATCTCGCGTGGCAGCACGCCCAAGTGGCCGAAGAGGTGGCCGCGGGCTGGGCGCGTGTGCTCGACACCACCTCGTTCGTGCAAGGCCCGGCGGTGGCTGCATTCGAGGAGGCCTTCGCCGAGTGGTCGGGTCGGCGCTTCTGCGTGTCGATGGCCAACGGCACGGACGCGTTGGAACTGGCGGTCCGGGCCGCGGGCATCGGTCCGGGCGACGAGGTGCTCGTGCCCGCCAACTCGTTCGTGGCCAGCGCGGTGGCCGTGTCCAGGGCCGGGGCCACGCCCTGCTTCGTGGACGTCGACGCCGACACCGCCCTCATCGACCCGGTCGCGGTCGCGGCGGCGGTGACGGAGCGGACCAAGGCAGTCATGCCCGTGCACCTGTACGGCCAGGTCGCACCCATGGCCGCGGTGGCCGCGGTGGCAGACGAGCACGGCTTGGCCGTGATCGAGGATGGGGCCCAGTCCCACGGCGCCACCCAGCGGGGGCAGGCGCCCGGGGCCTTCGGGCAGGCCGTGGCCACCAGCTTTTATCCGGGCAAGAACCTGGGCGCCTACGGCGACGGCGGCGCCGTGCTCACCGACGACGAGGACCTGGCCGCCCGACTGCGGGCCCTGCGGAACTACGGCAGCGAGGACAAGTACAGCCACGACGCGCTGGGCTTCAACTCCCGCCTCGACACCCTCCAGGCTGTGGTGCTGTCGGCCAAGCTGGCCCGACTCGACGACTGGAACGACCAGCGCAGGGACGCGGCCCGTCGCTACGAGAAGCTGCTGTCCCCCGTGGACGGCGTCGTGCTGCCGGTGACGGCCGGCGGCAACGAGCACGTGTGGCACCTGTTCGTCGTGCAGGTCGAGCATCGGGACGCGGTGCTGGCCGCGTTGCGCGACGCGGGCGTCGGCGCAGGCGTCCACTACCCACTGCCCATCCACCTCCAGCCCGCCTACGCGGGACTGGGCTATGGGCCCGGCGACTTCCCTGTCGCCGAGCGGCTGGCCGCCCGCATCCTCTCGCTGCCGCTCTATCCGGGCATCAGCGAGGCCCAGCAGGAGCGGGTGGCCGCCGCGCTGGCCCAGGCCGTGTCGACCCAGGCCGTGTCGACCACGGCCGAGTGACCCTCCCCGACAGCGTCTTCGTCCATCCGGCCGCCCTCTGCGAGTCGGATCAGATCGGTCCTCGCACCCGGGTCTGGGCCTTCGCCCACGTCATGCCCGGCGCGGTGGTGGGCGCCGACTGCAACGTGTGCGACCACGCCTTCATCGAGAGCGGCGCGGTGGTGGGCAACGGCGTGACGGTGAAGAACAACGTGTTGGTCTGGGACCGGGTGTGCATCGAGGACGACGTCTTCCTCGGGCCCAACGCCGTGTTCACCAACGACCTTCGGCCCCGGGCCTCCATCAAGAAGGGGCACGACGGGTTGGCACCCACCGTCGTGCGGCGGGGCGCGACCATCGGCGCCAACGCGACCATCGTGTGCGGCACGACCATCGGCGAGGGCGCGTTCGTGGCCGCGGGCGCGGTGGCGGCCGCGGACGTGGCGCCCTACTCGTTGGTGGCGGGCAACCCGGCCCGGCACAAGGCCTGGGTCTGCTGGTGCGGCGAGGTCTTGGCCGACGACCTGGCCTGCGGCTGCGGGCGCTCCTACGCGCTGGCCGCCGACGCCGGGCTGGCCCCGATCGGGCCTGACTCCGACAACAGCACGGGCTGACCGCTCAGGGCCAGGGACTCCTCGGCCGCCTCGATGATGTCGACCACCGTGATGGCCGTCTGCTCCCGCTTGTCCGGGGTGTCGCCCGCCGCCACCCGGACGAGGAAGTCCTGGAGCTGCGCGCCCAACGGCTCCCACGTGCCCACGCGGGGGGCGACCACGTTGCCCGTCCGGTAGGTGACCTTGTACTGGTCGAGCTCGTCCTGGGCGGGCCGGTTCAGGCCCTTGTCGTAGACCTTGATCGGCTCTTCGGGATTGGTGTCTTCGTACACGATCATCTTGCGGGTCCCGACGATGGTGGTGCGGCGCATCTTGGTCGGGGCCAGCCACGACAAGTGCAGGTTGGCCACGAAGCCGGACGGGAACTCGAGGTCGACGAAGGCCACGTCCGAAGGCCCCCTGCGCAGGGTCGAGCGGCCGAAGGCGGAGACCCGGTTGGGCCGCTCGTCGATGCAGTCCAAGAGGATGGACAAGTCGTGCGGGGCCAGGTCCCACAGCACGCTGACGTCGGACTGGTGGATGCCCAGGTTCACCCGGGACGACTGGAGGTACAGCGGCCTGCCGATGGCCCCCTTGTGCACCAGCTCGCGCGCCACCTGCACGGCCGGGCTGTAGAGGAAGGTGTGGCCGGCCATGACGAGCAGGCCCAGTCGACCGGCCTCCTGGACCAGGGCCCGGGCGTCGCGCCCGGACGTGGCCAGCGGCTTTTCGACCAGCACGGACTTGCCCGCCCGCAGAGCGGCGTGGGCCAGACGGGCGTGGGTGCCGACGGGCGTGGCCACCACGACGGCGGCGACCTCGGGGTCGTCCAGCACGTCGTCGAAGCTGGTGGTGCCATGGATGCCCGGGTAGCGCTGGAGCACCCGCTTGAGCCTGCTCTCGTCCAAGTCGCATGCGACCACGCCCGTGCAGGCGTCAACCGATGTGAGGTTGCGGACCAGGTTGGGGCCCCAATAACCGAGCCCGACGACGCCGACCTTCATGTGATGCCTCTTCCTTGGTGCCGCGCGATGACGGTCATGACGCCTCCCGCCGGAGCACGGCGGGGATGGTGCGCAGGAGGATGCGGCAGTCCTCCAAAGGCGACCAGTTCTCGATGTACTGGAGGTCGAGCCGCACCATGTCGTCGAACGACATGCGCGAGCGGCCGCTGACCTGCCAGAGCCCGGTGAGGCCGGGGCGCACGTCCAGCCTGCGCCGGTGCCAGCTCTCGTAGAGGGCGACCTCGGCGGCCAACGGCGGGCGGGGGCCGACCAGGCTCATGTCGCCCCGCAGCACGTTGAAGAGCTGCGGCAGCTCGTCGATCGAATAGCGGCGCAGCACCCGCCCGACCTTGGTCACGCGCGGGTCGGCCACCAGCTTGAAGAGCTGCTCTTCGCCTTGGCGCACCTCGGACCCGGTGATCAAGGCGCTGACGTAGTCGAGGTGGAGCTTGGTGTCGGCCCCGTGCTGCATGGTGCGGAACTTGAGAAGGCGGAAGGGCCTGCCATCCATCCCCAGCCGGTCCTGGCGGAACAGGATGGGGCCGGGCGAGGTGAGCTTCACGGCGATGGCGGCCACGGCCATCACCGGCGCGGTGGCGGTCACGGCCACCAGGCCCACGGCCAGGTCGAGGAAGCGGCTGATGCGGCGACGGGCCCGAGACCGGGGATCGCGCAGCAAGGAGAGCAGCGGGAACTCGAGGACAGGCTCGAGCTCGACCTTGCTGGGCGGCAGGCCGAGAAAGTCGGGCACGGCCCGCACCGCGACCTTGCGCAGCCTGCTCAGCCCCACCAAACGGGCCAGGTCGTCGCGCTCGAACACGGGCGTGGTGATGACCACCTCGTCCACCGCCGTCGATGCGGCCACGGTGTGCAGCTCCTCGAGGAGCTGGGCTCCCTCGCGCCCGTTGGTGTCCAGCCAGCGGCTGACCCGATAACCGGTCTCAGGGTGATTGGCCACCGCGTTGATGAAGGCCTCGGACGACGTGGCCGTGCCGATGACGGCGACCCGCCGTGAGTCGTGGCCCCTGGCCCGCAGGACCTGGAGGGCCAGCTTGGTGGCGACGATGACGAGGGTGACGCCGACCGCGGCCAGGGCCAGGTCGGCGAGGATGATGGACCGCGAGTACGAGAACGTGCGGTACTTGGTGCCGCCCCGCCAGAAGAAGACCACCAGCACCAGCACGCACGAGCCGGCGAGCGCCTCGCGGCAGCCTTCGAGGAACTCTTCGAGCACGCCCCGAGGTCGACGGTTCCTGTCGTGCTTGCCTGCGGCGAAGATGGCGCCTCGGGCCAGGGCGGCCACCAGCACGAGGTGGTTGTAGGGGGCGAACGGGTGGCCCGCGGAGGGGCTGAACGGCGAGCCCAGGACCCACGTGTAGGCGAGCACGAAGCAGGCCGCGCCGGCCAGGCCCGCGGCCACGGTGGTCGCCACGCGGAATGCCACGCGCAGCGCGGGTCGCCGCTGAGGAAAGGCCTCGTCGCGCCGTTCCGTCAAGACGTCCAGGCCGTCTGTCAGACCGTCCGTCAAGGCAAAAGGAGCTGTCAGGCGCTCACTACCGCCGTGGAGAGTGCGCACTGACACATTGTCCCTTTTGTGACCCTTGGTGAACATCGGCTATCCCCCCTAGGGGGTTGGCCATCTGCCGTTCACCAGCCGTTCACGCAAGCACTCACGCAGGCATTCACGCTGGGCGGGCACGGGCCAGGTGGGGGGCCGCTCGGCGCAGCTTGGCCCGCAACGACCACACCACGTAGCCGGCGGTCACCACCTCGGAGCAGGCCACGGCCGAGGCGCAGCCGATGGCCCCATAGCGCCCTGCCAGCAACAGCAGCAGGACGGTGGTGGACACCAGCTTGGTCAGCCCCAGGTGCAGGCTGGCCTTGGGCCGGTCCTCGGCCAGGAACAGTTGCGACAAGGGCGTGTACACGGCGATGCAGGCGGTGGCCAGCAGGAGGACCCGGCACAGGGGGACGGCCCGTCGATAGGCGTCGCCGAACAGCACGTGGGTCACGACGGGCACGGCCAGCCACAGGGTGAACACGATGGCGAGCAGCGAAGCCGACAGCACCGCAGCCCGGCGCAGGTAGCGGGCCAGTTCCACGTCCGAGCCCTTGGTCCTGGCCGCCTGGGGCAGCAGGAACGGGGCCAGCGAGCCGGTGAACAGCGAGGCCAAGACGGCGACGCGCAGGGCCACGCCGTACTGGCCGACCTCGAAGCGCGACGTGTACCGGGCCACGAAGATCACGTCCATGCGCTGGTAGAGGACGTAGGCGACATTGGCGCCGATGAGGAAGCGGCTGAACGACAGGAACGAGCGGATGGTCTCGCGCTCGAACCGAATGCGCCCGACCGCCCGCCGCAGCCAGCCCAGGCTGCCGACGAACAGCACCAGGCCCACCACGACGTAGAAGCGCACGACCATGTCCACGCTGAGGTGGGTGACGGCCAGCGCCGTGGAGCCGACGAGCACGAGGATCAGGCCGTAGAACGTGGTGGCCACCAGCGAGTACTGGAGGTAGCGCTGCTTGGCCTGGTAGATGGCGGCCACAAGGGTGAGCAGGTTCATGCTCCCGCCCACCACCAGGCCGGCCAGCACCACCGAGTGGTAGTCGGGATCCTGGAACACGGTGCCTGACAGCAGACGGGCCAGCGGATAGGCCAGGCTGGCCAGCACTCCGACCGCGGCCAGCTCGATCACGATGGCGGCCCGCAGATACCGCGTCTCCTCGCCCGGGTGGGTGTTGGCGAAGCGCACGTAGGTGGAGTCGCCGAAGTTGGTCGCCGTCCACGTCATCTGGAAGATGGAGTAGAAGACGGCGAAGCGGCCGAACTCGCTGGGACCGAGCTTCCTGGCCACCACCACCGTGGTCAGGAACGACATGGCGCTGGTCAGTCCGCTGAAGAAGACGATGGTGAGGTAGGACCGCAGACCGCGCTTGCCCGCCAGGTTGCGCAGGGCGCCGAACCGGGGGCCGGCCTCCGCAGGCCGCTCGCTCAACGCCTCGCTGGTCTGGCTCAACGACCCGCCGAGGGCACGGTCTCCGGGTGGAGGCCCTTCTCGCGCTGCGGGTCGTACAGGTCGAGCACCCGCACGGCCAGGTCCCGCACCAATGCGTCGCGCTCGGCCTGTTCCACCACCACGTCGAACCGGGCCGACTCGGCCTCATAGACCGGCCCGGCGTCGCCTTCGGTCTGGTCCGGCGGCGGCGGGTCGGGCCACCCCTGGGGCGGCGGCAGGACGAGCACCGACAGGTCCGCGTTGGGCGACACCCGCAGCAGCGGCTTGCGGGCGTCGGTGTCGTAGAGCAGCACCATGTCGGCGGCGCCGTCCACCGTGAAGCGGTCGAAGATGTGCACCCCGCCGCGCACCCGGCCCGAAGTGACCTGCCACCACAGCCTGCCCACCAGGTCGACGGCCACGGCCGCGGCCCACACGTCGGTCAGTCTGCCGCTGGCGTTTGGTTGAGGCTCGCCCGCCCGGTCATCGGCGTCGGTGCGCGCGTGTTGAGGCCTGGCCTTGCGTACGAGTCGGCGCAGAGCGGTCAAGGCGGGCGACGTTCCGGCCCGCTGCCAGTGGTAGGCGGGCTCCACACCCAGGTCGCGCAGACGGGCCGACAGGTCGTGGGCCAGCGTGGTCTTGCCCCCGCCGTCCGGGCCGCTGACGGCCACGATGACGGTGCGCGGCGGGCGGTACTTGGTGATCTTCACCTGGGCCGCGAACCGGGCCAGCAGCGCCGTCTCCGCGGCGCGTGCAGGAAGGGCGAGTGTCGGGTCGGTCCACGTCTTGGCGAAGTGCATGAGCTTGCCCCGCACCTTGGGCAGCCGCAGCGGAAACGACGTGTCGATGTCGCGGGCCTCGCCCTCGCGCGCCCCCTCGTCCCGAAGCTCCACCTGGCCCGCCCGGGCCGACTCCTCTTCCGGGACGAGGGGCTTGAGGTCGAGGATGTCGATGCCTCGGGCCAGCAAGTGCAGGGCCACGTCCCACCCCGCCTCCCAGCCCCACGCCCGGGCCATGGCCCGAAGGTCGTCCCAGTCCACGCCCCGCTCCGCGGCCCGATAGGCATAGAGCACGTCCCTGAGCTTGAGCTCTTTGTCCTCGTAGACGGCGTGGCCCAAGGTGATGAGGGCGATGTCGGCCGGGGAAGGGCCGAGGAAGGTGTGATCGGGGCTGAGCCGCTCGGCGCCGGCCAGCACGCGGGCGCCCGGCAGGAAGCGGTTGATCCAGGCCACTTCGGTGTGCAGGTGGACGGGCAAGCCGAAGGAGTCGGCGTCGCGCACCTGCTTGAAGTAGCGCTTGAACGGCTCGCGCAGACTGGGGCACTCGCGGTAGCCGAGGCTGCGAAGCGCGTCGACCGCGGCGGGCACGCCGTCGGCGGGGACGAGGGCGTCGACGTTGTCGCTCGTGTAGGGGAAGAAGCCCGCGGCCTTGATGAGCACGGTCGGCACGCCTTCGGCCGCCCACGCGTCGGCCACGGCGCCGAAGCGCTCGGACCACCAGGCCAGTCGTTCGCGGTGGTCGTCGATGAGGCGGCCCAGCGCGGGGTCTGACCGCAGGGCGTCGGCTTGGGGGCCGTGGGTGATGGCCAGCGGGGCCCGGTTGCGCTGGGCGGCGCGGGCCAGCCGGTCGGCATCGAGGGAGGCGGGGTCGACCACGGGGTGGCCCAACTCGGGGAAGAGGAGGTTGCGCAGGGCGGCCACCTCGGCCCGTGCGGGGCCGGTCATCGTGCGGTCACCGCTTTCGCCTGCAACAGGTCGGTCACCGGCGACAGGGCCTCCGCCCACGTGAACCGACTCACTGTCCGCCGGGTCTGCACGGACTCGGCCGGGGCGGCCAGGGCTTGGCCGACGGCAGCATCGAAAGCGGTTTGGTCGGCCGCGAACCACACGCCGTCGCCGGGCTGCACCATGCGGGGCAGGCCGCCGAACGGCGTCGTCACCACCGGCAGCCCGCAGGCCATGGCCTCGAGCACCGACAACGGGATCCCGATGGCGCCCTCGTCGCTCAGCACTGGGAAGGCGTAGACGTCCGCGAGTTGGTAGAGCTCGGCGATGTCGGCGACGTAGCCAGTGCGCACGTCCACGCCCGCGGCCTCGAGCTTTTGGCGGACAGCCGCGTCGGCGCCGAAGCGCTCGCTGCCCACCACGATCACGGTCACGTCCGGACTGGCCGTGTCCGCCAGCCAGCCCAGGTTTCGATTGGCGGTCAGGTGACCCACGTGCAGCACGACCTTGGCGTCGGCGGGAACGCCATGGCCCGTTCGCAGGGCGGCCTTGCGGGCGGCAGCGACGGGGCGGAACGCGTCCAGGTCGATCCCCATCGGAAGGAAGCGGCTCCCGGGCCACTGGTCGAGCACGGCCACGCTCGGAGTCAGCACCCGCAGGCCCTTGGCCACTCGGGACCAGCGGGCCATGCCGCCCGGCAGCGGGCGGGGCTGGGTCGCGATCACGGTCACGTCGGCCCGTCCGGCCAGACGCAGGACGGCGGCCCGCACAAGGGTGCCCAAGGTCAACGACTGCGTCGGCAGGTAGACGACCGGTGTGCCGGGCTTGGCCCGCAAGGCGCGGAGCAGGTCCGGGTCGACCATGGCCTTGCGGGCGAGCGCAGACGTCGTGTCGTCGAGCGACACCACCGAGGCGCCCGCGGCCTGGCTCACGGTGGCCACCTCGCGGGCCAGCCGCAGCGTGCCCTCGTCGGGCCGGTCGGCCAGCGCGTTGGTGACGAACATCAGGCCGACGACTCGGCGCGTCCGGGCACGGCGTTCGCGGGCGCGGCGTCGGTCGACTCGTGGTCGATGAGGGCCGAGCCGATCACGACTGCGGCCAGCATGACGGGCAGGCTGTTGAACACGATCGGGCTGCCCGCCGACTCGGCGATCAGCGTGGTCACCACAGTGATGGCGCCTACCGCGCCGGCCCGAGCCGACTTGGGCGCGCTCTTGTCCCGAAGCCGGGCCCGAAGGTGCAGCAGCAGGGCGATCACCGCGCCGCCGTAGAGCAGCACGCCGATGACCCCCGACTCGCCCAGGATCGTGGGCCACGTGGTGTCGTTGATGAAGCTGCGGTACTCGGGCGACAGGCCCCATACGCCGCTCAGTCCGTATTGGTAGAAGACCGGGCTGTAGACGAGCGTGGAGGGCCAGCTTCCGAAGCGGCCGAAGCCCACGCCGAAGGGGAAGTTGCTCCTGGCGATCTGCCCGCTGACCCGATAGAGGAGGCGGCGAGCCGTCTCGTTCTGGGCGCTGCCGTACGTCGCGATCTGCGACCGGGCGATGGCCGAGACGGGCGACAGCATGGCCAGGAATCCGAGCACGCTGGCCACCACGGCGAGGGCGGCCCGTCGGCCACGAGCCGACAGGGCGTAGGCCACGGCCAGGACCAGGGGGACGTCGAGCATGGCCTTCAAGCGCAACGACAACAGCGACCCGATGCCGAAGGCCAGCGAGTAGCCCAGGTCCTTCCTCGCCCCCGTCGCCGCGAACCGGCCGAAGAAGAAGGCGAACAGCAGGGACATGAAGCCCGAGTAGGCGCCGGGCGACGAGAACACCGACTGCACGCTGGGCAGGCCGTGCCTGTACTCGATGATGTACGGCAGGTGGAGGACGGATCGGAACATCGCCGGCGCGAGGAAGTCGAGGACGCCGGTGACCAGGATGACGATCCCGCTGATGCCGAAGAGGCGGGCCACCTGCTCGCGGTCCTTGGCCGTCCACGGCAAGGCCAGGGCGATGACCAAGGCGATCCACAGCTTGGCGCCCAGCCACGCGCCGAGCAGCGCGATGAAGGGCGGCACCCCGTGCAACAAGGCGCTCAACAGCCCGGCCCCGACGAATCCAGCGGCCAACCCGAGCGCGGTCCTCGCCGCTCGGGCCTGACCGATGCGACCGATGGACAGGACGAGGAAGAGCACGAGCAGCGGCTCGTCGGCCCGCAACACCAGCGATCGGGCGCCCTCGCCCACCGCGGCCCCAACGCCCGCGGCCACCCCGCCTTGGACGGCGAGGAAGACCCACAGTCCCAGCACGGCGTGGATGGGGCGTCGCAGGTACCCGACCGTGGCGAAGACGGCGACGGTGGCGGCCAACGCGGCGATGGCGGCGATGGGGCCCGCGAAGGCCACGGCCGCGGCGAGCAACAGCAGGACCGGCGTCCAGACCAACTCTCGGCGGACGGACACCGTGGGGATGAGGGCGGAGGTGGAGGTCGTCACGGCGTGCCCGTCCCTGGTGTCGAGGTCAGGCAGAAGCGGACGAAGGACGCGGCCTGGGCCGACCACGAGCGGTCGTGCATGCGCAGGCGGGCACCGTCGGCCATGGCCTTGCGCTCGTCCTCGCTCAACTCGACGGCCTTGCGCACGGCCGCGGCCAGTCCTTCCGGCGAGCCGCCGGGATAGAAGATGGCGTACGGCCCGAGCAGGTCGCGCAGCAGGGCGGTGTCGGCCACCACCCCGGGCACGCCCAGGCCGACCAACTCCCACAAGCGGTTGGGCGAGACCAGGTCGGTGAAGGCGGTGGGCTTGAGGCCGACGAAGCCGAAGCGGCACTGCACCAAGCGGGCTTGGAGGTCGGGCGGCGGCAGGTAGCCGAGGCTCTCGAAGCGGCCGCCGGACGGGTTGGCTTCGAGGCGGGCCGGGCCGCGGCCGATCTGCAGCACGTCCACCGGGGCACCCACGTCGGCCAGGGCCATGGCCATGGTGTCGAGGTCGTAGCGGGGGATGAGGGAGCCGAAGACGGCCAGTCCCCAAGTGGGCTCTGCGTCGGCCTCGGTCGCGGGCGGCACGTGGAGTCGGGGCGCGTTGTCGACGACCAGTTGGGTCCTGGCCCCGAGCCGGGCCGAGCGCTCGGCCATGGCGGCCGAGACGGCAACCACCGCGTCTGCCGTGCGCACGGCCAGTCGCTCCAGCGCGGCAGTGGCGGTGACGAGGGGGCCGGGCGCGCCTGCCTCCTGCACCATCTCGGCCTCGGGCTCGTGGTGGTCGAGGACGATGCGGGTCTTGCCTCGGAGGCGCAATGGGGCGAGGAGCAGGACCAGCCATGACGGGATGGAGTGGACCACGACCACGTCCGGCCCGCGACGCAGCAGACGGGCCAGGACCCGCAGGCCGAACCACAGCGACTGCACGGCCAAGAGGGGTGGCGACTCCGACGCGGGCCCGCTCGATACGCGCACCACGTCGAGGTTGGGATGCTCGCACCAGGCGGCGACGTCGCCGCCGCGGCACAGGACGGTGACCCGGGCACCCGACTCGGCCAAGGCGAGCGTCTGCTTGGTTACCCGAGGGTCGGCGTAGAACGGGCCGTGGCGGACGACGGCGATGTTGGTGGTGGTGGCTTGGCCCTTGGAGTCGACTGCTCGTTGCAACAGGTCCAGGTAGCGGGCCGCGGTCGCCTCCAGCGACAGGCCCCGCTCCAGCACCCGCTGTCGGCCGTTGGTCGGGCCGTCGAAGGCCATGGCCTTCTCGATGGCGTCGGCCACCGCTTCCGGCTGGGGCGGGACGACCCAATGGCCTGCCAGGCCCTCGGTGAGGTCGGCCACGTCGCCCACGTCGGTGGACACGACGGGCCGGTTGCAGGCCATGGCCTCCTTGATGACCATGGGCGAGGCCTCATAGACCGAGGTCTGGACCACCACGTTCGCGCTGTTGCAGTAGGCGGGCATGTCGGCCGGGGCCAGGCTGCCGCCGAGGACGACGTGCGGGGTAATGCCCTTGGCCGACAGGACGTCGAGGGCGGCCCGGAAGAGGTCGGCGCCCTTTTGCGGTCGGGCCGCATCTCCGGGGAAGAGCAGCACCGGCCCGTCCTGGGGCAGGCCGAGTTGGGCACGAGCCCGGGCCTGGTCGGCCGGTTGGTACCGCTGCACGTTGATGCCGGGCGGGATCACCGCGACGGGGCGGCCGGGCCTGGCCAGTTGGGCCAGGTCGGGGTGGACGCAGACCAGTTCGTCGGCCAGGCGGAAGACGGCCCGCTTGAGGCCGGCCCAGTAGATGAGGCGCCTGCTCAACCGGCCGCCCGGCTCGCGAAAGCCCGCCGGGGCGAAGACCTCGGCCTCGTGGCAGGTCAGCACGATCGGGCCCGCGCTTCGGCCGCGAGCGCCGGCCAAGGCCAACTGCACGACGCAGTAGGTGTGGTGGGCGTTGATGACGTCGACGTTGCCCGCTCGCAGTCTGCGGCGCAGGGCGGGGATGGCAGTGAGGTAGGCCCGGGTGCCTTCGGATGTGTCCACGGGGAAGACGTCGACCTCCGCCCCCGCGGCGCGCAGGGCCTGCACGTGGTCGTGGACGAAGATGCCATGGTGGGCCTGGGCCGCGGTGGGCCACATGTTGGTCACCACGAGGACCCTCAAGGGCGGCTGCCCGTCGAAGTCCTGACCACGCTCCACCAGGCGGGTGCTCCTCATCGGTCGTCTGGTCGGTCTGGTCATCGGGCCCGAGCCGTGTCGCCCCAGGCGATGGCCGGTCCGCACCGTAGGCCGGAGGCCGCCCGCCGAGCCAGGGGTGCAACCCCCCAGCACGGCGCTAGGGGGATTGGGCGGCCACCATCGAGGCGCACGGGTGATCAATGCCCCGTCCGCCGGACCCGCGCCCGCGCCCTTGACCGTGGCTCCTGCATTTGGGCGTACTTCACCCCCGTTTTGGACGGTAACCGCGCCCAAATGGCGGAACGCCGGCACCCGTTCGGGGCGTGGCCAGGAATGTTCTTGTCATCGTGAGTTCGACCTGCAACCGTCGGGCCGTGACAGGAACGGCGGCTGGGGGGTTGGACGTGAAGGCGGGCCGCGAGCGGCGTCGGCGCCGGGAACGGCGAAAGCTGGGCACCACCATCCGACGCACCCTGGAGATGGCGTGGCAGGCCGACCCTCGGACCCTGGTCTTTGTGGTCCTGCTGTCGGTGGTGCCCGCGGTGATCCCGCCCGTGATGGTGCTGCTGGCCAAACGGCTGGTCGACCTGATCGCGGCAGCGCAACTGCGTCCCGTCACCGGTCGGGACCTCATGCCCACCGTTGTGGCATTGGGCGTGTTGGCCGCTGGCCAGCGAGTGGCCGGGAGCTTCAACGGCACGCGCCAGGAGCTGTTCGGGCGACGGGTCTACTTGGAGGCCGAGCGCCGGTTCCTCCGACAGGCGGCCACCGTCGACCTGGGCCACTTCGACAACTCCGACTGGCACGATCGGGTGGCCCGGGCCCAGCGGGACATGTCGTGGCGGCCTGGCCAGATGACGTGGGCCTTGGTCGGCATGGCGGGCAACGTGGTCTCGCTGGTCGGGATGCTCGGCATCCTGTTCAGCCTCCACCCCGTGCTGGTCCTGCTCGTCCTCATCTCCATTGCGCCCGTGCTGGTCATGCAGCACCGGGTGAACCGGCAGGTCTATTCGTTCTGGTGGGTCGAGACGCCCGAGGACCGTGAGCGCACCTACTTGAGCGAGCTGCTGAGCCAGCCCCGCACGGCCAAGGAGATCCGCAGCTTCAACCTGGTCGGCTACCTCGGCGCCCGTCATCGCCAACTCGGCCAGAACCACTACGACAAGCTCCGCAGGCTCTACCGCCTCTACGACCGGTACGCCGCATTCACCGGGCTGGTGGCGGGCGCGTCGCTGGCTGCGGCCTACGCCTTCGTCGGGCAGCGTGGCATCGCGGGCGACCTCACCCCCGGCGCGCTCACGGCCGTCATCGCTGCCTTCGCCTCGGTCACCCAGCAGCTCACCCTCATCACCCAGAGCCTCGTCGTCCTCGACCAGCACGCCACCTTCCTCGACGACTACTTCTCGTTCCTGGCCATCGAGCAGTTGCTGCCGGTGGCCGATCCGCCCACGCCTCTCCCCAAGTCGCTGGACGACGGCATCCGCTTCGAGCAGGTCGACTTCACCTATCCGGGCGGCACCGAGCCCGCGCTGGCCGGGCTCGACCTCCACGTGCGGCCCGGTGAACTGGTCGCCCTGGTCGGCGACAACGGGGCGGGCAAGACGAGCCTGGTCAAGCTGTTGTTGCGCTTCTACGACACGGACGCAGGAACGGTTCGCGTGGGCGGGGTCGACGTGCGAGACGTGGACCCGCTGGAACTGCGAGCCCGCATCGGCATCCTGTTTCAGGACTTCGCCACCTACGAGCTCACAGCGCGCGACAACGTGGTGTTGGGCCGCACAGAGATCGACGTGGAGGACGACAACGTCGAAGCCGCGTTGGAGTCGGCCCGAGCCATGACGGTCGTGCAGCGGCTGCGCGACGGACTGGACTCCAAGGTGGGCAGGCTCTTCGACGGCGGCCACGACCTGTCGGGTGGCGAGTGGCAGCGCCTCGCCTTGGCCCGCCTCATGTACCGCGACGCCGACATCTGGATCCTCGACGAGCCCACCTCGGCCCTCGACCCGGAGGCAGAGGCGGCCATCTTCAGCGAACTGCGGGAGAACCTCGAAGGGCGGATGGGCCTGGTCATCAGCCACCGCTTCTCCACCGTGCGCATCGCCGATCGGATCGCTGTCATCAACGACGGCCGGGTGCAGGAGCTGGGCACCCATGCCGAGCTGCTGGCCAACGGCGGCCGTTACGCCGAGCTGTTCGAGCTACAGGCCGCGGGCTACCGCTAAGCCTCCTACCGCGACGGGCCGGGCGGGGTGCCTGTCCGCGGACCGACTGCGCGCCGCCAGTTACGTGTCGTCCACCCCGGTGTCGTCCGCCCCGTGCTCGGCGGGCTGGTGCATGTCTGGGGCGTCGCCGGTGCCGGCGGCGGCTGCGGAGGCGGCGGCGGTCACTCCCACCGGCGTAGACCCGCGGCCCTCGATGGCGTCGAGCAGGTGCATGGAGATGTCCTGCACGACGATGTCGTCGCGCCCGTTCTCCTTCACCCCGTCGTCCAGCATGATGTAACAGAACGGGCACGCGGTGGCCACTCGGGTGGCGCCGGTGGCGATGGCCTGCTGCGAGCGCTCGGTGTTGACCTTCTTGCCGGTGGACTCCTCCATCCACATGCGGGCGCCTCCCGCCCCGCAGCACATGCCGCGCGAGCCGGACTGGCCCATCTCCACGATGTCGATCCCTTTGAGCGAGCCGAGCACCCGGCGAGGGGCCAGGTAGACGTCGTTGTGGCGACCCAGGTAGCACGAGTCGTGATAGGTGACCCGCTCGTCCAGCCGGGCATCAGCGAGGTCGAGCTTCCCCGACTCGATGAGGTACTCGAGGAATTGGCTGTGGTGGATGACCTCGTAGTTGCCGCCCAACTGCGGGTACTCGTTGCCAAGCGTGTTGAAGCAGTGCGGGCACTGCGTGATGATCTTGGTGACGCCCATCCCGTTCATCGTCTCGATGTTCTGGGTGGCGAGCATCTGGAAGATGTACTCGTTGCCCGAGCGCCGGGCCGGGTCGCCGGTGCAGGTCTCGGACGGTCCGAGGATGGCGAAGTCCACGCCCGCCCGCCGCAAGAGCTTGGCCGTGGCCACGGTGACCTTTTTGTTCTTGTCGTCGAACGAGCCCGCGCACCCGACCCAGTAGAGGTACTCGTGCTGGAAGGGCGACCCGCCATCCACCACCTCGACCTCGTCCGGCAGGGCCTTGGCCCAGTCGGCCCGTTCGCCCTGACTCATGCCCCACGGGTTGCCCGAGTTCTCCATCGAGCGGTAGGCGTTGCCCAACTCGGTGGGGAAGTTGGACTCCATCAGCGACAGATAGCGCCGCATGTCCAGGATCTTGTCGAGGATCTCGATGTTGACCGGGCAGATCTCGTCGCACGCCTTGCACGAGGTGCAGGCCCAGATCTCCTCGGCACTGATGCGCTGGAACACGTTGTCGGCCGTGACCGTCAACTCCGGCTCGTGCCCGACCACGGGCGACACCGGGCCGTGGGGCGCGGACTCGGACATGACCTGGCCGACCTTCAGGACGATCTCGCGCGGGTCGAGCGGCTTGCCCGTCTGATTGGCCGGGCACACGCTGGTGCAGCGGCCGCACACCGTGCACGCATCGGTGTCGAGCAACTGCTTCCACGTGAAGTCCGACACCACCGAGGCGCCGAAGCTCTCGAGGTCCGTCTCCATCAGGTTGGGCATGGGCTTCATGGCCCCCTTGGGCCGCTCCCTGTCCCGCAGGTACATGTTCAATGGGGAAGTGAACATGTGGCGCAGCTTGGTGACCGGCAGGATCAGCAGGAAGGTCAAGAACCCGGCGAAGTGGGTCAGCCACAGCACTTGATGGACGGTGGCGAGCCGCGACATGCCGTCGAACCAGCCCGACATCGGGTACCCGACGAAGGCCCACTTCTCGAAGCCTGGTCGACCGACCAGGGCGATGCGGAGCGCCTCGGTGAAAAAGCCCGTCACGCCGATCAGGAAGAAGGTGCCCAGGATGACGCCGTCCTCCGGCCTGGTCTTGATCTTGAGGCGATAGGGCCGCTGGATGTAACGCCGGAACGCGGCCCACACGATGCCGAGGGTGAAGGCCACGCCCGCCACGTCGGCCACCGCCGCGTAGGCCTGATACGTGGTGCCGTGGAGGAACTTGGCCCCGGTGGGCAGCAGGTGGTTGATCTCGTCCACCGTGGTGACGGCGAGGAGCACGAGGAAGCCGAAGTAGATCAGCGAGTGCATGAGGCCCGCGGCCGGGTCCCGCATGAGCGTGCGCATGTAGACGCCCGCTCGGAAGTCGGCCATGCGTCGGCCCACGTTCTTCTTGGTGGTCCGCCGGTCGTCCGGCTGGCCCCGCTCCCAGTTCCTGACCCGCTGGGCGAACAGCCACGACCCGCCCACGAACAGGACTGGGAGGATGGTGTAGAAGAGGGCCCGAAGCGGGCTGGGGATGTTGTCGAACACCTCGCGCTGGATGGGCGAGGGGTCGTGCTCGGGCGCCACGGCCGCCAGCACGCCGGAGAAGATGGTGAAAGCGGCCACGCCCAGCCCCAGGAGGATGGACAGGGTGGACGGCTTGAGCCGACGCTTGGCCGGCGGGCCCGTCTGTCCGGTCTCCGTGGTGGCCTGTTCAGCCTGGATCGCCATAGGTGGGGAAACTACCGCGGGGGTGTGACAGGCACCCATCGGCGCCTCTCTCTCGCCCCCTCCAACCACGACTGGAGGACATGCCCTGCGCAAACCACAGGCCATGTCCTCCAGACCGAAAAAGCCGGGGGCAGAAGCGACGGCCATGGCAGAACCCAATGCGGCGACCCGGATTTATCACCGGGAGGAAACATCTCGGCAACGTTGTGCTCTTAGCTTCAAGTCTGTGGATGTCATGACTGTCGATAGCACGGGTGTCGAGGTGCCAGGTGTGGGATTGGCCGATATCGCCTTGCTGCGTTGGCCTGAAGAAGCGTCGCGGCGAGAGGCATTGGCCGCCGACCGTGTGCCACGCCTGCTTCTTCTCGACGACGGGATCAGCCCGCCGTCCGCCGTCGACTGCCTGGAGGACTGGGTGCGCGTCGGCGCCAGGGAGGAGGAGCTGCGGGCCCGGGTCGCGGGCATCGAGCGCCGGGCCGCGGCCCATCACCAGAACCTGCCCGATATTGACGACGACGGCGTACTGCGCTTCGGCGCCCGGTGGGTCTCGCTGCCCCCGGTCGAGGCCCGACTGGCCCGGGCGCTCGTCGAGCGCTTCGGCGCGGTGGTGAGCAGGGACGCGCTAAGCGCCGCGGGCTGGCCCGCGGGCACGTCCGGGCGCAACGCGCTGGACGTGCACATCCTGCGGCTGCGGCGGCGGCTGTCGACGGCCGGGCTCGTGATCAGGACGGTGCGCAGCAGGGGCTATCTGTTGGAGCAGGCCCGGCCGCCCAGCCTGCTGGCCCACGCATAGGCCAGCCTGCTGGCCCACGCCTAGCTAGGTAGCTCCTACCGGGCCTGGTTGGCCACGGCCTCGGCCTTGCGGGCCGCCTCGGCCGGGTCGCCCAAATAGCGGGCCGCTACCGGTTCGAGCCTGTCGTCCAACTCGTAGACCCGGGGAATGCCGGTGGGGATGTTGAGGCCCGCGATGTCCGCGTCGCTGATGGCTTCGAGGTGTTTGACCAGGGCCCGCAGGCTGTTGCCGTGGGCGGCAACCAGCACGACGCGGCCGGCCCGGAGATCGGGCACCACGGCGTCGTGCCAATAGGGCAGCACCCGGCCGACCACGTCCTTGAGGCACTCGGCCCCGGGGAGCACGTCGGGCGGCAGGTCGGCGTAGCGGGGGTCGAAGCGAGGGTGGCGCTCGTCGTCGGGGGCGAGGGGGGGCGGCGGCACGTCGTAGCTGCGGCGCCAGACGAAGACCTGCTCCTCGCCGTACTGGTCGGTGGTCTCCTTCTTGTTCTTGCCCTGTAGGTCGCCGTAGTGGCGTTCGTTGAGGCGCCAGTGCCTGCGCACGGGGATCCACGACCGGTCCATGGCATCCAAGGCCAGGTTGGCCGTGCGGATGGCCCGCTTCTGGAGGGACGTGTGGACGACGTCGGGGGCCGCGCCCGGGCCCTCGGCGGCCAGGAGGGCGCCCGCGGCGGCGGCCTCGGCCTCGCCGGTGCTCGACAGGTCGGCGTCGAACCAGCCGGTGAAGCGGTTCTCCTTGTTCCATGTGCTTTCGCCGTGGCGCAACAGCACGAGCGTGGCCATGGCCGGCCACGCTAGCGACCCGGCCCCACGCTGCAACCTCCGGGCAGGTTGATAATAAGACGCTCAAGTTTGCTATCGTGAACAGCGTCAACAGATCGCCCCCCGCAGTAGGAGGACCCAACACACCATGCCCAAGGCAGTCGGCATCGACCTCGGCACCACCAACTCAGTAGTGGCCGTGCTAGAGGCGGGAGAGCCCACCGTCATCCCCAACGCCGAAGGAGCCCGCACCACCCCGTCCGTGGTCGGCTTCTCCAAGGCGGGCGAGGTGCTGGTGGGCGAAGTGGCCAAGCGCCAGGCCATCACCAACCCGGACCGCACCATCCGCTCGGTCAAGCGCCACATGGGCACGGGCTGGACGGTGGAGCTGGACGGCAAGAAGTACACCCCGCAGGAGATCAGCGCCCGCATCCTGCAAAAGCTCAAGCGCGACGCCGAGGCCTTCCTGGGCGACACCGTGACCCAGGCCGTCATCACCGTCCCGGCCTACTTCGACGACGCCCAGCGCACCGCCACCAAGGAGGCGGGCCAGATCGCGGGCCTCGAAGTCCTGCGCATCATCAACGAGCCCACCGCCGCGGCCCTGGCCTATGGGCTGGACAAGGAGGGCTCGGACCAGACCATCCTCGTGTTCGACCTGGGCGGCGGCACGTTCGACGTGTCCATCCTCGAGATCGGCGAGGGCGTGTTCGAGGTCAAGTCGACCAGCGGCAACACCCACCTGGGCGGCGACGACTGGGACCAGCGGGTGATCGACTGGCTGGTGACCGAGTTCAAGAACACCGAGGGCGTCGACCTGGCCAAGGACAACATGGCCTTGCAGCGCCTGAAGGAGGCGGCCGAGAAGGCCAAGATCGAGTTGAGCGCGGTGCAGGAGACCACCATCAACCTGCCCTTCATCACCGCCACCAACGAGGGCCCTAAGCACCTCGACGTCAAGCTCACCCGGGCCAAGTTCCAAGAGCTCACGGCCGACCTGGTCGAGGCCTGCAAAGGCCCGTTCGAGCAGGCCATCAAGGACGCAGGCCTGTCCAAGGCCGACATCGACCACATCGTGCTGGTGGGCGGGTCCACCCGCATGCCCGCCATTCAGGACCTGGTCCAGGGCTTGACCGGCAAGGAGCCCCACAAGGGCGTCAACCCCGACGAGGTCGTGGCCATCGGCGCGGCCGTCCAGGCAGGCGTGCTCAAGGGCGAGGTCAAAGACGTCCTGCTGCTCGACGTGACCCCGCTGTCCCTCGGCATCGAGACCAAGGGCGGGATCATGACCAAGCTCATCGAGCGCAACACCACCATCCCCACCCGCCGCACCGAGGTCTTCACCACGGCCGAGGACATGCAGCCGTCCGTCGAGATCCACGTGCTCCAAGGCGAGCGCGAGATGGCCATGTACAACAAGACGCTGGGCAAGTTCCAGCTCGTCGACCTGCCGCCCGCGCCCCGCGGCATCCCCCAGATCGAGGTCACCTTCGACATCGACGCCAACGGGATCGTGCACGTGTCCGCCAAGGACCGGGCCACCAACAAGGAGCAGTCGATGACGATCACCGGCCAGTCCTCGCTGGCCAAGGACGACATCGACCGCATGGTCCGCGACGCCGAGTCGCACGCCGAGGACGATCGACGCCGTCGGGAGGAGGCCGAGGTCCGCAACAACGCGGACACGCTCGTCTACCAGACCGAGAAGCTGCTGAAGGAGCAGGGCGACAAGATCGACGAGGCCGAGCGAGGCCGGGTCGAGGAGGCCCTGAAGGGCGTAAAGGACGCGCTGGCCGGGTCCGACCTCGAGGCCATCAAGACGGCCACCGAGTCGCTGATGACCACCAGCCAGAGCTTCGCCCAGAAGCTGTACGAGGCCTCCGCGGCCGAGTCGGCGGCCCAGTCCAACGGCGGGCCCACCGCCGCGCCCAACGACGACGAGGTGGTCGACGCCGAGATCGTCGACGAGCAGGGGGCCTAGGCCATGGCGGACGAGGCGGCCACCGAGGCGACGGCCGAGGCGGTCACTGAGGCGACGGCCGAGGGTGCGGGCGCGGGCGTGGAGGAAGCCGCCGAGCAGTCGGCCCAGGCGGTGGAGCAGGCCGCGGAGGCGGTGGAGCAGGACATCGCCGCCCTCGCGGCCGAGCGGGACGAGTTCAAGGCGCTGGCCCAACGCATCCAGGCCGACTTCGAGAACTACAAAAAGCGCATCATGAAGCAGCAGACCGAGCATCTGGAGCGGGCGGCCGAGACCCTGGTCGCCAAGCTCCTGCCCGTGCTCGACACGGCCGACCTGGCCGTGGCCCACGGGGGTGGTGAGGCGGTGGAGCAGGTCTGGCTGGCCCTGTCCGAGGCCCTGGCCAAGGAGGGCTTGGAGCGCATCGACCCCAAGGGCGAGGCCTTCGACCCCACGCGCCACGAGGCCGTCATGCACGAAGAAGGCGAAGGCGGCCCCACCGTCAGCGACGTCATGCGGGCGGGCTACGCGTGGAAGGGCAGGGTCCTGCGCCCGGCCATGGTCAAGGTGACCGGATAGTGAAGGTGACCGGCGAGTGAAGGCGACGGGATAGGAGGAGATGGCGCCCCAGCGCGAGTGGTTCGAGAAGGACTACTACAAGGTCCTCGGCGTGTCGGACACGGCCACCGAGAAGGAGATCACGCGCGCCTATCGCCGCCTGGCCAAGCAGTACCACCCCGACGCCAACCCGGGCGCCGAGGACCGGTTCAAAGAGGTGTCGGCCGCCTACGACGTGCTGGGAGACGGGGCCAAGCGCAAGGAGTACGACGAGGTCCGCCGCCTGGGGCCGGGCGCCGGGGGCTTTCGGCCCTTCGACGACGGCGGGTTCACCAGCTTCAGGGTCGACGACCTGGGCGACCTGTTCGGCGGACTGTTCGGTCGGGGCCGCAACCGCAGCGGCCCTGCCCCCACGGGCCCCCGCAGGGGCGAGGACTTGGAGGCCCAGCTCCATCTTGCCTTCACCGACGCGGTGAACGGGCTCACCACCACGGTCAACGTGACCAGCGACGCGGTGTGCTCGGCCTGTCACGGCACCGGCGCGGCGCCGGGCACGTCGCCCGTCATCTGCCCCACCTGCGGAGGCCGGGGCGTGAATGACGAGAACCAGGGCTTCTTCTCCTTCAGCCAGCCCTGTCGCACCTGCGGCGGGACCGGGATGAAGGTGGAGACGCCATGTCGCAACTGCGGCGGCTCCGGCGTGGAGCGCAGGCCCCGACAGGTAAAGGTCAGGGTCCCCGCGGGCGTGGACGACGGTCAGCGCATCCGGGTCAAGGGGCGGGGCGGGGCAGGCCACAATGGGGGACCAGCCGGCGACCTGTATGTGGTGGTGAGCGTGGCCCCGCACGAACTGTTCGGAAGAAGCGGCAAGGACCTCACGCTCACCGTCCCCATCACCTTCGCCGAGGCCGCCTTGGGCGCCACGGTCAAGGTGCCCACCTTGGACAGCCCGGTGACGCTGCGCATCCCGCCCGGCACCCGCTCGGGCCGCACCTTCAGGGTCAGGGGCCACGGAGCACCTATGGCCACCGGGGCCGGAGACCTGCTGGTGACGGTGGAGGTCACGGTGCCGGACCAGCTCGACGACGACCAGCGGGCCGCGGTGGAACGGCTCGCGGCCGCCTTCCCGCAGTCCCCGCGCACGCACTTGGGGGTCTGAAATGAGTGCCGACCATGAGCGACCGATATGAGCAACCGACATGAGTGAGCGAGCCGACAGAGAGACGATGGCGCTGTACGTCATCTCGGTGGCGGCCGAGCTGGCGGGCGTGCACCCCCAGACCCTGCGCATCTACGAGCGCAAGGGCTTGGTGGATCCGGCCCGTACCGGCGGGGGCAGTAGGCGCTACAGCGAGCGTGACATCGACCGGCTGCGCCGCATCCAGGACTTGACCAACGCGGGCCTCAACCTCGAAGGGGTGCGCAGGGTGATGGCTTTGGAGGACGAGAACGAGCGCCTGCGCCAAGCGCTGGCCCAGGCCCGGCTCGACGCCAAGGAGGCAGTGGACAAGACCCACCGCCAGTACCGCAGGGACCTGGTGCCGCTGAAGCAGAGCCCGGTCCTGTACCGGCCCGGGTTGCGCTGACCCTTTCTTTCCTGGCCCTGCGGTCACGCCTGCTGACCGAACTGACGGTGCCAAGAAGCGGAACGGGACGGGGATCGGGCGCTCCCCGGGGGCGCGCCAGCAGCGTGGCCTAGGCCACGTAACGTGAGATTCCACGTTGCGCCGGAAGCGCGACGTGCCCTATCCTCACTCCCAGTGGCTGACCTCACGTCCGAGGGCGGCCGGTTCCGGGGGTGGAACACAATGTCGTCACCGCTGTTTCGGTTCATCTCGGGCATCGCTTTAGCCTTTTGTCTGCTCGGCTCGGCGGCCACGCCCGCCTGGGCCACGCCCGGGAATGGCAATGGCAGCGGGGGCGCCGGCGGCAGTGCCCACTCGCAGTCACCGGGCAATGCCAACGGCAATGGGAACGGCAACGGCAACGGCAACAACGGCAACAACGGCAAGGGCAATCCGCACAACCAGCCCGCTGACCCCCAGACGGACCAGGGCGGGTCGACGGGCTCGACCGACTCGGCCACGACCGACGACGGAAGCGGCAGCGGCGCGGCGACCACCTCCCAGCCCAGCCAGTCGACCCAGTCCAGCCAGTCGACCCAGTCCAGCCAGTCGACCGCCACCGGCAACAAGAACGCGGGCTGCCACCAGACGCCGTACGGCTCGACCGGCAACGGCGCCAACCACAGCGGCGCCTACGACGACACCTGCGACGGCTCGGCATCAGGCAACGGCAATGGCAACGGCAAGGCCACCGGCAAGCCCTGCGCGGGCTGCGTGGGCAAGGCCGACGAGAAGAACCCCAAGGGCCAGAACCCGAACGGCAGCGATCACAACAACGGCTACGAATGCGACGGCAATCACGGGATCGGGCGCACCAACCCGGCCCACACGGGCTGCAAGACCCCGCCCCCGCCGCCGCCCTGCACCGACACGCCCGGCCACCCGTGCACCCCGCCGCCGCCCCCGTGCCAGGACACGCCCGGCCACCCCTGCACGCCGCCGCCGCCGTGCCACGACACGCCCAGCCATCCCTGCACCCCGCCGCCCCCGTGCACCGACACGGTCGAGCACCCGTGCACGCCGCCTCATCACGAGGTCTGCCTGGACACCCTGAGTGTCACCTGCACCGCCGTCCTCGGTCGGGAGTTCGAGCGCACCCCGGGTTCGCCGCCTTCGGGCACCGTCGTACTGGGCCAGGTCTTCGAGCGCACCGACGTGGGCGTGCTGGCCTTCACCGGCGGCGAGACCATGCTGTCGCTGCTGATGGGCGTGGTGCTGCTGCTGGTCGGCGCCGGGCTGACGACGGCCTCTCGCCGGCGCCGGCCCGCCCGCCCGCGTGGCTAGCGGGGGCGCGGCCTGGAGGGCCCAACCCCTAGTTCGGCATGGGGGAACATCCTTCTGTCCCGCGCTGCACGCCCTTCGTACCGTCGAGGTCGATGACCGGAGCGTCTGTGTCGATGAGCGGCCTGCGAGGCGAGACCACGGCGGCCACGGTCGTTGTGGCTCACGCCGACCTGCTCCATCAAGACGTGCTCGTGCATCTGCTCGAACGCGGCGGCGGCCGGGTGGTGGGGCGGGCGCGCACGGTCGAGGAACTGCTGCTGCGCTGTCGGGCCTTGGCGCCCGAGGTGGTCGTCGTCTCCGCTGCGCTGCCCGACCCGCCGCTGACCGCATGCCTGCGCATCGTGGCCGCCGAGGGGGCGCGCGTCGTGGTGGTGGGCGCCCGGGCCACGCAGGACATGTGGCCATCAGGGATTCGGCTCGACGGGTGGCCCTGCGTGCTGGACGACGTGTCGTGCGCCGAGTTGGCCCAGGCCGTCCTGGCGCCGCGCCAGGTGGCCGGCCCCGGTATCGATATGCCGCCTTCGTCCCTTTCAGGGGCCGCGCCGACCACGGAATTCATCTGACGGCCACGCGAAGTGGGGGGTATGCCCCCTGTCCGACCCGAATACCGCTTCGCAGACTGGTTGACGCGCCGAGAGCGTTCAAGAGGGGGCCGCAGTGAGCACGATCGCAGTTGTTGGCAGTGGCTACGTCGGTATCACGACCGGCGCGTGCCTGGCCCATCTCGGCCACACAGTCGTGTGCGCCGACATCGACGAGGCCAAGGTCGAGCGCCTCAACCGGGGCGAGCTGCCCATCTTCGAGTCCGACCTGGAGCAGTTGGTGGTGGACGGGCTGGCCGGGGGGCGGCTGTCCTTCGTGGCCGAGTCGAAGCATGCAGTGGCCGACGCCGAGTTCGTCTTCATCTGCGTGCCCACCCCGCAGGGCGACGACGGCCGGGCCGACCTGCGTTACGTCCAGGGCGCGGCCCAAGAGATCGGGCCCTACCTGGTTCCGGGGGCCACCGTCGTCACCAAGTCGACCGTGCCCGTGGGCTCGGCGCGGGTGGTGGAGCGGGCCTTGCAGCGCAGGGACGTGGACGTGGTGTCCAACCCCGAGTTCCTCCGCGAGGGTGCGGCCGTGCGCGACTGCCTGTACCCGGACCGCATCGTCATCGGCGCCGACGACCGGGCCGCGGCCGAGCGGGTGGCCGAGCTGTATGCCGACCTCGACGCCCCGGTGATGATCACCGACCCGCTGGTGGCCGAGATGATCAAGTACGTCTCCAACGCCTTTTTGGCCACCAAGGTCTCGTTCATCAACTCGGTGGCCGCGGTGTGCGACGAACTCGGTGCCGACGTGGCCCAGGTTGCCATCGGCGTCGGGCTCGACCGCAGGGTGGGCATGGAGTTCCTCCAGCCCGGCCCGGGCTGGGGCGGGTCCTGCTTCCCGAAGGACACACAGGCCCTCATCGGCATCGCGGACGAGGCGGGCGTGGCCTTCGACCTGCTGCGGGCCGTGGTCGAGGCCAACGACAGCCAGTACGCCCGCATCGCGGCCAAGGTCCAGCGCATGGCGGGCGGCATGCTGCGGGGGCGCGTCGTGGCCGTGTGGGGGCTGACGTTCAAGGCCAACACCGACGACCTGCGCGACTCCCCAGCCCTGGCCGTCATCGACCGGCTGCTGCGCAAGGGCGCGACGGTCGTGGCCTACGACCCGACCGCCCAGGGTCCCATCCGGGGCGTGCAGCTGGCCGAGTCGGCCTACACCGCATGCCAGGACGCGGACGTGCTCGTCGTGCTGACCGAGTGGGACGAGTTCCTCGAGGTCGACCTGCGCAAGGCGGGTGAGCTGATGGCCTCTGCCGGCATGGTCGACGCCCGCAACCTGTTCGAGCCCGCTCAGGCCCGGGCCGCCGGCTTCACCTACGAGGGCGTCGGCAGGAAGTGACATCGTGAGCCACGCCGGGGGGCGCATAGACAGGCCGGGTGATCTGCTCGCGGGCGGGTCCGCGTCGGCGCGCGCTGATCACGACGGCGGCCGGGGCCGGGTGCAGGTGGACGGCAAGCAGTTCGCCCGGGCGGGCAGGCGCTTTCGCTTCCGGGGCGTGACCTACGGGACGTTCGAGCCGCGGGCCGCGGACGGCGCCCGCTTCCCCGACCGGGCCCGCATGGACGATGACATGGCCCAGATGCGCGACGCGGGCTTCACCGTCGTGCGCACCTACACCGAGCCCACCGAGGACCTGTTGGAGTCGGCTGCCGACCACGGGCTCTATGTGTTGGCCGGTCTCTTCTATGCGGACTGGCGCTACATGGTGGGGGCGTCGGGGCGCGAGCGGCGTCGCATCGCGTCGGCCGCCGCGTCCGAGGTCCGACAGGCCGTGCGCAGGCTGGCGGGCGCGGATCAGGTGCTGGCCGTCTGCCTGGGCAACGAGATCCCGGCCGACGTCGTGCGCTGGAACGGGACCGACACCATGGCTCGCGCTATCAACCGGCTGGTCGACGTCACGCGCGACGAGGACCCCGACCGGCTGGTGACGTACGCCAACTACCCGACGGCCGAATACCTCCCGTTGGACGGGCTCGACTTCTTGACCTTCAACGTCTACCTCGACCGCCAGGCCGACTTCCGCCGCTATCTCACACGTCTGCACCACATCGCAGGGAGCAGGCCGCTGGTGCTGGGCGAGGTGGGCGCCGACTCGCTGGGGACGGCGGCGGGCGAGGCGGCCCAGGCCGCGTCGCTCGGCCGGCAACTGGAGACGTCGATCGAGCGGGGCGTGGCGGGCACGTGCGTGTTCTCGTGGACCGACGAGTGGTGGGTCGGCGACGCCGCCGTCGAGGGCTGGCACTTCGGGCTCACCCGGGCCGACCGCTCGGCCAAGCCTGCGCTGGATGTGGCCCGGCAATGGAACACGCGCACCGTGGCCGACCTCGACGCTCGCTGGCCGTCCATCTCCGTGGTGGTGTGCGCCTACAACGCCCAGGCCACGTTGGCCGAGTGCCTGGACCACACCACCCGCCTGACCTATCCCAACCTCGAGATCCTGGTGGTGGACGACGGGTCGACCGATGCCACAGCCGAGATCGCCCGCCGCTACGAGCACGTGGGCCGGGGCGTGCGCCTGGTGCCGATCGAGCACGGCGGGCTCTCCGTGGCCCGCAACGCCGGCATCCGCGAGGCCACGGGCGAGTTGATCGCCTACCTCGACAGCGACGCGTATCCCTCGCCGGAGTGGCCCTACTTCCTGGCCCTCGGGCTGGACGCCCGCACGGTGGGCGGCGTGGGTGGCCCCAACGTTGCGCCCGTGGACGACCCCCTCGGTGCACAGGCCGTCGCCTGCTCGCCCGGAGGCCCGGCCCATGTGCTGACCGCGGACGACAGGGCCGAGCACATCCCCGGTTGCAACATGGCCTTTTGGAAGGGCGTGCTCGAAGAGGCGGGCGGTTTCAACCCGGTCTACACGGCCGCGGGCGACGACGTGGACGTGTGCTGGAAGGTGCTCGACCTGGGCTGGGAGATCGGCTTTCACCCCGCGGCCTTGGTGTGGCATCACCGCCGGGCTGGGCTGCGCCCGTACCTGCGCCAGCAGCGGGGCTACGGCCGGGCCGAGGCCCTGGTCGCGGCCCGCCATCCCCACCGGTTCACGGGCTTGGGCACGGCCCGTTGGCGGGGTCGCATCTACCAGCCCGGCGCCACCGCCCGCGGCCGCCAGCGCATCTACCGCGGCACCTTCGGCAGCGCCGCCTACCAGTCGGTCTACGCCGCTCCTTCGCACGGCCTGGACATCGCCCATCAAGTGGGCATGCCCCTGGCGCTGGTCTCACCGCTGATGGCCCCGCTCGCCCTGCTCTGGCGCCCGGCCGCGCTTGTCCCTGTCGTCGCCGTGCTCGGCCTGCTCGGGCTGCTGCTGGCCGACGCATGGCGGGCCAGCGCCCCCCGTCGACTGTCCCGGTCGAGCCGGGCGCGCTTTCGCGCCGGCGTGGCCGTGTTGCACGTGCTGCAGCCCGCGGCCCGCATGTGGGGCAGGCTGCGCGACAGCGCCGACGCCCGCCGCGGCCACGAGCCCGTCACCCTGCCGGGGCCAGTCACCCGCCTGAAGGGCGGGGTCCTCTTGTTCCCGGAGGTCCGCCCCCGCCCCGAGACGGCCGAGCAGTTCGTGGCCTGCCTTCGCCATGCCCGCTTTCGGGCTGACGTGCTCACCGGATGGGAGGACTACGACGCGTCTGTCGTGGGCTCGTGGCTGGTCTCGGGCCGACTGGTCACCAGCGCCTTCCCACAAGGCACCGTGCAGGCGCGTGTTCGCAAGCACGTGTCGGTGTCGCGCCTCGTCCCCTTCGTCGGGGCCATGGCCGCCACGTGGTGGATGGGCCAGCGCGAGGTGGCGCTGATCGTGGGGGCATGGATCGCGGCCGACCTGGCCCGAGGCGCGCTGCGCCTCGGCCCGGTGCTGCGACGGGCATTGCTCGCCGCCGCTCGCCCGGTGGAGGAGAACGTCGACTACTCGCATGCGCCGGCGGCGGTCCGCAAGGTGCTGACCATCTACGTGACCCACCCTTCGATCATCTCCCTCGACGAGCTGGTGGAGGAGGTGCGGGCATGAGGCGCCACTGGAAGCTCATCTGGCGCGTGCTGCCGTACCTGCGCCCGCACAAGCGCCTGGCTGCGGGCTCGGTGATCGCCATGGTGCTGAGCGCCATCGTGGCCTTGGCCGAGCCCTGGCCCCTCGCCTTCCTGATCGACGGCGTGCTGGGCAGCCACTCCGGCAACAAGCAGTCCAAGCCGGTGCCGCAGTGGATCACCAACGCGTTCGGCGTCTCGCCCTACCGGCTGATCGTGGTGGGCGTGGTGGCCGGCCTGGCCATCGCCTTGTTGATCAATGCCTTGGCCATGCTCAACGAATACGTCAACACCAAGCTCTCGCAGCGCATGATCCTGCGCTTCCGGAGCGACCTGGTGGACAACGCCCTGCGCCAGTCGGTCGCCTTCCACGACGCCCGTTCCATGGGCGACTTCATCGCCCGGATCAACTACGAGTCGTCCTCGGTGGGCAACATCACCGTGGCCCTGCCCCCGTTGGCCCAGAGCGCGCTGACCCTGGGCGGCATGGCCTACATCGCCTTTCGCATCGACCACGGCCTGGCCCTGCTGGCCCTGTTGGTGACGCCCTTCATCTACTACTCGGTCGGTTTCTACGGAAACCGCATCGAGCCCCGCCTCAGGCACGTCCGTGGCCTGGAGGGGCGCTCCATCAACATCGTCATCGAGGCCATGTCGATGCTGCGTGTCATCGCCGTGTTCAACCGCGAGAAGTACGAGCACAGGCGCTTCGTCGAACAGGCCACGGAGGCGGTGGCCGCCCGAGTCGACGTCACCGTGCGCCAGACCCTGTTCTCGTTGGTGGTCAACGTCATCACCGCCTTCGGCACAGCGCTCGTGCTCGGCTTCGGCGCCCTCCACGTGCTGCGGGGCGACCTGACCGTGGGCCAGATGCTGGTCGTGATCGCCTACGTCCATTCGGTCTACGGGCCCCTGCAGCAGATCAGTCACAGCATGGCCGGCCTGCAAGAGCAGTTCATCTTCTTGGCCATGTCCTTGGAGTTGCTCGACCAGGTCCCAGAGATCGACGACGCGCCTGGCGCGGTCGACCTGGCGCCGGTGCGTGGCGCAGTCACCTTTGAGAACGTGCAGTTCTCCTACGGCGGGCGCGAGGGAACGCTGAAGGACATCAGCTTCGACGTGGCCCCTGGCGAAGCCATCGCCATCGTGGGTCCCACGGGCGCAGGCAAGACCACCTTGATGGGCGTGCTTTCGCGCCTGGTGCAGCCCGCCGATGGGCGCGTGCTGGTCGACGGCGTCGACATTCGCGACGTCACCCTCAAGTCGTTGCGCGAGCAGATCAGCGTGGTGTTGCAAGAGCCGTTCCTGTTCTCGGGGACGGTGGCCGACAACATCCGCTACGGCAGGCTCGACGCCACCATCGAGGAGGTCGTGCAGGCCGCCATCGCGGCCAATGCCCACGACTTCATCAAGGACCTCCCCGCGGGGTACGACACGCTGCTGGGCGAGAACGGCACCGCCCTTTCCGGCGGCGAGCGCCAGCGCATCTGCGTGGCCCGCGCCTTTTTGAAGGACGCCCCGATCCTGATCCTCGACGAGCCCACGTCGTCCATCGACTCTCGCACCGAGGCCGTCATCCTCGACTCGCTCGAGCTGCTGATGAAGGGGCGGACGACGTTCATGATCGCCCACCGGCTCTCGACCCTTCGCAGCGTCGACCGCATCCTGGTGCTCGACGGTGGGCGCCTGGTCGAGCAGGGGACGCATACCGAGTTGATGGGCCGACAGGGCCTGTACCGCCTGCTGCACGAGGTCCAGGCCTCGCACCGGATGCGCTACCACGACGACGAGGCCGTCGATGCAAGCGCCGAGGCCGAGGCCGAAGTGCCGCCCGAGTTCGCGGGCGTGGCCGAAGCCGAGCGCATCCGCACCCGCATCGGTATCGCAGAGTCCGTGGTGGACGGCATGCGCGGCGCCCGAGCCGCGTCGCCCGCCGAACTGGCCCGGGCCCAGATGTTGTCGTTCGCGCCCACGCATCCCCACGAGGAGCACCACTTGTCTGTCCCCCCGCTGCCCAACGCGTCGTTCTCGGCTCAGCCCAACCCCATCGTGGTCGAGCCCGGCCAGACCCAAGGCGTGACCGAGCTGTGCTGGACGGCGGTGGGCTGTGAGACGACCGAGGTCCACATCGACGGGCCCGACGGCCCGCTGTTCGCCACGGCCGAGCACGATCCCGCATCGCCCGCAGAGCAGGTGCGGACCACGGGCGACTGGGTGGCCGACGGGATGACCTTTTTCCTGCAGGACACCTCTTCGGGCAAGGCGCTCAAGGCCGAGCACACCATCGGCAAGGTCGTGGTGCGGGTAGTCGATCCGACCACGGCGGCGGAGGCGCCCGACGCGGAGACGGAGAGCGGGACCGGGACCGGGACCGAGACCGGGACCGTCGTCATCGACGCCCCTGCGATGGCCACCATCGACGCCTCGTCTGGCCCCCGGAGCGTGCCCGTGGTCAGTGCCCGGGCCGAGGTGGTGGGCAGGCCCGCCGCTGTCATGGCCGTGCGCCCCGTCCCCGGCTCCATCGTCGTGCGGGTGGACTACGGCCGTCAGCTCGCGT
This sequence comes from Acidimicrobiaceae bacterium, assembly GCA_030837965.1. Classification (GTDB taxonomy): domain Bacteria; phylum Actinomycetota; class Acidimicrobiia; order Acidimicrobiales; family JAUTXP01; genus JAUTXP01. The sequence goes on along the minus strand of JAUTXP010000001.1, from coordinate 2,455 downwards.
CCTTCCGCCATGTGGTGGGCAGGCTGCGCCACGAGGCCAGACGCCTCACCACGCGGTGGCGCTCGGGCAGGCGACCCAGCACGCCTTCGTCGTCAGACCGGCCCGGCCAGCGCCCGCCCGGCCAAGTCCTGCTCGATGCCGTTCGCAACCTGACGGCGAGTCGCCCCCGATGACCACAGGGACCCTCTCTGCTCCGCGCGTCGTGGTGCTCGGGATGATGAGCCGCATCCCAGTGCCCGGGGTGATCTGGCAGACCGTGCACTACCTGCTCGGCTTGCAGCGCCTCGGCTGCGACGTCTGGTACGTCGAGGACCACGGCATGACGCCGACCGCCTTCTTTGACGAGCCCCAGGACGACGGCTGGCAGCGGGCCGCGTCGTTCGTGGACGGCGTCATGCGTCAGTTCGGCCTGTCTGGCCGCTGGGCCTACCACGCCGAGCACGGCGGCCGCCGCCACTTCGGCATGTCCGAGTCGGAGCTGCAAGCGCTGTACCGCTCGGCCGCCGTCCTCATCAACCTGCACGGGTCCACCAAGCCGCGCGACGAACACATCGCAACCGGCAAGCTGGTGCTGCTCGAGACCGACCCCGTGGAGTTGCAGGTCCAGTTGGCCGCGGGCAACAAGGACGCTCTCGAGTACGCGGGCGTGCACTCCGCCTTCTTCACCTTCGGGGAGAACTTCGGCAAGCCCGGCTGCGGCTTGCCTGTCACACCGGGCTTCGACTTCATGCCCACCCGTCAGCCGGTGGTGCTCGACTTCTGGCAGGACGTGGACGTGCCCGCCAGGCCAGTTCTCACCACGGTCGGCAACTGGCGCCAGCTCCACCGCGAGGTGGCCATCGAGGACCAGACCTACCACTGGAGCAAGCACCTCGAGTTCCTTCGATTCCTCGACCTGCCCGCCCGCACCAACCAGGCCTTCGAGTTGGCGTTGAGCAGTTGCCAGCCCGAGGACCGGGTCCTGCTCGAAGCCCATGGGTGGGAGACGCGCCCGCCCTTCCTCACGGCCGCGTCCGTGGAGGACTATCGCCGGTTCATCGCATCCTCCTACGGCGAGTACACGGTGGCAAAGGACCAGAACATCCGCCTGCACACGGGCTGGTTCAGCGATCGCAGCGCCACCTACCTGGCCGCGGGCAGGCCGGTGCTGACCCAGGACACCGGCTTCGGCGACACGCTGCCCACGGGCAAGGGCCTGTTCCCGTTCCTCACCATGGACGAGGCCGTCGCCGCGGTCGAGGAGTTGCGGGCCAACTACGCCGTCCACCAACGGGGCGCCCGTGAGATCGCCAAGGAGTTCTTCGCGGCCGATGTCGTGCTCGGCGACCTGCTCGACCGCATCGGCATCCGGCCTACCCACAGGCACATGGGCCCGGCGTCACGCTTTCGCGGCCTGCCCGCGGAGCTGTGTCTTCAGTCCGTGTCCCGCTGGCCGTTGCGGCTGTTGGACACCACCACCGCCACCGTCGACGCGCTGGTGCGCAGCAGGCTGCGCGAGGCGGCCGGGCGGAGGCCGGCGCCGGCGCCGGTCCAAGCTCCCGAGGTCAGCATCGTGGTCGTCGTGCACAACGGCGTGCGCTTCACGGCCATGTGCCTCGAGAGCCTGTTGGCCGACGCCGACGCGCCCGCCGCTGAGGTCGTCGTCGTGGACAACGGGTCCACCGACGAAACCCCGCAGTTGCTCGACGCCTTGCACCGGCTGGACGGCCGGGTGCGCGTCGTGTCGCTCAACCGGAACATGGGTTTCGCCAAGGGCAACAACGCCGGGATCGCGGCGGCCAGGGGCGAGACGGTCGTGCTGTTGAACAACGACACCATCGTCACGCCCGGTTGGCTGCGGCCGCTCTTGGCCCACCTGGCCGACGGCGCCGTTGGCCTGGTCGGCCCGACGACGAGCCGCACGTGCAACGAGGCCGAGATCGAGTCGCCCTACCGAACCGTGGGGGAGCTGGCCGAGTTCGCGGCCGCCCGGTCGCGTGCCTTCGCCGGCCGGGGGTTCGACATCGGGATGCTGGCCATGTTCTGTGTCGCGGGCAGGCGTTCGACCTTCGAGCAGATCGGCGCGCTGGACGAGTCGTTCGAACTGGGACTGTTCGAGGACGACGACTACGCCATGCGGGCCCGGGCCGCGGGCTTCCGGCTGATGTGCGCGGAGGACGCCTTCGTCCACCACTTCGGCCAGGCCTCGCTCGGCACCGTCCTCGACTCCGAGCGTTACGACGACCTGTTCAATCGCAACCGGGCCCGCTTCGAGGCCAAGTGGTCGACCAAGTGGACGCCCCATGCCCGGCGCATGTCCGAGGCCTATGTGGACCTGCGCGACCGCACGTGTCGGGCCGTCGAGGAACTGACTCCCGCCGGGGCCAACGTGCTCGTCACGGCCAAGGGTGACGACGCGCTGTTGGCCTTCGAGGGCCGCACCGGCGGCCACTTCCCGGGCCTGCCCGACGGCAGC
>JAUTXP010000012.1 GCA_030837965.1 Acidimicrobiaceae bacterium | reverse complement strand
CTAGCTCCCTCGACCAGATCGGGCCGTTCGCGACCAACGTGGCCGACGCCGCGCTCCTCACCGAGGTGATCGCCGGCCACGACCCGGCGGACTCCACGTCGATCCCGCGCCCCGCGCCCCGCTTGCTGGAGTCGCTGGACGAGGGCGTGGACGGTCTGCGCGTCGGACTCGTCCGCGAGCTCATGGACGGCATCGACGCGGACGTGGCCGCCCGCGTCAACGCGGCGGCCGACGCGCTCTCGGCGGCGGGTGCCAAGGTCTCCGAGGCGACGGTGCCCGCCGCCATCTACGGCCTTTCGGCGTACTACCTCATCGCTCCCGCCGAGGCCTCCAGCAACCTGGCCCGCTACGACGGTGTGCGCTACGGCCTGCGCGTCGAGGGCAAGGACATCACCGAGATGTACGGCAGGACGCGCGCCACGGGCTTCGGCCCCGAGGTCAAGCGCCGCATCATGCTCGGCACCTACGCGCTGTCGGCCGGCTACTACGACGCGTACTACGGCCAGGCCCAGCGGGTGCGCACGTTGATCATCCGCGACTTCGACGCGGCCTACGAGCAGTTCGACGTCCTGCTGTCGCCGACGACGCCGACGACCGCTTTCGCCTTCGGGGCCAAGGCAGAGAACCCCCTCGCGATGTATCTCTCGGACGTGTGCACCATCCCGTCCAACCTGGCCGGCCATCCAGCGGCCAGCGTGCCGTACGGCAGCGGCGACGACGGCATGCCCGTGGGCGTGCAGGTGCTGGCGCCCGCCCTCGGGGAGCAGGTCATGTTCCGCACCGCACGCGCACTGGAGGCGTCCCTTTGACCAACTCGACATGGGAGATGGTCATCGGACTGGAGGTGCACTGCGAGCTGCGCACCGCCACCACGCTGTTCTGCGGGTGCCGCAATGCCTTCGGCGACGAGCCCAACTCCCACCTCTGCCCGGACTGCCTCGGCCTGCCCGGCTCGCTCCCGGTGCTCAACCGGCAGGCGGTGGACTACGCCATGCGCATCGGCACCGCGCTGGCGTGCGAGGTGAAGCCGTCCATCTTCCACCGCAAGAACTACTTCTATCCCGACATGCCGAAGGACTATCAGACCAGCCAGTACGACGAGCCCATCAACGTCGACGGCCACCTCCAGCTCCCAGAGGGCACGCGCATCGGCATCGAGCGGGCCCACATGGAGGAGGACACCGGCAAGACCACGCACGTGGGCGGCGGTGGTCGCATCCACGACGCCGAGTACTCATTGGTCGACTACAACCGGGCGGGGGTCCCGCTGGTCGAGATCGTGTCGCGGCCCGACATCCGGTCGGCCGAGCAGGCCCGCCAGTACGTGAGCGAGCTGCGGTCGATCCTGGTGGCCACCGGCGCGTCGGACGGGAAGATGGAGGAGGGGTCGCTGCGGGTCGACGCCAACGTCTCCGTGCGCACGCCGGGGTCGACCGAGCTCGGAACCCGGTGCGAGATCAAGAACCTCAACTCCTTGCGTTCGTTGGGCCGGGCCATCGAGTACGAGGCCCGGCGCCAGTGGGACCTGTTGGGCCGGGGCGAGTCCGTGTACCAGGAGACGCGCCACTGGAACGAGGCCGAGGGACGCACGCTGTCGGGCCGGTCCAAGGAGGAGGCGTACGACTACCGGTACTTCCCCGAGCCCGACCTCGTCCCGCTCGCTCCTTCGGCCGAGTGGCAGGCCGCGGTGCGCGACGCGCTCCCGCCGCTGCCCGCCGAGCGCAGGGCCCGGCTCATGGAGGTGGTGGACGCCGATGCCGCGGGCGCGGTGGCCACCGTGGTCGAGTTGGACTTGGACACGCTGGTGCTGGGCGCGGTGGCGGGCGGGGCCGATGCCCGACTGGCCGTCAACCGGGCGGCCAACGAGTTGGCGTCGGCGTTGGACTCGGCCCGTCGGCTCGACCCGGCCGGCTTCACCAAGCTGTTGCTGTTGGAGGGCGGCGGCAAGCTGACCGCGACCCAGTCCAAGCAGGTGCTGGCCGAGCTGCTGGCCGACGGCGGCGACCCCGAGGCCATCGCGGCCCGGCGAGGCTTCGAGGCCATGGGCTCGGACACGCTGGCTGCGGCGGTGGACGAGGCCATTGCCGCCAACCCGGCCGAGTGGGAGCGGTTCCAGGCGGGCGACGCCAAGGTGGTCGGGTTCTTCGTGGGCCAGGTGATGCGGGCCACCGGTGGCAAGGCCAACGGCAAGGACGTGACCGCCCTGCTGCAACAGCGCGCCAACCCCTGAATCTGGCCCCTCCTGAATCTTTTCCACAGCAGCAGGTGCTGTGGAGAAGTCGAAATCTCGTAGGCTGAACGGCATGCAACGCCTGATGGCTGGGGCCTTGGCCGCATCGCTTCTGTTGGCCGGCTGCGGCGCCAAGAAGGACGACTCGGCCCGCGCCAAGTCGACCAGCACCACCGGTCCGACCACGACCCTGGCCCCGTCCACCACGGTCGACCCGGCCACGCCCAACGCCACGGGCACGGGTCAAGGCGCCACTGCCGCGGCCCAGAAGTCGGCCGGCGGCGGTCAGGCCGCGGCCGCCGGGTCTGGCCCTTCGAGCGGGTCAAGCGGATCGGGCGCAGGCACGTCATCTGGATCAGGGAGTGGGTCGGGCAGCGCCGCGGCGGCAGGCAAGGTCAGCCCGACCGCGCCCGGCAACTACACCTACAACCGCAGCGGCCAGGCCCATACGTCGGCCTTCGGCGACCAGTCCCTGGACGGGCCCGTGTCATTGAAGGTCGACCCGGCCGCAGGCGCCGACCAGCACAGCACCCAGTCGGGCCCGGAAGGCAGCACCGAGCAGGTGGTGCGCTTCCTCGACGAGGGCGCCTACTTCGCGGACCTCAAGCAGTCCCGGTCTGGCATCACCAAAGAGTTCAAGCCCAATCCGGCCGTGCTGGCCGTGCCCAGCGCGCCCACGGTGGGCCGCACGTGGTCGTGGACGGTGACGTCGACCGACGGGGCCACCACGCTGAACGCATCGTTCAAGGTGCTGCGCAACGAGACGTTGACCATTGGCGGCGAGCAGGTGCCGACCGTCGTCCTCAACGCCGTGCTCAAAGGCAGCGGCGACATCACCTTCACCACCGACACCACCAACTGGGTGAGTCTGGCCAAGGGCCTGATCGTGCGGGCCGACGAAAAGACCGACGGCACCATCGGCTCGGTCACGTTCAACTCGCAGTCGACCATGGCCCTCACCTCCACCAAGCCCCAGTAACTCCCACCCCCGCGACTTTTCCACAGCACCTGCTGCTGTGGAAAAGATGAGACGGGGTCAGGCGACGTCGGCTCGGGCCAGCCACCACACGGTGATGGCGAAGGCCACGGCGGCCAGGACGAGGGGAACGGCCACGCCCACCCGCATCGAGGACCCGTTGGTCGGCAGCGCGTGGTGGGCGATGCGCGACGCCACGGAACGGGCGTGCACGTTGATCGACAGCCGGGCTGCGCCCCGCGCCGTGCGGGCCACCGCCCCCTCCCAGATCAGCACATAGGCGAAGCCCCACACCAAGGCCCTGCGCACCCGCAGGCCCAGTCCGAGGAACAGGCAGCAGTAGGCGATCACGGCGAGAGCAGTGCCCGCCAGCGCGCCTCGCACCAACTCGGTTCCCGCCCCGGAGATGGACACGCCCACGGCGATGGGCACCACGGCCAAGGGCAGGGCGACACAGATCGACGCGCCGAGCGCGGCCAGGGCGAGCCGCCAGCGGGGGACGGGCTTGAGCCAGAGATAGACGAGGGTGCGGTCGTCGACCGGGTCGCCGAAGGCGGCCGAGGCGAACACGAGCGACACCACCGGTACCAACAGGCCGAGCCCGTAGGCCTCGACGATCCCGTGATACGCGCTGTTGAACACGCCCGAATCCTGCGTTCGCAAGGCCAGTCCCAACAGCACGGGGATGAGGCCGAGCACGCCCAGCGTGACCAGCCTGCCCTTGCTCATGAGCGAGCCGAACACCAGTCGGAAGGCCGACGTCATCGGCGCTCCACCAAGTAACGGAAGACGCTCTCGAGGTCGTCGTCCAGCGGGACCACCTCGAACAGCCGGGCGCCGCGCTCGCGGGCCACCACGGCCAGCGATCGCCGCAAGGCGCCGACCTGATCGGTGTCGATGACCACGTTCTCGCCCGCGACCCGCACGCCCAGGGCCGCGCCCGCGTCCATCAGCCCGGCGGCCAGAGCACGGGCGTCGTCGGAGCGAACCCGCACGCGGTGAGGCCGGTCCTCCATCAGCTCACGGATGGCCCGGAAGTCGCCCTCCGCGGCGAGCTTGCCCTGCACGATCACCAGCACCCGCGACCCGAAACGCTCGACCTCGTCGAGCACGTGACTCGACACCAGCACGGTGCGGCCTTCATCGCCCAGCCTGCGGAACAGCTCGATCATCCGCAGCCGCTGGCGCGGATCGAGCCCCTCCAAGGGCTCGTCCAGCACCACCAGCTCAGGGTCGTGCACCAGCGCGGCCGCCACCTTCACGCGCTGGCGCATCCCCTTCGAGTACGCGGCGATGGGCCGACGGTCGGCTGGGTCGAGCTCGACCAGCTCCAGCGCGCCCGCGGCCTTGTTGCCCGACACCCGCCCCTTGGCCATGCCGGTCAGCTCGGCCGACACGGTGACGAAGTCGTACGCCGTCATCCCGTCGAAGAGCGACTCCTGTTGCGGCACCAGGCCGATGCGCCGGTAGAGGGAGATGTCGCCGCGGGGCGACCGGCCCAGCACCCGCACCGTCCCGCGGCTCGGCGCGGTGAGACCGCACAGCACGCGCAACAGCGTCGACTTGCCTGCTCCGTTGGGACCGAGCATGGCCGTCACGCCCGGCTCCACCGAGAAGCTCACGTCGGACAGGGCGACCAGGTCGCCGAACCACTTGGTGAGGGCGTCGACCTCGATGGTGGCCGTCACGTCACCACCTGCCACTGTCGTGTCACCGGGTCACCCGCAGGCGCTGATACCGCCACCAGGCCAGGGCGAACCCGGCTACCGACCAGCCTGCGACCGACGCGGCAACCAGCCATGTGGGCTGGGCGCTCAACTGGCCTGGCATGCCGTAGATGCGGGCCACCAGTTCGAGGGGCGGGACGTTGAGGTTGAGCAGGAACCACCCGCTCGACAGTTGCAGGGCGCCGACCAGGATGCCCGCCACGATGCTCGTCCCGATCACGGCCAGCAGCGTGCCGCCCGCGGCGAAGGCTCGGCGGTCGGTGAGGCTCGACACGGCCAGGGACACCGCGGTGTAGAACACGGCCATCATCAGCCCGGCCCCGGCGATGCGCGCGAACACGGACAGGAAGCCCAACGGCCCCTGCGGCCCCTCGCCCTGCAAGGCCCGGCCCACCAACAACAGGAGCGGCGGCCCCAGCGTGACCAAGGTCAGCACGCAGGCCACGGCCATGGCCTTGGCCAGCAGGTAGGTGGCTCGTGTCAGCGGCGCGGCGAGGTACAGGCTCAGCACGCGCGAACGCCGGTCAGGGCACAGGGCCTCGGGCCCGGTGAACACCACGAACAGCACGATGGCGGCGGTGATGAAGCCGTAGTACTCGTGATACGCGGGCAGCACGGACTGGTTGATGCGCTTGGGCAACAAGGCCACCAGGCCCACGAAGACGGCCGCGGGCAGGTAGGCGATGATCACGCTGAGGAAGGGCAGCACCTTCGAGCGCGCTGGTCGGCGCAGGCCCATCACCCGCTGCACGGTCTGACGCCACACGCTCCACACCGCGGCCGACTGGCCCAGCCGCTCGCCCGTGTACTTGCGATAGCCGCCGTCGTAGATGTGGCTGCCGGACGGGCCGGACATGTCGATGAAGTCGCTCACTCGTCGTCCCCCGCGGCCATGAACACGTCCTCCAACGACGACACCCGTTGCTCCATCCGTCGCAGCCCGATGTCGAGGTCGGCCAGCGCGTCGCGCACGATGTCGTAGACGGCCGGTCCCTCCAAGGCCACCACCACCCGCTCGCCGCGGGCCACTGCGGCCACCCCGTCGTCGCGCAGCCGTTCGACCAAGGCTGGTCCGGCGTCGATCGACGCGCCGTCGACCTGCACGACCAGCTCACCGGAGTCCGTGCCTCGCAGTTCGGCCATGCGGCCCGACGCCACCACTCGGCCGCCGTCCAGGATGACCACCGCGTCGCTCACCCGCTCCACCTCTTCGAGGAGGTGCGACGACAGCACGACGTTCATGCCCAGCCCGTGGCCGACCTTGCGGATGAGGTGCAGCATCTCCTCGCGCTGGACAGGGTCGAGGCCGTTGGTGGGCTCGTCGAGCAGGACGAGGTCGGGGTCGTGGGCGATGGCCTGGGCCAGCTTGACCCGCTGGCGCTGGCCGGTCGAGAAGGTGCCGACCTGGCGAAAGCGCTCCTCGCCCAAGCCCACTTCGAACAGCACGTCGCTGGCCCGCTCGGTGGCGGCCCGCCGAGGCAGGCCGTGGACCTCGGCCAGGTGGCGGACCACGTCGTGGGCCGTCATGTCCGGGGGCAGGGCGTCGTGCTCGGGCGCATAGCCCACTCGGGCCCGCACCCGCGGCCCGAAGGTCACCGGGTCCTGACCCAGCACCTCGATGGTGCCGCCGTCGGGCCGGTGCAGGCCGAGCACCATGCCGAGCAGCGTGGTCTTGCCCGCCCCGTTGGCCCCGACCAGACCGGTCACTCCCGTGCCGATGGCGAACGTGGCGTCGGCCAACGCGGTGGTGGCACCCCACCGTTTGGTCAGGCGGTCACCCCGCACCACGTCCGGCATCCGGGTGAGGGTAGGCGGCGGGCGAACTGACTTGTGACCGTACGTGGCGTTTAACGCCAAATGTGGTCGGGAACACAGACGCCCATCAGAAGCTGCACCTAACGGACACCGGGCCCATCGCACCGGTGTTGTTTCGACAAAGGAGCGACGCCGGTGACTTCAACCAGCACGTCTGCATTTCCGAGATTGCGCCCCGTTCTTGCCTCCTTCATTGTCGTGGTCCTGAGCCTGTTCTTCGCCCCTGCGGCCCTGGCCAAGGGCGGCGGCGGGGGCCACAAGACGCCTGACCGCACGCCGAACGACCATCCCTCGGGCAAGGACCGCACCGCCAGTTCTGGCCGGTCCGGCACCCAGGGCAAGTCCACATCGGACCCGGACGGAATGAGCAATGGCGGGGCCGACAAGCCCGGTGGTTCTGGTGGCTATGACCAGGACAAGGACGGCAACAACGGCTGCGGCAATGACGACGACTTCGAAGACGACAACAACGGCTGGTGTGGCCACAAGCCCAAGCATGCGCACCAAGCCAAGGCGGGCGAGGCGGGCCGAAGCAAGGACAAAGCGGCAGCCGAGCACGAGACCAAGAGCAGTGACACCACCTCCACCGGTGTGCAGGGCTCGACCACCGATCGCGACACCCAGACCCGATGCAACATGCACCGCCACGGCGAGACGGGCCGCGAGACCGACACCGATGTCGACAGCGACACCACGACCAAGACGGACACCAGCAAGACCGACGTCGACTCGACCAAGACCGGCACTGGCTCGACCGGGACCGACACGCTGTCCCAGGTGGGCTCGCAGGCGGGCGCCGTGTTGAGCGCCACGCTGGTCCGCTCGGCGTCCGCCAATGCGGCGTCCACCGACCTGGCCGCGACGAACCTGGCCGCGACGAACCTGGCCTCGGCCACCCCGGCGGCCGTGGCGGGCGGGACCGGCACCAACGTGCTGGGCGCCACCTTCAACCGCGGCGGTGCGCGGGCGGCCGTGTCGGGCACGTCGGTCAACGCAGCGCCTGGCGCCCTGGCCCGCACCGGCCAGAACCTGGCCCTGCTGGCCGCCCTGGCCGTCGTGCTGTGCAACGCAGGCGTGCTGCTGCTGATCGCGGCCCGGCGCAGGACGGCGACCGCCATCCGCACGCGATAGCGCACGGACGCCGACCCGGCGACAACCGATCCACCCCAGCGGCGCTGGAGGGCATGGCCTCGGCCGTGCCCTCCAGTCGCGTCCGGCCGTACATTGGCGGCATGTCGAACGAGATGAAGCCCCGCTCACGCGACGTCACCGACGGCTTCGAGCGGGCCCCCGCCCGGGCCATGCTGCGGGCAGTCGGCATGACCGACGCCGACTGGGACAAGCCCCAAGTCGGTGTGGCGTCGTCGTGGAACGAGGTCACGCCCTGCAACCTCCCGCTCGACCGTCTGGCCAAGCAGGCCAAGGAAGGCGTGCGCGAGGCGGGCGGCTTCCCGATCGAGTTCGTCACCATCGCGGTGAGCGACGGCATCTCCATGGGCCACGAGGGGATGCGCGCCTCGCTGGTGTCGCGCGAGGTCATCGCCGACTCGGTCGAGACGGTGATGCACGCCGAGCGCTTCGACGCCCTGGTGACGTTCGCGGGGTGCGACAAGTCCCTGCCCGGCATGCTCATGGCCGCGGCCCGCCTCAACCTCCCGTCCGTCTTCCTCTACGGCGGGTCGATCATGCCGGGGACCGGTCGCAACGGCGAGGCCCTCGACATCGTGTCGGTCTTCGAGGCCGTGGGGGCCAGGGCCGCGGGCGCGCTGACCGAAGAGGAGTTGTCGTACATCGAGCGCCACGCCTGTCCGACCGAAGGCTCGTGCGCGGGCATGTTCACGGCCAACACCATGGCGTCGGTGGGCGAGGCGCTGGGCATGTCGCTGCCCGGCTCGGCCTCGCCCGCGGCCATCGACTCCCGGCGCGACGACTACGCCCGTGAGTCGGGCGCGACCGTGGTGCGCCTGTTGGAGCAGGGCATCAGGCCCCGGCAGATCATGACCAAGGAGGCCTTCGAGAACGCGGTGGCGGTGGTGAGCGCGCTGGGCGGGTCGACCAACGCCGTGCTGCACCTGCTGGCCATCGCCCACGAGGCCAGGGTCGAGTTCACCCTCGCCGACTTCGACCGGGTGGCCAAGCGCACGCCTCACATCGCCGACACCAAGCCCCACGGCAAGTACCACATGGTCGACGTGGACCGCATCGGCGGCGTCCCCGTGGTGATGCGCGAGCTGCTGGACGCGGGACTGCTCCACGGCGACTGCATCACCGTCACCGGGCGCACGCTGGCCGAGAACCTGACCCAGCTCGACCCGCCCAAGCCCGACGGCTCCGTCATCCATCCGCTGAGCGCGCCCATCCATGTCGACGGCGGCATCGCCATCCTGCACGGCTCGTTGGCGCCCAAGGGCGCTGTGGTCAAGGTGGCCGGGCTCGACGTGCAGCGCTTCGAGGGCACGGCCCGGGTGTTCGACGGCGAGCAGGACGCGCTGGACGCGGTGTTGGCGGGCGGCATCGAGCCGGGCACGGTCGTCGTCATCCGCTACGAGGGTCCAAAGGGCGGACCGGGAATGCGCGAGATGCTGGCCGTCACCGGCGCCATGAAGGGCGCGGGGCGCGGCGCCGACTGCGCGCTCATGACCGACGGCCGTTTCTCGGGCGGCACCCACGGGTTCTGCATCGGGCACGTCGCCCCCGAGGCCGTGGACGGCGGACCCATTGCCTTCGTGGCCGACGGCGACCGCATCGCCATCGACGTGCCCGGGCGCACCATCGACCTCTTGGTGGACGAAGCCGAGCTGGCCCGGCGCAAGCTGGAGTGGAAGCTGCCCGAGCCCCGCTACACCACGGGCGTGCTGGCCAAGTTCGCCCGCCTGGTGACGGGGGCCGAGCGGGGGGCGGTCACCGAGCCGTGACTCAGCAGGCCGTGAGTCGGCGGGCCGGGTGAATCAGCGGGCCGAGTAGACGCGGGCGAATTCGGCGGCCACCGCGGCGTGGCCCGCGGTGCTCGGGTGAAAGCCGTCCGCGCCCACCAACGTGGCCGCATCGCCGCGCGCCTTGGCCGCCTGCCCCGCGGCGTGCAGGTCCACGAGCTGCGCGTGCTCGTCCTGCACCACGCGGGCGATGGCCGCGTTCATGTCGTCCACCACGGAGCCGAGCAGGGCGGCGTAGGGACGGACCTGGGGGAGGATGTCGAGGGGCGGGGTGTTGGCCACCAGCACGTTGGTGCTGCCGCCTCTGCGCAAGCCGTGGACCAAGGCCCGCAGCCGGGTCTCGTAGGTCTCGACGGGGACGCGGGCGATGATGTCGTTGACGTTGAGCCAGACCGTCACCACATCGGGCTTGCGGTCGACGGCCTTGGGCAACTCCTCGGCCAAGGCCTTCTCCACCGTGGCCCCGGAGATGCCGACATTGACGAATGTTGAGCCCTTGGGGAGGGCGGTGTCGAAGAAGACCTGGGTCCAGGCCTGGGTCTTGGGATCGTCGGCGCCCACGCCCACCGTCTCGCTGGCGCCCACGGCCACGTAGACGACGGGCCGGGTCCGGCTGGACGCGGCGGCGTCGCTCTTGCCGTCGCCGCTGCCGCCGCCGTCAGCGCACGCGGCGAAGAGCAGGAGGGCCAGGACGATGGCCGACAGTCGCCGCACGGCGAGGAACGCTACGACGTCGCGCCGGTCAACTTCAGCAGCTCGCCGATGCTCACGACGCGATAGCCGCGGGCGCGCAGTCGGGCCAGGAGAAGCGGTACGGCGGCGACGGTGCGGGCCCGGTTGGGGATGCCGCCGTCATGGCCCAGGATGATCTCGCCCGGACCGAGCCTGGCCAGCATGGGCGCCACCGCCTCTTCCGGCGTGTGCCCGCGCGCCCACTTCTCGATGCACAGCCCCGGCGTCCACTCGACGATGAGGAGGCCCGCGTTGGCCACGCCCGCCTCGGCTTTGGCGTCGAGCAGGCCCTTGGGCGGACGGAAGTAGAACGGCCGCGGGAGGCCGGCGCGCTGGAAGGCGGCCGTCGTCTGCATGGCCTGGGCCGTGACGTGCACGGTGTCGAGGGCGCGCAGGTCGGGATGGCTGTAGGTGTGGTTGCCCACCTCGTTGCCATGGGCCACCACCTGCCGGGCCAGGTCCGGCCACCGGTCCACGAACTGGCCCTCCATGAAGAAGGTGGCATGGGCGTGGTAGCGGTCGAGGGCGGCGAGGATGGCGGGCGTCCAGCGCGGGTCCGGCCCGTCGTCGAAGGTCAGGGCCACCACCTTCTTGGACGTGCGCACGCCTTCGATGACCATGGGCCGGCCGGGAGCGAGCCGGATGGCGTCGTCCGAGGCGACCGCTCGGGGCAGGCCCGCGCCAACCACGAAGACGACCGCAGCCAAGCCGCGCACGAGCCCGCGTCGGCCCGTCCCCCGGAACTGCTTCACGCCCACATCATCGGCTGGCGGCGGTGCGGAGTGAGCGCGGGGCGGTTGCGTGGCACGACGAGGGCGTGTCACACTGACCGGCGATGTCCGCCCACCGAATTCTCGTAGGCACCTAACGCACGCCCGATCACCTCGCGCGTGCGTTTTCACGACCTCCCAGACGGGAGGTCGTTTTGTTTCCACCGGCAGGGAGAACCCATGAGACTCACCGGAGCGCAAGCTCTCATCAAGAGCCTGGAGATGGAAGGCGTGGAGGTCATGTTCGGCCTTCCCGGTGGTGCCATCCTCCCGGCGTACGACCCCATCATCGATTCGCCGATTCGCCACATCCTCGTGCGCCACGAGCAAGGCGCGGGCCACATGGCCGAGGGCTATGCCCACGCCACCGGGCGACCCGGCGTGGCCCTGGTCACCAGCGGGCCCGCGGCCACCAACATCGTCACGCCGTTGTGCGACGCCTACATGGACTCGGTGCCCATGGTGGCCATCACCGGGCAGGTGCCGTCCACCGCCATCGGCACCGATGCGTTCCAAGAGTGCGACACGGTCGGCATCACCCGGTCCGTCACCAAGCACAACGAGTTGGTGATGGACGCGCAGGACATCCCGCGCATCATCAGGGAGGCGTTCCACATCGCCACGACGGGCAGGCCCGGACCGGTGCTGGTGGACCTGCCCAAGGACGTGCTGCAGGCCACGATGGAGTGGCACGAGTGGCCGCCCGCCATCGACCTGCCCGGCTACAAGCCCAACACCAAGGGCCATCCCCGGATGATCAAGGAGGCGGCCAAGCTGATCGCCGAGTCACGCCGTCCGGTGATCTACGCGGGTGGCGGCATCCTCAAGGCCAGGGCGGCGGAGGCCTTGCGCCAGTTGGCCGAGATGACCGGCATCCCCGTGGTGACCACGCTCATGGCGCGCGGCGCCTTCCCCGACCGGCACGAGCTGTGCCTCGGGATGCCCGGCATGCACGGCAACTACACGGCCGTCACCTCCATGCAGAAGGCCGACCTGCTGATCGCGCTCGGCTCGCGCTTCGACGACCGGGTCACCGGCAAGGTCGGCGGGTTCGCGCCCGAGGCCAAGATCATCCACGTCGACATCGACCCGGCCGAGTTGGGCAAGGTGCGTCGACCCGACGTGCCCATCGTGGGCGACTGCCGCCAGGTGATCGAGGAGCTGGTGAAGGCGGTGGCCGCGTTGGACGAGGGGGCCCAGCCCGACCGCTCGGCCTGGATGGCGCAGATCCGTCAGTGGCAGAAGGACTTCCCGCTCCAGTACGACCGGCCCTCGCCCGACCAGGCCGACGGCCCGTTGAAGCCGCAGTACGTCTTGGAGTGCCTGCGGGACTCGACGCCGGACGACTGCATCCTGGCCAGCGGCGTGGGCCAGCACCAGATGTGGGCCTCGCAGTACTGGCAGTTCGACCATCCGTACACGTGGATCAACTCGGGCGGTCTGGGGACCATGGGCTTCTCCGTGCCCGCGGCCATCGGGGCCAAGGTGGGCAGGCCTGATCGCATGGTGTGGGCGGTGGACGGCGACGGCTGCTTCCAGATGACGGCCCAGGAGCTGGTCACCGCGTCGGCCGAGCGCATCCCCATCAAGGTGGCCATCCTCAACAACGCGTATCTCGGGATGGTGCGGCAGTGGCAGGAGATGTTCTACGACGAGCGCTACTCCGAGGTGTACCTCTCGCCCGACCTGCCCGACTACGTGAAGTGGTCCGAGGCCATGGGCTGCGTGGCCTTCAGGGTCGAGCACCCGGACGAGGTGCAGGCCACCATCGACAAGGCCAACGAGGTGGACGACCGGCCCGTTGTCATCGAGTTCCGCACCGACTCTTCCGAGAAGGTGTTCCCGATGGTGCCTGCGGGCCTGTCGAACGACGACATCGTGGTCGGGCCGACGCCGGGACGCGAGGTGCGGCAATGAGCGCGCTGGTCGGCAGTGCCAACCGGCACCACACGCTGGTCGTGCTGGTGGAGAACAAGGCCGGTGTGCTTGCCCGGGTGGCGGGCCTGTTCGCCCGGCGGGGGTTCAACATCTACTCACTGGCCGTTGCGCCCACGGACGACGAGCGCTTCTCGCGGCTCACGGTCGTGGTCGACGTGGAGTCGGCCCCGCTCGAGCAGATCACCAAGCAGCTCTTCAAGCTCATCAACGTGGTCAAGATCACCGAGCTCGACCAGGCCGAGTCAGTCGAGCGCGAGCTCATGCTGATGACGGTGCGGGCCGACGCGGGCAGGCGCAGCGAGGTCATCGAGCTGGTCAACGTGTTCGGCGGCAAGATCGTGGACGTCGGGCACGAGGCCCTGACGATCACGCTGGCGGGCAAGCCTCGCAATCTGGACGACTTCGAGGAGCTCATGCGAGCCTTCGGCATCGTCGAGCTCCAGCGCACCGGCCGGGTGGCGCTGCCCCAGTTGGACCGGCGCGCGCCGGCTCAGATCCGAAAGGTCAGTTGATGGTTGCCAAGGTTTCGTATGAGAAGGACGCCGACGCCGGGTTGATCGCCGGGCGCAAGGTCGCCGTCATCGGCTACGGGTCGCAGGGGCACGCGCACGCGTTGAACCTGCGGGACTCGGGCGTGGACGTGCGGGTGGGCCTGCGGTCGGGGTCGTCGTCCGCGGCCAAGGCGGCTGACGCCGGGCTGCGCGTGCTGTCGGTCGCCGATGCCGCGGCCGAGGCCGACGTGGTGATGCTGCTGCTGCCGGACACCGAGCAGGCATCCGTGTTCGAGGCCGACATCGCGCCGTCGCTGTCGTCGGGCGACGCCTTGTTGTTCGCCCACGGCTTCAACGTGCGCTTCGGCCTCATCCCGCCGCCGCCCGGGGTGGACGTGGCCATGGTCGCCCCGAAGGGCCCCGGGCATCTCGTGCGGCGCACGTATGTGGAGGGCGGCGGCGTGCCGTCGTTGATCGCGGTGGCCCAGGACGCGTCGGGCAAGGCGCGGGACCTGGCACTGTCATATGCGCACGCGTTGGGCGCGACCCGTGCGGGCGTGCTCGACACCACGTTCGACGAGGAGACCGAGACGGACCTGTTCGGCGAGCAGGTGGTGCTGTGCGGCGGGCTGACGGCGCTGGTGGAGGCCGGGTTCGAGACGCTGGTCGAGGCCGGATACCAGCCCGAGTCCGCGTACTTCGAGTGCCTGCACGAGCTCAAGCTCATCGTGGACCTGATGTACGAGCACGGCATCGCGGGGATGCGGTTCTCTATCTCCGACACGGCCGAGTACGGCGACGTGACGCGGGGGCCGCGGATCATCAACGAGGCCGTTCGGGACGAGATGCGCCGGATTCTGGCCGAGATCCGGTCGGGCGAGTTCGCGCAGGAGTGGATCGCCGAGAATCGGGGCGGGCGGGTGCGATTCAACGACCTGCGCTCGAAGGGCGCCGCCCATCCGATCGAGGTGGTCGGGGCCGAGTTGCGGGGGATGATGCCGTTCATCGCCGCAGGCAAGGAACGCCCCCAAGACGTCAGCGGCGGCTAACCCCCGCCGGCCCGCCCGCGCTTTTCACGTCTGGAGGACATAGGTACACCCTGCGGGTACCTATGTCCTCCAGATCGGGCGTATCGACGTTGCTGTTACACCCCGGCGATTGACTCGGGGCCATGCTCGACGAAGACATCGCCGCGATCGCCTCCCGGCAGTACGGACTGTTCAGCCGCGTCCAGGCCAGCGTGCGGGTGCGAATAATCGCGCCATCCAACATCGCGTCGGACGGCGGCGCTGGCTTTGCGTGGCGCCTGGGGTCTATTCACTTCCCGGATTCCCCGAGTCATGGCCGCGGTCGTTGTGGCTCGCGCACCTTGACGCAGGGCCGCAGTCCGTCGTGTCGCACGAGGCCGCGGCCGCAATGCACCGGCTCCTCAACTTCCCGCCCGGCCCAGTCACCCTGCTCGCACCGCACGGCGACCACCACCGGCCTTCCCCGCCGGCATTCGTCCACCAGTCTCGGGACCTGCGCGCCGGGCACATCACGCGGCTCGACGGCCTGCCCGTCACCACCATGGCCCGGACCTTCTGCGACGTGGCTGCCACGTGCGGGCGCGGTCGGCTGGAACGGGCCTTGGACGATGCCCACCTCACGCGCCGCTGTTCATTGAACGACGTCCTCGACCTGGCCGCGTCCCTGCGGCGACCGGGCAAGCGCGGGATCAAGACCCTCCTTGAGCTGGTCGGCGCCCGCGGCCCTGGCGTCACCGTGCCCGAGAGCGAGTTGGAGCGGCAGTTGGCCGTCGTGCTGCGTGATGCCGGCCTGTCCGGGTTCGTGTTCCAGCACGAGCTGCCGTGGCGTCGAGACCTTCCCGGCCGGGTGGACATCTTGTATCCGACCGACAAAGTCATCATCGAGGCGGATAGCCGCCGGTGGCATGGGCGGGTCGACGCCATGGCCGAGGATCGGCGTCGAGACCGAGAGGCCCAGAACCACGGCTACCGCGTGTACCGCTTCCTCCACGAGGAGGTGATGTATGCGCCCGAATTGGTCTGTGAGGCCGTTCGTACCGCGTTGGCGACGAGCGATCGGAGTGTTGGATCGGCTGCGTAACGCTCTGGGCCGGTCTCTACAGGCCGGACTGCATCCGCCACGACGCCGTCTGGGCCAGGCGTCGATGCCGGTTTCGACGGGCGAGTATCACCAGCGCGGGCGCACCTCCGACAATGAGCAGGGCCATCGAGCCCGCGTCGGCGTTGATAGTGCGGCTGTGCGACGTGGCCGTTGGCGTCGACACCGGCCGTGCCGCGGGCGCGGCGTGGGTGACTGGATCCGTCGCCGTGCCGAGTCGAACGGGCGGCAGGTGATCGAGCGCGCCTTCCGAGGCCGCAGGCGTGGCGAATCCCTTGTCCAACAGGGCCGACGCAGACCCGTAAGGGTCCGGCGCGCCGATCACCACGGCGATCATGGTGCGGCCATCTCGTCGGGCCGCTGCGATCAGGGAGTGCCCGGCCCGCTTGGTGTAGCCGGTCTTGATGCCCATGGCACCGGGATAGGTCTTGATCAGTCGGTTGTGGTTCAGGAGGCGGTGCGGGTTGCCGTCGCCCCCGGCGAAGCGGTAGTCGGGCTTGACCACGATCTCGGCCAATTGCGGATAGGAGAGGAAGGCGCGGGTGGCGATGGACAGGTCGCGGGCGCTAATGAGATTGCCGCCATCGACGGAGAACTCGTCATCGAGTCCGGCCGGGTCTCGAAGCGTGGGCCGGTCGGCCATGCCCAGTCGGACCGCGGTGGCGTCCAACATCCCGCCGAACTGCTCGAGGCTCCCCGCGGTGCGCTCGGCCAGCGCAACCGCCGCGTCATTGGCCGAGACCAGCAGGAGCGCGTGCAGAAGGTCGGTGGCCTGCCAGACCTGCCCGGCCTTCAGGTTGATCTTGCGGGCGGGCATCGCCTCGGCCCGGCTGGAAACTGGCACCTCCGCATCCGTTGCCAGGTTCTCCGCCACCACGATGGCGGTGAGGACCTTGAAGACGCTGGCCACTCGCTGTGGATCACGCTCATGCCCACCCTCGAGGACGGCGCCGGTGTCGGCGTCGACCAAGACCCAACTCCTGGGCAGTGGGGCAGGCGCGGGCGGAGGAGGGGGCGGCGTGGGCGTCGCTTGCGCACGGGGCCTGACGGTTGCCGCGGCCGCCGACGTCACGCTCAGCGCGCCGACGCTCACGCAGCAGAAGGCCAGCGCGAGCGCGGCGAGAGCACGAAAGGCCGCCCAGGACACGCCGACAAGCGTGGCAGGAACCAGCATCATCTCGCCACCGAGCGGTCCGCGTCGGAGACTGATCCGCCCGTCCGGCTCGCGGCTCGCAACCGCGGAGGCGCAGGCGGCGGCGCCCTCCAGTCGAACGGCACCCCCGCGTTCGGGGCGTGCCATGCGTGCGGCCAGCCAACCCCGACGGGCCCCCACCCCTCGAGGAGCCAAGAGCGATCCGATCAGCGACACGTGGCGGCCGACTCGCAGCCGTCCCGCCGCCAGCCTGCCGCGAGTGGTCTGGGTACTCCGGCGGACCGTGCGGCAGCGTCGGGCTCGGTGACCGATCAGCGTGTGTTCGTCCGGGCTCACACCCGCCGGTTGCCTCGAACGGGCGGCATCGTGACGGGCGGCGGCGCAGGCGGCCGAGGCGCCCGGGACCCCGAGGTGCCCGCCCCGCGGGTCGGGGGCGCCTTTCTTCCTCCGGCGCCAGGTCCGCGTCCCGCACCCTTCGTCGTGCTTGTACTTGACTTGCGCGCCGCCGCGGGAGGAGTCGACACAGGCACCTTGGGCAAGGCATCCGCTCGGGGTTCGTCGCGAGTTCGGGTGGCAAATCCAAAGTCGAGTAGTGCCCGGGAGTTGCCGTATATGTCGCTGGTGGCCAGGACCACTGCGATCATGGTTCGGCCGTTCCGGCGAGCAACGGTCAACAGGCATCCGCCGGCCTTCTTGGTGAAGCCCGTCTTCAGTCCCAGGAGCCCGGGATACGTCCGCAGGAGCTTGTTGTGGTTTATGAGCTGGCGGCTGGTGCCGTCCGGCAGGCGGAGCTTGTACTGCTGGACGCCGACGATGGCGGTGATCCGAGGCTGGGCCAAGGCGGCACGGGCGACGATGGCCAGGTCGCGGGCGCTGACCTTGTTCCCGCCGGCCACGGCATTTTGGTCGTCGAGGCCCGCAGGGTCGCGTAGGACCGGCTTGTCGGCCAGGCCGAGGCGTTTGGCCAGGATGGCGAGACGCTCCTGGAAGCCGGCCAAGCCGCGGGGCCCTCCCGCCTTCTCGGCCAAGGCCAGCGCGGCGTCGTTGGCCGAGACGAGCAGCATGGCCCTGAGCGCGTCCTCGGTCGACCAGGTCTGCCCGGCCTTCATCCCGATCCGCGATGCCGGTGCACCGGCAGCGCGGTGGGAGACGGGGACTGGCGTGTCTGGGCGCATGGCGTCGACTGCAACCAAGGCCGTCAGCACCTTCGACAGGCTGGCGGGCGGCAGCGGCTGGCGCGCGCCCGTGGATGCGATCACGCGGCCGGTGTCGGCATCCACGACGGCCCAGGCGTTGGGAGCGCCATTCGGGAACACGGGTCGACGAGGCGCCCGCACCGATGCTGCGTGCCGTGCCCCGGTGAGCGAACCCAGATCGGCGATGCGGTCAATGGGCGCGACGAAACCGGCCAGCATGATCGAGCCGGCGAGGATGGCAGCAACGGGGAAGTGACGCCGGATAGGTCAAGGCTACGAAGCGGCCGAACGCACGTGGTCGATGGTGGTGGGGGTCCTGCGGGCCAACGCATGGGCCAACGCAGAGGCCAAATGGACGGGCCAACACACGGGCCAACGCAGAGGCCAAATGGACGGGCCAACCCGAGGGCCAACGCACGGACCTCGGAGACCGGGGCGTGCGGCTCGACCAGGTGCGCACGACCGTCGACGAGCTGCCCCAGTACGACTGGCGTGAACGCAAGGCTCCGGTCAACGCAAGGCTCCGGTGAACGCAAGGCTGGGCTGGCCTGCGCTGGGCCGGCCCAGTGGGGCCTGTGCGTTACGACAGCGCGTCGGCGACGAAGTCGATACAGCGAGTGAGGGCGATGATGTCCTCGGGCTCGATGGCCGGGAACATGGCGATGCGCAACTGGTTGCGGCCCAGCTTCCGGTACGAGTCAGTGTCCACAACCCCATTGGCCCGCAGGACTTGGCATACGGTCCCGGCATCGACGGCCGGGTCGAGGTCGATGGTCCCAACCACACGGCTGCGCTCGTCGGGCTTGGCCACGAAGGGCGTGGCGTAGCTGGACGCCTCGGCCCATCCGTACAGATTCTCGGCCGAATGGTCGCAGCGGCCCGCGGCGAACTCCAGCCCACCGCCCTCGAGCATCCAGTCGACCTGCGTGGCGAGAAGGAACAACGTGGCGAGGGCCGGCGTGTTGTAGGTCTGGTCGAGCCGAGAGTTGTCCAAGGCGGTCTTGAGGTCGATCGACGCGGGAATCCAACGGTCACTGGCCGAGATCCGCTCGATGCGCTCGACCGCGGCGGGCGAACACAGAGCGACCCACAACCCGCCATCGGCGCCGAAGCATTTCTGGGGGGCGAAGTAGTAACAGTCGAACTCTTCCGGGTCGACACGCAGCCCGCCCGCGCCAGACGTGGCGTCCACAGCCACGAGTGACTCGGGCGCGGCGCCGTCCGGCCTGCGCACGTCCATCATCACGCCGGTGGACGTCTCGTTGTGGGTCAAGGCGTACACATCCACGCCCTCACGCGCCGCTGGCAACGGGTGGGTGCCAGGCGGAGCGTCGATGACGTCGGGGGCGTCGAGATGGGGCGCCGCTGCCACCGCCGACGCGAACTTCGAGGAGAACTCGCCGAACGACAGGTGCTGGCTCTTGCGCTCGATCAGCCCAAAGACGGCCGCATCCCAAAAAACCGTGGTCCCGCCGTTCCCCAGCACGATCTCGTAGTCGTCGGGCAGCGAGAAGAGAGACCGCAACCCGGCCCGCAGCCGCCCCACGATCGAGCGAACGCCGGCTTGGCGGTGACTGGTCCCCATGTAGGAGCGGGCGACGGCGGCCAGCGCATCGACCGCGTCCGGCCGCACTTTGGACGGGCCGGAGCCGAAACGCCCGTCCGACGGGAGCAGACTCAGTGGAATCGTGATGTCCGGGGCCGAGCCTGGAACGCGCACCGGAACGCGCACGCCAGGCGACGGTGCGCCCGCATCGCCGTCCCGCGACGAGCTCGCCCCCGAATGCTGCACAGGCTGGTCAGGCACGTGTGACAGCATGACAGCCCATGGGCCGAATCTCCGCTCGAATCGGGGCCGTCGCCGAATCGGCGACGCTCGCCATCGACGCCAAGGCGAAGGCATTGAAGGCATCGGGAGAAGACGTCGTCGGCTTCGGGGCGGGCGAGCCGGACTTCCCGACGCCGGCGCACATCGTGAGGGCGGCCGAGGCCGCCTGTAGCAACCCGAAGAGCCACAAGTACACGCCGACCTCGGGCTTGCCCGAACTGCGGGAGGCCATCGCGGCCAAGACGGCTCGGGACTCGGGCCTGGCCGTCGAGCCCGCGCAAGTGCTGGTCACCAACGGCGGCAAGCAGGCCATCTACAACGCCTTCGCCGCCCTGCTCGACCCGGGCGACGAGGTCATCGTGCCCGCGCCCTACTGGACGACCTACCCCGAGTCGGTGGCGCTGGCCGGCGGCGTACCTGTGTATGTCGAAACGGACGAGTCGACCGGCTTTCGGGCGTCCCTGGAACAGCTTGAGGCGGCCCGCACGGCGCGCACCAAGGTGCTCCTCTTCGTCTCGCCGTCCAACCCCACGGGAGCGGTCTATCCCCGCCACGAGATCGAGGCCATCGGGCGCTGGGCCGCCGACCACGGCCTGTGGGTGCTGACCGACGAGATCTACGAGCACCTTGTCTACGGCGAGGCCCAACACCATTCCATGCCGGTCGTGGTGCCCGAACTGGCCGACCGGTGCGTGGTGGTCAACGGCGTGGCCAAGACGTATGCCATGACGGGGTGGCGGGTGGGATGGATGATCGGCCCACTCGACATCATCAAGGCGGCCACCAACCATCAGTCCCACGCCACGTCGAACGTGGCCAACGTCTCGCAGTTCGCGGCCTTGGCCGCAGTGGGCGGCGACTTGGCCGCGGTGGCCGAGATGCGGGAGGCCTTCGACCGGCGCCGCCGGATCATCGTCAAGATGCTGAACGAGATCCCTGGCCTGTCGTGCATCGACCCCGAAGGCGCCTTCTACGCCTTCCCCTCCTTCAAGGCCGTCCTGGGCCGGGACATAAGGGGCCGCACGGCGGACTCGACGCTGGAGCTGGCCGAGATCATCCTCGACGAAGTGAGAGTCGCCATCGTTCCGGGCGAGGCGTTCGGCGCCCCTGGCTATGCGCGTCTCTCCTACGCGTTGGGCGACGACGACATCGAGCGCGGAGTGGCCCGCATCGGCGAGCTGTTGGCGGGCTGATGGCCAAGGCCAAGAAGAAGCGCCGTGCCAGCGGGGGAACCCGTCGGCCCGCCGCCGCAACCCGCGGGCCCGCCGCCGCTCCCGGCCGCGCCACCCCCGCCACCC
>JAUTXP010000081.1 GCA_030837965.1 Acidimicrobiaceae bacterium | reverse complement strand
CCCGCGAAATCGGTCTGCGCGATAGGCCATGAACGGTCCCTCCCCGCGGGCGGCCGACGGAGGCTACCGGCACCGTACTCGAGTCGTCGACCGGACAGCCGTCCTCATTTGCCTGTCTCCAATTCATCCCCTTGTTCCACGACAAATCTTGGGCAGGGGCATGACGTCGGCTGTCGGCGTTTTCCTGCCTCGGTTGCCTTCGGTCAGGCAGTGCCCCGGCAAAGCGGTTGCGGGATCTTGCCCGGTCGGAGTGGCCCTGCGGGGGCCGCAACGGTCGTGGCCGTGCAGGCCAGGATCATTGCGGGGTGGGGTCGTAGCCGGGTGAGGTGTAGTTGAGCCCGGTCGGGCCGGGAGGTACGAAGTCTCCGCCGGGCGGTGGGCCCTTCTTGATCGCGCCGGTCACCTGGGCCAATCCCGGCCATTTGATCGCCTGCTGGTTACCAGAGAGCGCCCCCGACAGTTCTGGATGGGGCCGGGTGCATCGTTGATGTTGGCGTTCTGGTCCGGGGGCCACACAGAGTTCCCGAGGTCCCTGCCCTGCCGAGGGGTGACGTAGACCTCGTTGAACGACACGCTCGCCGGGGCCGTGCAGGTGTCATGCGACGTGGTCAACCAAACCAGCCAGTTCCCGCTTGTCGTGCTGCTCGAGGACAGGTTGACGTTCTTGAAGATCTCCGGCCCGTCGGGGCGAGATCAGGATCGATGGTCAGGCCCTGGTAGTCGCTCGACCCGGTGAGGCGGTCCACCCGTAGCTCCTTGACTCCGCCCCACACCTGGATGACGTCGGTGTGGTTGCCCTGCTCCTGGCCGGTCAGGTCCACCGCACGCACGTTCTCGATCTGCACGGTGGCCTGCGGAGCGGCGATCTCGATGGCGTCGCTGTCACCGGGATTGGAGTGATCGAACAAGACGCCTTCGATGTGCACCGTGCCGGTGGCGTCGGCGATGTAGAGCCGACGATGCTCCGGGGAGCCCCACGGCGGGGTGTCCGAGCCACCCGAGATGTAGCCACCGATGATCACGATGTTGTGGCCGCCCTTGATGAAGGTCTGCTTCTTCACCTCATCAGGCAGCTTGATGATGTAGTCCTGTATCGGGTTCAGGTCGCTGACCGTCACCCCGGGCCCGAGCTCGATGGTCTGCGGGTTGGTCAACGTCGGCGGCGCCCAGCTCAGCAGCGGCTGGCCCCAGGGTGGCTTCGCCGTCGGAATCGGGGCCGGGGTCACCGGTGGAGCCGGTCCGGAGCCGCACGCAGCGACCACCACCAGGATCAATGAAATCCACAGCGCACGGGCCACATGTCCGGACGCCACGCGGTATCCCACGAGTCCGTGCCTCCATTCGGTCCCGCCCAGGCCTGAAGGCAGGGTGAGGACGATCGAAGCCCGGGAACCTGAAGTTCCACTGAATCAGCTAAACGGCGAAGACGCCATATGGCCGGCAACGGCTGGCTCAGTGTTCGCCGGGTTCGTGCCCAATGTTGAAGACGGTCGGTAACGCTGGCGGCGCAGCGCCGAAAAGAGAGGATTCGCGGTTCTCTGGTCTGTCGAGTTTACGCCTTCTGTCCTGTTCTCGGGCCGGTGGACGCAGGGTTTTGGACTTTTTGACGCGGTGTTGACGCGTGGTTCCGGATGATGCGGTTCGGGAGATCGATCGCAGGAGGAACGATGGGCGGGCCGCAGGTTCAGGAGCCGGGTGGCTCCGGATCCACCGGGTCGCCGCGGTCGGAACCGGTGACGGGCCCGGACCTCGAGCCCGATCCCTGCGCCGAGCAGGCCCACGTGGACAGCCTGCGGACGGTGCACGCGGAGCTGGTGGGCCTGGAGGGGCTCCTGTGTGGTGGTCGGCACCCGGTTTCCGGTGCCGGTGGAGGGATCGCCCGCGCGGCCCGTCAGGTGCACCTGCCGGCCTGGCAGCGGGTGACCCGCGGTGAGAACCGGTGGCCGGTAGCGGCGGTGATCGTGATCGCGATCGGCCTTCAGCTGGCGCTGCCGGACCAGCTGGTGCTGCAGTCTCGGTGGCTGCTGCCGGGCCTGGAGCTCGCCCTGCTCGTGGCGTTGGTCATCGCCAGTCCGAGCCGGTTGGAGCGCGAGTCGACGGTGCTGCGGGCGGGCAGTCTGGCCTTGGCCGGGCTGCTCAGCCTGGCCAATGCCTGGTCGGCGGCCCTGCTGGTACTCGGGCTCGTGTCGGGCAGTCTCGGGCAGGACGCCGGTCCGCTCCTGGCGACCGGCGCCGCGATCTGGTTGACGAACATCATCGCGTTCGCGGTCTGGTACTGGGAGTTCGACCGGGGTGGCCCGGTGGCGCGGGCCCTGGCCCGCCGGTCGCTGCCGGACTTCCAGTTCGTCCAGATGCAGAGCCCGGACCTGGCCCATCCGGACTGGGAGCCGGGCTTCGTGGACTACCTGTATCTGTCGTTCACCAATGCGACCGCGTTCAGCCCCACCGACACGATGCCGCTCACCCGGTGGGCCAAGCTCACCATGCTCGCGCAGTCCCTGGTGTCACTGATCACCGTCGCGCTGGTCGTCGCCCGTGCCGTGAACATCCTCAAATGAACGATCGCCCAGGGAACGATCGGGCAGGGAACGTCGTCGGCCCCCGCAGACCCC
>JAUTXP010000064.1 GCA_030837965.1 Acidimicrobiaceae bacterium | reverse complement strand
TGGCCGTGGTGGCCGTGCTGACCTTGCGGGCCATGGGCGAGTGGCGACGCAACCGCGCCGAGCAGAACGGTGCAGCCCCCCCGCCCACGTCCTCGTCCCCGCCCACGTAGCCAGCGCCGCGGCCGCCCCACCGACCCCACCGCGTCGTGCCTTTCTCGCCGCACTGTGTCCCGAGGACCGGGACACAGTGCGACGAGAAGCCGGAGGCGGGAGGGTCAGGCGGAGGCGCGGTGGGACCCGGGCGCAGTCAAGCCCGCCAGCAGTCGGTCCACCGATCCGGCGATCTCGTCCACGGCCTGGTCGAACACGGCCTCGTTGGCCCTGGACGGCTTGCGGTACCCGCTCACCTTGCGCACGAACTGCAAGGCCGCGGCCCGCACCTCGTCCGCGCCGACCTGCTCGTCTCCACGCAACGTCACAATGCTCCGGCACATGGCCAAGACGGTAGGCGTCAGTCGGCCAGTTGGAGCAGCCGGAACGACTCGGCGTAGGCCACCCCCGCAGCCCGGCCCGCGTCCTCGGCCCGCTGGCGCACCACCTGGCGCATCCATTCGCCCGCGTCGCCAAGCTGGCTCTCGTGGTGGAGCAGGGCCTCGGCCTTGGCCTCGATGCTTGCCGTGATGTCCACCAGCACGTCCGGGTCGAGCGTGCCCGACAGATAGACGGCCCTGACCTGATGAGGCGGCCCGGCGTCGGGGAAGTAGTGCGGGTTGGCCGCCGCGGGCGACACCGCATCCAAGGTCGCGTACCCGACCTCGCGGTGGTCGCGGTGGTTGAAGTAGCTGCGGCCGAAGAAGACAGCGGTGGGGTCCGGGCACACGACGACCTCGGGCCGGACGTGGCGGATGAGCTCGACCAGGCGCCTGCGCAGGTCGAGGGTGTTGTCGACCTCGCCGTCGGGCAGGCCCAGCAGATGGTGACCGGCCAGGCCCAGGGCCCGGCCCGCGGCCGCCACCTCGGCCGACCTCCGCGCCGTCAGCTCGCTCGGCACCGTCCCCGGGTCGGCCGACCCCTTGTCTCCGGCCGCGCACACGACCACATGCACCTGCGCCCCGGCCTCGGCCCATCGGGCCAGGGTCCCGCCGCACGAGACCTCCGGGTCGTCGGGGTGGGCGTAGACGGCCAAGGCTCGGGCCGGGGCGCGGTCGACGAGCTCGGCCATGTTCGGAGCGTACCGGCGGGCTGGAGCGGTCCCGGGTTGTACCGTTCGCCCGTGGCCGATGGGGCGACACACCAGCAGGCCTTCACGCCCGCCCGCCCACTGGACGGTGCGGTGGACCCTTCGACGGTGGACCCTTCGACGGCGTCGTCGTCGTCGCTCGCCTTGTCCTCGGTCCGCATCATCGGACTCACCTGGGCCCGAGTGGGCGTGGCCAACCTGGTCGGCGCTGTGTTGATGTTCGTGTTCTTCGACAAGGTGTCGCCGCCCCAGGACACGGCCGCGGTCAGCGGCGCCCATCGGCACGAGGTCTCGCTGATCGCCTTCGTGCTCTACCTCATCGCCACCCTGCCCGTGGCCACGGTGCTGACCAGGCGAGTGCTGGCCCGCCGGTACGGCTGGGTGAACGCGGACCGCCCGCCCACCGCGGCCGAGCGCGACACCGCGTTGCGCGAGCCCTTCCGACTGGCCGCCTTCTCGATGGCCGCCTGGCTGGGCGCGGCCGTCGTGTTCTCCACTCTCAATTCCACCTTCGGCCAACCCGGGGCAGTCGTGGCCAGGACCGGCGTCGGCATCCTGCTGGGCGGGTTCACCACCAGCCTGTTGACCTATCTCCTGGTCGAGCGCACGCTGCGGCCGGTGTTCGCCCTGGTGCTCGCGGGCGCGCCGCCCGCCCAGCGCCGCTACCTCGGTGTGCGCCCCCGACTCCTGTTGTCGTGGGCCTTGGGCTCGGCCGTGCCCCTCCTCGGTGTGGCCCTGGCCGTGGAGGGCCCGGGCCATGCCCAGAACCCGGCGGGCGGGGTCGCCTTCCTCGCCGCCGCGGGCGTGCTGGGCGGGTTCGCCTCCATGTATGTCGCGGCCCGGTCGGTGAGCGACCCTCTCGAACAGGTGCGGGCCGCGGTCGGGCGCGTCGAGGCGGGCCACCTCGACGTGGAGGTGACCGTGGACGACGGCGGCGAGGTCGGCCTGTTGCAGGCCGGCATCAACCGCATGGTCGCGGGCCTGCGCGAGCGACAGCACCTGCGCGATCTGTTCGGCCGCCACGTGGGCGACGAGGTGGCCCGCCAGGCCCTCCACCGCGGCGCCGGGCTGAGCGGCGAGCAGCGCGAGGCCTCGGCCTTGTTCGTCGACCTCATCGGGTCCACCGCCCTGGCCGTCGAGCGGCCGGCCCGCGAGGTGGTCGACACCTTGAACGCGCTCTTCGACGCCGTCGTGCGGGCCGTGGCCGCCGAGGGCGGCTGGGTCAACAAGTTCGAAGGCGACGGCGCCCTGTGCGTCTTCGGTGCGCCCGCGGACCAGCCCGACCACGCGGCCCGCGCCCTGCGGGCAGCCCGAGCCCTGCGCGACGACCTGGCCCGACTGCGGGCCTCGCCCGGCCCGGGGCGCGGGGCACTGGACGCCGGAATCGGCGTGTCGTCAGGCACGGTCGTGGCAGGCAACATCGGTACCGAGGCGCGCTATGAGTACACGGTCATCGGCGACCCCGTGAACGAGGCGGCCCGACTCACCGAGCTGGCCAAGACCCACCCCGGCCGGCTGCTGGCGGGCGAGGACGCGGTGCGGGCCGCGGGCCCCGAAGGGCGCGACTGGGCCCTGGTGGGCCAGTTCGAGCTGCGCGGCCGCGGCAGGCCCACGCGCGCGTACACACCCGCGTAGGCCCAGCCCGGCCCCACGCCTCCACCCTTCTCCTTGGCCGCAGCCCCCTTCATCTGGGCGGCATCGACCACCGCCGCGGTGGCCAACGACGCCCAAATGCGGAAGGGCCCCGGGGGATGGAGGCGCGAGGCCGCGCGTCGGTGGTGCCGGACGCAAACCACGCGCAGGTCGGTGGGTTATGGGGCGGTCATGAGCGCCCCCCTCGCCTGTTCCACGCCGGCGTCGTCGACGTCGTTGTGGGTGACCAGCCGAAGAAGGCCGGGGGCGATCGTCCCGGCGAGCACGCCATGTTGGCGCAGGTGGTGCAGGACCGCCTCGGGGTCGGCGTGGGACCACGTGACCACGTTGGTGCGGACGCGTGTGGGATCGCATCCGCCCGCGGGCCAGCGCTCGGCGACGGCTTGGGCCAGGGTGTGGGCCCGCTCGTGGTCCTCGGCCAGTCGCTCGACCATCGACTGGAGGGCCACCAACCCGGCGGCCGCGATGACGCCGGCCTGTCGCATGCCCCCGCCCAGGCGTTGGCGCTCCTGCCGAGCGTCGGCCATGACCTCGGCCGGGCCCGCCAGCAATGACCCGACGGGCGCGCACAGCGCCTTGGACAGACAGCACATCACCGTCGTGGCCTCGGCGCAGTAGTCCCGCGCCGGCACTCCTGAAGCCACCTCGGCATGGAACAGGCGGGCGCCGTCCATGTGCAACGGCAGGTCGCCCGCCGCGGCCCGCACCGCTTTCAACCGCTCCAAGGGCCAGAAGGCCCCGTCGGCGGGCATGTGGGTGTTCTCGATGCACACCAGGCTGGGCCGTGGATAGTGGTGGTCGGCCGCGGCGATGGCCCAGGCCACGTCGTCAGGTGAAATGGTGCCGTCGTCATCGTCCACGGCATGGAACTGGATGGCCGCGTTGCGCCCTCCCGCGCCGTTCTCGTACACGACCACGTGCTGGCGCCTGCCCGCCACCACCGCGGTGCCCGGCTGGGTGAGCAGCCGAAGGGCGAGCTGGTTCCCCATCGTCCCCGATGGGACGTAGAGCGCGGCCTCCATGCCGACCCGCTCGGCGAAGGCCTCTTGAAGGGCGTTGACGGTTGGGTCCTCGCCGTAGACGTCGTCGCCCACGTCGGCGTCGGCCATGGCCCGGCGCATGGCCGCCGTCGGGCGGGTCACTGTGTCTGATCGGAGGTCGACCAACGAGGGCATGGCGGAAGGGTAGACCTGGGGTGTGACAACAACGTCCGGGCCGGCCGACACCGAGGACCTGCTGGCCATCGCCGTGGACCTGGCCCTGTCGGCCGGGCGGGCGCTGCGCGAGGGTGAGGCGAGAGCGAGGACCACGGTCGAGACGAAGTCGACCCGCACGGACATGGTCACCGAGATGGACAGGGCCAGCGAGGCCCTCATCGTGGAGGGGCTGCGCAGGCGCCGGCCCCACGACGCGGTGCTGGGCGAGGAAGGCACAGCGTCGCCCGGCGTGAGCGGGGTGCGATGGGTGGTCGACCCGCTCGACGGGACCACCAACTACCTGTACGGCTTCCCCGCCTACGGCGTGTCCATCGCGGCCGAGGTGGACGGCGTGCCCATGGTCGGCGTGGTCCACGACCCCGTGCACGGCGAGACCTTTTCGGCCCGGCGGGGCGGCGGCGCGTGGCTCAACGGCGCGCCCCTCGTCATCGACCGCCCGTCGATGGCGCCCGACCTGGCCACCGCGTTGGTTGGCACCGGGTTCAGCTACGACGCGGCCAACAGGCGCCGACAGGCCGACGAGCTGGCGTTCGTGCTTCCATCGGTCCGGGACATTCGGCGGGCGGGCGCAGCCGCGCTCGACTTGTGCTGGGTGGCCGCAGGCAGGCTCGACGGCTTCTTCGAGCGGGGCCTGCAGCCGTGGGACCTGGCCGCGGGCGCGGTGGTGGCGACCGAGGCAGGGGCCTTGGTAGCCAGGCAGGAGGACGGAACCGTGGTGGCCGCCCCGCCCCCGTTGTTCGAAGGCCTGTGCGCCTTGTTGGAGGCAGCTAGATCCCGAGCCCGAGGCGGATGACCCTGTCCTTGACGAAGGTGGGGGTCAGCGAGTCGGCCAGGTTCATGGCCTGGGCGTCCATCCCGATGAGGTAGCGGGCACGCGGCGAGCGGCTGTCGATGGCGGCGGCGATGACGCGGGCGCACTGCTCGGGATTGCCCATCATCCGCTCGAGCAGACGCTGGCCCCGAAGCGACCGGTGGTACGCATCGGTGAAGCGGGAGCCGGACGACGCCCGCTTGGCGATGTCGCGCTCGAACTCCTCCCAGATGCCGGTCTTGAACCCGCCCGGCTCGACCAGCACGACCTTGACGCCGCTGCCCGCCTCCTCGATCCGCAGCGCGTCGGACAACGCCTCCAACGCGTGCTTGGCCGCTTGGTACCAGCCTGCGAACGGCGCCGTGGTGCGGCCTGCGATGGACGAGACGTTCACGATCCGGCCGCCGCCATGGGCGCGCATGCCGGGCAGGGCCAGTCGGGCCAGGCGCATGGGCGCGAAGACCATGGTCTCCATGAGGTGGTGGGCCTCGTCGTCGTCGACGTCCTCCACCGCGCCGACCTGCCCGTAGCCCGCGTTGTTGACCAGGCCGTAGAGCGTCCCCACCTCGCGCACGACACGCTCGCATCCCTGGGCATCGGTGACGTCGAGCAGGACGGTCTCGACGGACACGCCCGCGTCGGCCGCGGCCTTGGCCACCACGTCGGCCTTGTCCTCGGAGCGCACGGTGCCGACGGAGCGGTAGCCCCGCTTGGCCACTTCCAGCACAGTCGCCAGCCCGATGCCGGAGTTGGCGCCCGTGGTCAGGACGGTCTTGTCAGCGCGGTCGTTGCGGTTGCTGTCGGTGCTTTCGTTGCCCATGATCGGGGTTTCTACCCCAAGCCGAGGCGTTGGGCGACAGCCGTCCTGCGCACCTTGCCGGTGATGGTGCGAGGCAGGTCGTCCGGCCCGACCACGTAGACGTCCTTCGGGCACTTGTAGGTGGCAAGGGTCGACCGGGCGTGCAGGCGCACGTCGTCCGCGGTGACGACTGGCGAAGCGGCCGGGTCGATGACGACCGCGGCGCACACCCGTTGCCCCCAGCGCTCGTCGGGCACGCCGAACACGGCGACCTCGGCCACGCCGGGCAGGGCGGCGATGGCCTGCTCGACCTCGGCCGGATACACGTTGACGCCGCCGCTGATGACGAGGTCGTCCCGGCGGCCGTCGAGGTAGAGGAAGCCCGCGTCGTCCAGCCTCCCGACGTCGCCGACCGTGAACGCGGTGCCGTCTGCGTTCCAGGCCGAGGCCGTCTTGTGCGGGTCCCGCCAATAGCTGAATCGGGCGAAGGCCGGGGCCCGGCACCACACCTGCCCGTCGGCGTCGATCTCCAGGGACCGCTGGGGTCGGGCCTGGCCGACCGTACCGGGATGGGCCAGCCAGTCCTGCGGCGGGCAGACGGTGAACTGGCCCTCGGTCGAGCCGTAGAACTCCCACACGGAGCCCGCAGGGAAGGCCTCGATGGCCCGGCGCTTGAGCGGCTCGGGGCAGGGCGCGCCCGCGTGGACCACGAGTCGGAACGAGTCCAGCGCGGGTTGGGACGCGAGCGCGAACAGCCGTTGCAGATGGGCGGGGACCATGAAGGCGGCCGTGGGCCCGTGCTCGGCCATGGCCTGGCCGACCGTGTTCGCGTCGAACCGCTCGACCAGCACGACGCTGCCACCGCTGAGGAGCGTGGTCGCGCTGAAACGAACCGCCGCCGAGTGGTAGAGGGGCGAGCAGATGAGGGTCGTGTCGTCGGGCGTGAAGCGCCAGATCCCGGCCTCATCGTCGAACAGGGCGCGGGCGTCGGCCTCGTCGAGCACGCCCGACCACACGCCCTTGGGCCGACCCGATGTGCCCGACGTGTAATGCATGGGGCGGGCCAGCGGGACGTCGCTGAGTTCTGGCCATGCGCCGTGGTTGTGAGGGCGGTCGAGCAGGGCGGTGAGGCCGGCTTCGTCGTCGACAACCAACTGCGGGTCGGCGTCGTCGAGCAGAACGGACCGCTCGGCGGGCAGCAGGCCGGGGTGGAGCAGCACGGGCACGACGCCGGTTCGCAACGCCCCGAGGATCACAGCCAGCAGCGCCGGGGAGTTGGGCAGGATCAGGGCAACGCGATCGCCGTGGTGGAGGCCGAGTCCGCGCAGCGCGGCCGCGGCCCGGCGTTGGTCCCGCTCGCTGTCCGCCGCGGTGATGCGCCAGACGCGGATCACCCGACGATCAATCGAGGATCAACCGAAGAAGGGCACGGCCACGTGCTGGAACAGCTCGGGGTCGACCGTCTTCAACTCGGCCACCGCCTCGGCCAGCGGGACGCGTACGATCTCGCCTGCCCGCAACGCCACCATCTGGCCGAAGGCGCCGTCGTGCACGGCCTCGATTGCGGAGATTCCGAAGCGGGTGGCGAGGACCCGGTCGAAGGCGGTGGGCGTGCCGCCCCGCTGCACGTGGCCGAGGATGGTGACCCTGGTCTCGAAGCCGGTGAGCCGTTCGAGCTGCTCGGCCACCAGGTTGCCGATCCCGCCTAGGCGCACATGGCCGAAGGCGTCGACCTCGCCCGACGTGGTGGCCATGGTGCCCTCCTTGGGCTTGGCCCCCTCGGCCACCACCACGATCGACGCGTAGCGGCCCGCTTCGTGGCGGCGCTTGATGTAGTCGGCCACCTCGTTGATGTCGAACTCCTCTTCGGGGATCAGGATCTCCGCGGCCCCGCCCGCGATGCCGGCGTAGGTGGCGATCCAGCCCGCGTGGCGGCCCATGACCTCGCACACGATGACCCGGTCGTGCGACTCAGCCGTGGTGTGGAGGCGGTCGATGGCGTCGACGCAGATCTGGACCGCGGTGTGGAACCCGAAGGTGAGCTCGGTGGCCGACAAGTCGTTGTCGATGGTCTTTGGCACCCCCACCACTTGCACGCCGTCGGCCCACAGCTTGTTGGCCACGCCGAGGGTGTCCTCGCCGCCGATGGCCACCAGGGCGTCGACGCCGTTGGCGTGAAGGGTGTCCTGCACCCGCTGCGGCCCGCCGTCGAGCTTGTAGGGGTTGGTGCGGGAGGAGCCGAGGATGGTCCCGCCCTTGGGCAGGATGCCGCGACAGCGCTCCACGTCGAGGGGCAGGGTCTTGTTCTCGACAACTCCCTTCCAGCCGTCGGCGAAGCCGACGAAGGTGTCGCCCAGGCGTTCGCCCTTGCGGACGACAGCGCGGATGACGGCATTGAGGCCGGGGCAGTCGCCGCCGCCGGTCAGGACACCGACCCTCATCTGTTCCCCTTCCCTCGTGGGCCTTCGTGGTCGTTGGTGCTGGGTGCTGGTTGGTGCTTCGGTGGTCGTTGGTGCTGGGTGCTCGGTCGGTGCTGGTTGGTGCTCTGTGGTCGGTGCTCGTTGGTGCTTCCGTGCTTCCGTGGTCGGTTCGCACGTCCGCCGGGCCCGGCTGCACATGCGGGGGTTTCTGCCGATCCAGCCGTTTTCCCTCAAACCAGCGTCCGCCGGTGCCGACGAACACTAGTGATGCGACGCCATGCCGCCGCCGAGGCCGGCGCGGGCCGCCGACCACACACCCTCCGTGCGCCTTTGCGGGCGCGGCGATGGGGTGGCGCGCTCGTTTGCACGGCGGCGACCCTCGTTCTCCCCGGGCTCGGCGCCCGACCCGCGGCCGCAGCCCGACCCGCCGATGCAGCCTCGTCCGCCACAACCGCCCCGGTCGGGGCGACCCCGTCAGACGCCCGGGCCCGACGCACCGACGTCCTCATTCGCATCGCCGACCTCACGGACCGCATGGAGGACACCGAGGCCAACGTGGTCGCGGCCCAGCTCGAGCACGATCGCCTCAGCGACAAGGCGTCGGCCGTGCGCCAGCGCGTTCGAGCCCGGGCTGTCCGGGCCTATATCCATGGCACCGGACTGGGCTCGTCGGCCGCGACCGACCTGGCTGCGCCGAGCGTCTATCTCGAGGTGACGGCCCGCAAGGAGCGCGAGCTGCTCACCAGCCTGCGCACGGCCTCGGCCGCCGCCGCCCAGCGAGAAGACCAGGCCGACCAGGCCCGCCAAGGCCTACGGGCCGTGGCCGTCGACCTCGACCGGGCCCGCGCTGAACTCGACCGACTCGTCGCGGCTGACGACGCCAAGCAGCTCGCGGCCCGCGTGGCCGCCGAGGAGGCCGCGTCCCAGCAGGCTGCCGCCGACGCTCGACGCCGAGCCGTCGCCGCCGCGGCCCGGTCCGCCTCGGACGCCTTGGGCCAGGCCCGAGCAGGCGGCGCGGACGGGTCCGGCCTCCTACCTCGACACCGCGAGGCCACCCGCCGACAAGCCGACGTCATGCAGCGCCATCCCTTCGGCGTGCTGCCTGCCGGACCGCTCCCGAATGCGATCGCGCCCACGGGCGAGCAGTTCTCAGGCCAGGCCTCGTGGTACGGGCCCGGATTCAACGGACGGCCCACAGCCAGCGGGGCCATCTACGACGAGGACGGCTGGACGGCCGCCTCCCGCACGCTGCCCCTTGGCACCCTGATCGTGGTCAGCCGCAACGGGGTGCGAGTGCTGCTGTTGGTCAACGACCGCGGGCCATACGTCGATGGGCGAGTCCTCGACCTGAGCGCGGCCGCGGCCCGGGCCCTGGGCGTGGGTGTCTCCCAGGTCGACGTGGAGGTCGTGGCCCCTGCCAACGGCAGGCTGTAACCAACAACTCACCCGTTCTGTGCACTCGTACGTAGAACTGAGCTCGATGGGCGCGGATGATGCGTACATGCTCTTGACGTCGAAATCGGCCAAGCACGACCTCATCGGCGGCGTCGCCTTGTTCGCGGGCCTCAACCAGAAGGAGGTGGCCCGGATCGCAGCCCTGGTCGAAGAGCTCCAGGTCGACACCGGCGAGGTCCTCTGCCACGAAGGCAGCCCAGGCCGGGAGTTCTTCGTCATCGCCGCAGGCCGCGCCGAAGCCACCCTGCGAGGCCAGCACCTCGCCTACCTGGGGCCAGGCGCCTTCTTCGGCGAGATGTCGCTGCTCGACCGAGGCCCGCGCTCGGCCACCGTCACTGCCGTCACACCGCTGCACCTCCTTGTTCTCGACGCACGTTCGTTCGTAGGCCTGCTCGCCGACCACCCGGCCGTGGCCCGCAAGGTCATGCGGGGGCTGGCCGAGCGCCTGCGAGAAAGCGAGTCGGCGCCCACGCACTGACACGGCGTCGGCGTCGGCGCACGATCTGGGGGCGGGTCTCCGCTGGGGGGCGGGACCTGCGATAGGGGGCGGTGGGCTTGCCGGGGGCGGGGCCGATCGTTCCAGTCGGAATGAGCGGTGGCGGATCGGCAACGACGCAGGCCCGCCACTGTTTCGCCGCCGCGAGGCCCGATACCAAACGCCCGGGAGACCTTGCGCCAGCCGGTCGGCCAGCCGCCTCGACCATCACCGCTCCCGGTTCTTCCCGCAGCGTCACCCGGGACAACGGACACCCGAGACCCACCACGCCCGACCGGGCCCGAAACGACCGACCTGCACTGACCTGCACCGGTGCCTTGTCGCTTGCCCGGCCGAGCAGCCCCTGCAAACTCCAGCCTCGGGCCCCACCGCCGCCCGAGTTAGGTCGGCTGCTTGGGCTCGGTTGACTTGGTCAACAGGTGCAACTCCCTGGTGAAGTCGCCCACGTCCTCGAAGCCCTTGTACACGCTGGCGAATCGCACATACGCCACGTCGTCCAGATCACGCAGGCGCTCCAGCACGGCCACCCCGACCTGCTGGCTGGTCACCTGTCCTTCCAGCCGAAGCTGTTCCTCCACCTGCCCAGCAAGGGCTTCGAGATGCTGGGGCAGGACTGGCCTGTTCTTGGTCGCGGCCCGCAGGCCGGCGACGATCTTGGCCCGGTCGAAGGGCTCGCGGTGCCCGGACCGCTTCACCACGATGACCGGCACCTCTTCCAGCCGCTCGAACGTGGTGAACCGCCACCCGCACATCAGGCACTCCCGCCTGCGTCGAATGGCCGCCCCATCCTCAGCAGTTCGCGAGTCGACGACCTTGTCGTCGAGCGCCGAGCATGCAGGACAGCGCACGGCGACGACCCTAGCCGTCACAGCCGCCACCATCGGCCGCCGCCGTGCGCTGTCCCTGCCCACCCCGGGCCCGTTCCGGGTCCGCTCCGCTACGGCAGCATGATCCGCTCCCCCACTCGAAGGGGCGCGCCGTGGCGCACCCGTCCCAACTGGGCGACAAGGGGCCGCACGTCGCCCGTGGGCTGAAGGGCCCGTGCGATCTTCCACAGCGTGTCGCCCGGCTGCACGACATACGCGCCCTGCGCGATGGGCAGGGCGGCCACCTCGCCCTGCTCCATCGGCACCGTTGCGGCCCGCTCGGCCGCGTTGCCTGCCCGGCCCAAGGCCAGGCCCACGGCGATCAGCAACGCAACGGCCAAGGCCACCGCCGCGATCCTCCGCCGCAGGAAGGCCAGGTCGGCCCCCCGCCCGCTCGCCATCCCGCCCTCGATCCCGCCCAGAACTTCGTCGTCCGTGACCAGCCGCAGATGCCGATGCATCCGAGGCTGAGGCAGTGCAACCATCTCGACTCCTTGCTGCGTGTTCATGGCCCCGTTGTAACGAGGGGGTGTAACAACTACGTCCCGCCGATCCCGGCGCCCCTCGCCGGGATCGTCGCCCGGGCGCTTGCCGACTTATCGAACGGCTGTTCGGGTAGCCAGCATGCCCACGGTCGGGGCCCAACGTCAAGAAAAAATCGAACAAATGTTTGGCATGCGCCCAACGGGCTGTTACGGTGTCGCAAACAGACGTTCGGACAAGGAGGCCGCGTGGCCGAGACCATGCTGACGGGGAAGCGCCAGGAGATCCTGGAGTTCATCGCGCGCCAGCAGCAGGAACGTGGCTTTCCGCCCTCCGTGCGCGAGATCGGCGAGGCCGTCGGCTTGACCTCGTCCTCCACCGTCCACGCCCACCTGGCCACGTTGCAGCGGCTGGGCTATCTGCGGCGGGACCCGACCAAGCCCCGGGCTATCGAGGTGCGGTGGGACCCGGCTTCAGGGGGCATGGCCGAGCGCAGGCCTGCGCGCCTCGTGCCCCTGGTGGGCGACGTGGCTGCAGGCACCGACGTCTTGGCCCAGGAGAACATCGAGGAACTGCTGCCCATCCCGGCTGACTTCACCGGTGAGGGCCAGCTCTTTATGCTGCGAGTCCGAGGGGACTCGATGATCGACGCAGGCATCCTCGACGGCGACTTCGTCGTGGTGCGACAGACCTCCGAAGCCCGCAAGGGCGATATCGTGGCCGCCGGGATCCCTGGCGAGGAAGCCACCGTGAAGACGTTCTCACGAAAGGGCAACAAGGTTGTCCTGCTTCCAGCAAACAAACGGCTCGAACCCATGGAGTTCGACGCGGGCGACGTCACCATCTTCGGCAAGGTCGTCACCGTCCTGCGCCGCCTCTGACGGCGCACCCCAAGGCGCTTCGCATCGCCGACCGAAACCCCGACGCCGGTCGGGGGACAATGGCCGCGTGCGTCTGGCACGAACGGCTCGGATCGGCCTGCTCCTCGGGCCGCTGACCTTGCTGCTCGTCGCGCCCGGGCCCGCCCGGGCCACGGTGAACGACCCCGGGCTGTGCCGACAGTGGGCCCTCCCCGCCATCGGCGCGCCGGACGCATGGGCGACGGGGACGGGCGCGGGCACCACCATCGCCGTGGTCGACACGGGCGTCGATCTCCAGCACGAGGACCTTCAGACCAAGGTCGTGGCGGGCGCCAACTTCGTCGACTCGAACCGGCCTCCCCAGGACGACGTCGGCCACGGCAGCCATGTGGCGGGCATCGCCGGGGCAGCCACCAACAACGGGCACGGTGTGGCCGGTGTCGCGCCCGACGCCCGGATCATGCCGGTCAAGGTCTTCGATGCCTCGGGCCACACGACGACAGACACCAACGGCAAGGGGTCGGTCGAAGCCGGGATCGAGTACGCGGCCGACCACGGCGCCACCGTCATCAACCTCTCCCTGGGCGACACCGGCGCATTGGCCGTCCTCGGCCCGTCATTCGCAACTGCGATCAACGACGCCTGGAACAAGGGGTCGGTCGTGGTGGTGGCCGCTGGAAACAGCGGCGACCCGAACTCGTCCTTCATCACCTCGTCCAACTTCCGCAACGAGCCTGCGGTGGTGGTCACCGCCCTGAAACGGGACGGGACCAAGGCCACGTACGCCAGCACCGTCGGCGCGGCCAAGTGGGGCCTGGCCGCGCCGGGCGGGGCGGGTGACGGGCCGCCGGACGACAACGTCCTGTCCACGTGGTGGGCGTCAGGCCAACGCAACAGCTATGCCTTGGCCGCGGGCACGTCCATGGCGGCACCCCAAGTGGCGGGGGCGGCGGCCATCCTCCGCTCGTTGGGCCTGTCGCCGCAGCAGACGGTGGATCGCCTGCTGGCCACGGCTCGCGACATCGGCGACAAGGGCGACGACACCACCTATGGGCACGGCGCCCTCGACCTCAAAGCCGCGGTAGCCGGCCTGCACCCCGCTCCCGGAGGACTGCGGGCGGGGGGCGAATGCACGGCTCCGGCCGCAGGGACAGGCCCGTCGCCGGGCACGGCCGGTCGCACGCCGACCACGGCGGTCACACGAGCCCGTTCGACCACCAGCATCGCCGCGCCCGCCGGGTCAGGCGTGTCGATGCCACCAGCAGGATCGGTGGACGTGCCTGTGGCTGCGCCGACCCCGGACAGCACGACCAGCGCGGCACCGGCACGGGCCGGGCCGGTGGCCACCACAGGCCGTCAAGGCCACAGCGGCAGGGATCGTCGACCATGGCTGCTGGCCGCGCTCGCCGCGGTGCTCTTGGCGGGCGCGGCGGTGCTGGCTGCGGGATCGATCAGACCCAAGCCCGGCTGACGCGCCGCAGGTCGGCGTAAGCGCTCAGCCGCCCGTCGGTCAGTCGCTCAGTGGGTCAGCCCGTGAGCGGTCAGCAGGCTCAAGAGTGCGGCGTGCACTGCCTCCACCTCGTCGCGGGTGACGCGCTCGCCCGCGGTGTGGGCCAGGGTCGGGTCGCCCGGCCCGAAGTTGGTGGCCGGGACGCCGTGGGCCGCGAAGAAGGCCACGTCCGTCCAGCCCAGCTTGGCGCGCGGCGGCTGGCCCGTGCGCTCGACCAGCGCGCCCAGCAGCGGATGGTCGAGCGAAGGCGGCGCGGCCGCGGACTGGTCCGCGACCTCGATGCTGTCCCCCGCCGTCTCGTCCACCGTGTCGGCCACCAACGTCCGAATGCCGGCGAAGGCCTCGTCCGGCGAGCGATCAGGAGCAAAACGATGGTTCAACTGCACAACCACACGGTCAGGCACGACGTTGCCTGCCACGCCGCCGGTCACGGCCACGGCCTGCAACGCCTCGCGGAACTCGCAGCCATCGATGACGGGGCGGCGCTCGGGAAACCCGGCGACACGGTCGAGCAGCGGGCCCAGCCGGTGAATGGCGTTGCGCCCCATCCACGGCCGGGCCGTGTGGGCCCGCTCCCCCACCAGCGTCACCTCCACCCGCAGCACGCCTTGGCAGCCTGCCTCCACCACGCCCCCGGTCGGCTCGCCCAGGATGGCCGCGTCGCCGGCCAGCAGGTCGGGCCGCTGGACCAGCAGCTTGTTCAGGCCGTTGTGCTGTTGCGCAACCTCCTCGCATTCGTAGAACACATAGGTCACGTCGACGGCGGGCTGGGTCAGCGTGCAGGCCAGGTCCAAGAAGACGGCGCAGCCGGACTTCATGTCGGCCGCGCCCAGGCCCCACAACACATCGCCTTCGAGGCGGGCCCTCTCGTTGCCGTTGGGCGGGACCGTGTCGAGGTGCCCGGCCATCACCAGCCGCGACCCGCGATCCAAGGTGGTACGGGCGACCACGTTGGCATCCACCCGGTCCACCGTGAGCCAGGGCACGGACCG
The DNA here is from genome assembly GCA_030837965.1 of Acidimicrobiaceae bacterium. Lineage (GTDB taxonomy): Bacteria > Actinomycetota > Acidimicrobiia > Acidimicrobiales > JAUTXP01 > JAUTXP01. The sequence continues at coordinate 19,768 of JAUTXP010000064.1, read as the reverse complement.
AAGACGGCCCTCGACCCAGTCGGCAATGGCGCCTTCGTGGTGGCTGACGGAAGGCATGTCGACCAGCGTCGCGGTCAAGCCGAGCAGGTCGGCCGCGGTCACGCCGATACGCCGTGGGCCCGCAACACGTCGTTGAGCGCGGCCTTGTCGTGGCGCTCCCCTTCGGGCAGACGCTTGATCACGAGGATGCAGGGCAACCCGAATTCGCCGCCCGCAAACGCCCGCGGCCTGCTGGCTTGGATGGCCACGCACCAGGGCGGCACCACGCCCCTGCTCAGCTCCTCGCCCGTCTCGGCGTCGATGACCGGGATGGAGCGGGCCAGGATGGCGCCCGCGCCAAGGAACGCGCCCCGGCCGACGCGGGCCCCTTCCACCACCATGCAGCGACTGCCGATCATCACGTCGTCCTCGATGATCACGGGTGCGGCCTGGGGCGGCTCGAGCACCCCGCCGATGCCCACGCCGCCGGACAGGTGCACGTTCTCGCCGATCTGGGCGCACGACCCGACGGTGGCCCACGTGTCGACCATGGAGTTGGCCCCCACCCGGGCCCCGATGTTCACGTAGCTCGGCATGAGGATCACCCCCCGGTCGAGGAACGAGCCCCAACGGGCCGACGCGCCCGGCACCACGCGCACGCCCGCGGCCTGGTACCCGCGCTTGAGCGGGATCTTGTCGGCGTACTCGTACGGCCCGACCTCGACCGTCTCCATGGCCGACAGCCTGAACAGCAAGAGGATGGCCTGCTTCAGCCATTGGTGGACCACGACCTCGCCGGTGGCGGGGTCGACCTCGGCCACCCGAGCCTCCCCGCGGTCGAGCAGGTCGATGGCCTCTCGGACCACGGCCATGGCGTCGTGGTCGCCCGAGGCCAGGTCGGCCCGGCGGTCCCACAGCTCCTCGATCTGGGCTTGCAGGTCGGCCATGGGGTCGAGGCTAACGGCTGCGTCCCGCAGTCCTACGGTGGCGGGATGCTCCGGCACCTGCCCACCGTCATCCCGGCTCCACCCGACCGGCCGGAGATCGCTGGCCCCGACCACCCCATCCGGGCAGTCACCCGGCAGATCGCGTTCGAGCCCGGCGGCTGGACCGACGACCGCCGGGGCAAGGTGGCCGAGCTGTTCGACGGCCTGGCCCCCGAGTGGCATTCGCGGGATGCGGCCAACCGCCATGAGGCCGCCCTCGACGCGCTCAAGCGGGGCGGGCCGTTCGCCCCCGGCGTGTGCATCGAACTGGGCTCGGGTGTGGGCACGTTCACCCCCCACCTGACCGAGCACTTGGGGCCAGTGGTGGTGGCCATGGACCTGTCGTTCGAGATGCTCCGGCGCGCGCCGGCCGCGCCCGCCTGGCGCGTGTTGGCCGACGGGTCGACGCTGCCGGTGCCGACGGCGTCGGTGGCCGTGCTGGTCATGATCAACATGTTCTTGTTCCCGGCCGAGGCCGACCGCGTCCTGAGGCCGGACGGGGCCGTGGTGTGGGTGTCGGCCATGGGCGACACCACGCCCATCTATCTGGACGCCGAGTCAGTGGAGGCGGCGTTGCCCGGCGAGTGGGACGGGGTGGCCGCGGCCGCAGGCTGGGGGACGTGGTCCGTCTTCCGCCGCGCCCGCGGTTGAATCAGCAGCGCGGGCTAAGCCACAGCAGGCGCGTCGGCAAGGGCGTCGGGCGGGCCCTCAGGACAAGCCCAGGCGCTGGGCCACCAGCTCCAGCCGTTCCATGGGCTGCACCAGCGCGACGCGCACATGCCCCGCGCCCGCGGGTCCGTAGAACTCGCCTGGGCTGACGAGGGCTCCGCCCTCCCGGGCCAGGCGGTCGGTGAAGGCCCAGGCGTCGTCCACCTCGGCCCACAGGTAGAAGCCGCCCGCGGGCAGGCTCACGAACACGTCGAGCTTGGCCAGGATCTCCCGGAACCGCTCCAGCCGGTCGAAGTAGCGCTCCCGCTGCTCGTCCACGTGAGCGTCGTCGTCCAAGGCCACGGCCGCGGCGGCCTGCACCGGCCCGGGCACCAGCATCCCCACGTGCTTGCGCACCTCGCCCAGGTAGTGGACCAAGGCCGGGTCGCCCGCGTAGAAGCCCGCCCGCAGGCCGGCCAGGTTCGAGCGCTTGGAGACCGAGTGGAGGGCGATCACGCCGTCGGCCCCGTGTTGCAAGATGGTGCGGGGCGGGCCTGCCCACGTGAACTCGACGTAGCACTCGTCGCTGCACACGGGCACGCCATGGGACCGGCCCCATGCGGCCGCGGCGGCCAGGTCCTCGACTTGGCCGGCCGGGTTGCCCGGCGTGTTCACCCACAGGACCAAGGCCCGGGACGCGTCCTGCGCGGCGATGGCGGCCAGGTCCAGCCCACCCCTGTCGTCCATGGGCACGGCCACGGCCCGACAGCCCGCCAGCGTGGCCCCCATCTCGTACGTGGGATAGGACACGGCTGGATACAGCACGGTGTCCCGGTCCGGCGTGCGCAGCTTCAGCCACTGCGGGAGCGTGGCCACGAACTCCTTGGTCCCGACGCAGGCGTAGACGTCGGTGGCGGGAATCTCGACGCCGAGCCGCCGGGCCATCCAACCGGCGGCCGCCTCCCGGTAGCGGGCGCTGCCCACCGACATGGGGTAGCCCCGCTCCGCGCCGGACGACGACAAGGCGTCCACCACGGCCGCAGGCGGCGGGTCGCAGGGAGTGCCGATGGACAGGTCGACGATGCCGCCGTCGAGCTGCTCGGCCGCGGCCCGCGCACCGGCCAGACGCTCGTACGGATAGACCGGCGGCTCGAAGCCGGTAGGACTGGCCGCGCTCATGAGACGAGGAACTCCCGGAACCGAGCCGTACCCGCCTGGTCGAGCCGGGCCCGCAGGCGGGTGGCCCCTTCCTCGTGCTGTTCGACCAGCACCTCGCCCTCGCGATGCACGGCGGCGACCACGTCGCCCCGGTCGAAGGGCACGATCAACTCCACCACCTTGGCCGTGGCCCTGAGCCGGTCCGATACCGCTCGCAACAGGCCCTCGATCCCCTGCCCCTGCAACGCCGAGATGGCAACCGAGCCCGGGTGGAACGCGACCAGCCTGTCCACGTCAGGGGCCACGTCGGCCTTGTTGAAGGCCAACAACTCGGGCACGTCCGACGCGTCGATCTCGTGCAGCACGGCCCGCACGGACTCGATCTGCTGGTCCGGGTCGGGGGCGGCGCTGTCCACCACGTGCAACAGCAGGTCCGACTCGGCCACCACCTCCAACGTCGACTTGAACGCCTCGACCAGCCCGTGGGGCAGCTTGCGCACGAAGCCGACGGTGTCCGACAGCAGCACGGCCTCGCCACCGGGCAGGTCCAGCCTGCGCGTGCGCGGGTCGAGGGTGGCGAAGAGGCGGTCCTCCACCAGCACGCCCGCGTCGGTCAACGCGTTCAGGAGCGTGGACTTGCCCGCGTTGGTGTAGCCGACGAGCGACACCGTTCGCAGTCGGGATCGACCCCGGGCCCGACGCTGCGTGCGACGGGTCTTCTCCAACTCGCGCAGCTCCAACTCCAGCCGGGTGATGCGACGCAGCAGGCGCCGACGGTCGATCTCCAACTGCGTCTCGCCCGGGCCGCGCGAGCCGATCGGGGCCCGGGCCGCGCCCGCGCCCATGGCGCCCGCCTGCTGGCTGAGCTGCTTGCCCCGACCTCGAAGGCGCGGGAGTCGATGGCGCAGCAAGGCCAGCTCCACTTGGGCCTTGCCCTCCTGGGTGCGGGCGTTCTGGGCGAAGATGTCGAGGATCACGTCGGTCCGGTCGATGGCCGTGCGACCGAGGATCTTCTCCAGGTTCCGCTGCTGGGCGGGCGAGAGCTCGTCGTCGAACACCACCGTGTCCGCGTCCACGGCCAGCGACACCTGGTGCAGCTCCTCGGCCTTGCCCTTCCCGACGTAGGTGGCCGGGTCGGGAGCGTCTCGCCGCTGCACGACCCGGGCCATCACGTCGGCCCCTGCCGTGTCGACCAGCAGGGCCAATTCGTCCAAGTGGGCGTCGACCTCGTCCTGGGTGGTGCCGGGAGTGATGACTCCGACCAGCACGATCTTCTCCCGGAACGACCGTTCGATGAGGCTCACAACACCACCTCCACCCGGGCCACGAACTGCGTCGGCCCGGTGAGGAACATCGTCTCGCCCTCCGACTCCACCACCACGTCGCCACCCGGATTGTGCACCGTCACCCGCGGCCCCACCATGCCCCAGCGCTGGGCCGCGGCCACGGCCGCGCAGCTCCCGGTCCCGCACGCCAGCGTCGCCCCCACACCGCGCTCCCACACCCGCAGGTCGATGCGATCCACGCCCCGCACCGATATCAGCTCCACATTGAGGTCGGGGTGCTCGCGGCCCAGCGCCTCCAAGTCGCAGGAGCAGTCCTGGTCGAGGATCACCACGTGGGGGTTCCCCATGTCCACCAGCGTGCCCGACGGGTGGTCCTCCACCTTGGCCGGGCCCATGTCCACCTTGACCTGCCGAAGCCCGGGGCGCGACTCGGGCTCGACGGAGACCGCCCGCAGGCCCGTCACCGTGGCCACCGTCAACCGCGGCCCGGCCACCAATCCGGCGTCGACCGCAGCCTGGACCATGCAGCGCATGCCGTTGCCGCTCATCTCGGCCTCGCCCCCGTCGGCGTTGCGCAGCTCGAAGGTGAGGTCGGCGGGCGCAGGCCCGACCCGGGCCCTGATGAGCCCGTCGGCCCCGACGCCCAGGTGCCGGTCGCACACCGCACGCGCCAGGTCGGCCGACACCGGCGTGCTCCCGTCCGGGTCGAGCAGCACCAGGAAGTCGTTCCCGAGACCGTGGTGCTTGGTGAGCTTCAGGACAGGCATCGGGACCAGTCTCCCAGGAGCGCGGGAAGTACGGCGAACGGATTGGCCGCCGCGCCGAACCACGTGATGCGGGGGTCGCGCCGGAACCACATCCGCTGCCTGCGGGCGAACGCCTTCGTCCGACGCACCGTCTCGGCCACCGCCTCCTCCGCACCCATCCCGTCGAGGAACTCCTTGTACCCGAGGGCCTGCCGGGCCGTGCGGGACAGGCCGTCGGGCCGACTGGCCAGAGCCCGGACCTCGTCGGGCAGGCCCGCCTCGACCATGGCCTGGACCCGGGCCTGGATGCGCTGGGCCACCACCGGCCGGGGCAGCCACAGCCCGACCATGCGGAATGGGCTGGGCGGATGGGCGTCGAGGCCGGGGCCGAAGGTCGAGAACGGACGCCCGCTGCCCAATGTGACCTCCAAGGCCCGCACCACTCGGCGGCGGTTGGTCGGCTCCATGCGCGCCGCCGCGTCCGGGTCGAGCGCGGCCAGTCGGGCATGAAGGCTCGACGTGTCCTGCTCCGACTCGACCTCGGCCCGCACCTCCGGCCACTGCCCCGGCGGGGACAGGTCGTCGACCACCGCTCGGACATACAGCCCGGTCCCCCCAACCAGCAGGGCCCGATGGCCGCGCCCCTCGATGGCGGCCAGGGCCTGTTGGAAGGCGGCCTGGAACCGGGTGACGGTGAACTCCTCGCCCGGGTCGGCCACGTCCAGCAGGTGGTGCGGCACTTCGGCCTGCTCGGCCGCGCTGGGCTTGGCCGTGCCGATGTCCATGCCCCGATAGACCTGCATGGAGTCGACCGACACCACTTCGATCCCCGGCAGGCGCCGAGCCGCCTCCAGGGCCAGGGCCGACTTGCCCGAGGCGGTGGGGCCGACGAGGGCCAGGTGCCGGGGCCGGCCACCCGTGCCGCCGTCGACCCCGGCCTCGGCCTCGGACTCGGGCTCGGGCTCGGCTGGGCGCCGATCAATGCGGCCCTCGGTCAGACGGCCGCCACCGGGATGCGGGTTCGGTGACGGGGTCGGGCCGTGACCTCCATGAGATCGCCCGTCAGGTAGTGGGCCGCGGCGCCGGTGATGCGCACGTCTGCGTAGCTGCCCGCAGCCGCCGACCCGGCGAAGTGGACCAGCTTGTTCTGGGCCGTGCGGCCGGTGAGCACGGCCCAGTCCTTCTTGCTCGGGCCCTCGACCAAGACCTCCTCGACCCGGCCGAGGCGCCCGTGGTGCTTGGCCCGGGCCGACCGCTCGACCACGACCTTCAGCCGCTCGAAGCGGTCGGCCGTGACCTCGGCGGGCACGAACCGGTCCTCCCACGCGGCCGCCTCCGTTCCCGGACGAGGCGAGAAGATGAAGGTGTAGGCGCTGTCGTACTCGGCCTCGGCCACCACCTCGAGGGTGCGCTCGAAGTCGGCGTCGGTTTCGCCCGGGAAGCCCACGATCACGTCCGTGGTGACGGCCAGGTCGGGCACGCCCACCCGGGCCGCGGCCAGCCGGTTCAGATAGCGCTCGGCCGTGTAGCCCCGGTGCATGGCGGCCAGCACCCGGTCGCTCCCCGACTGGAGGGGCAGGTGGAGGTGGGGGCACACGGTGTGGACGTCGGACATGGCCTCGATGGTCTCGGGCCGCAGGTCCTTCGGGTGCGGGCTGGTGTAGCGGACCCTGCGGATGCCCTCGACCTGGCCCACGGCCCGCAGCAGGTCGGCGAACAGCGGCCTGCGCCTGGTCAGGTCCCGGCCGTAGGAGTTGACGTTCTGGCCCAGCAGCGTGACCTCGGTGGTCCCCGCCGCAGCCAGGCCCGCGACCTCGGCCACGATCTCATCGAACGGCCTGCTGATCTCCTTGCCCCGTACCGACGGCACGATGCAAAAGGCGCACGCGTTGTCGCACCCCATCTGGATGGTCACCCAGGCGCTGTAGGGCAGGTCGCGCTGGGCGGGCAGGGCGCTGGGGAAGGCGGCCGACTCCTCCAGGATCTCCATGACCGGCCCCTCCCGCCGGGCCCGGGCCAGCAGGTCGGCCGCATTGGCCACGTTGTGGGTGCCGAACACGGCGTCGACGTACGGGGCCCGCTCCTGGATGAGGCCGCGGTCCTTTTGGGCCATGCACCCGCCCACCGCGATCTGCAGATCGGGGTGACGGTCCTTGAGCGCCTTCAGGTGGCCCAGGTTCCCGTACAGCCTGTTGTCGGCGTTCTCCCGGATGGTGCAGGTGTTGAGCACGACCACGTCGGCCTCGTCCAACGCCTCAGTGGGCTCCATGCCCTCGGCCGCCAGCAGACCGGCGATGCGCTCGCTGTCGTGCTCGTTCATCTGGCACCCGAAGGTGCGGATCAAGAACTTGCGGGCCACCCGGTCAGGATAGGCGTCGGCCCGCGGGCCGGAACGGCCGGCCTCGACGCGCACTGCGCCGGAGAACGGTTGGGTGGGGGCGGGGTTAGACGGACAGCTCGGTGATCTGGGCCAGGCCGGTCTCTTGCCCGGGGCCCATCTCCAGCGACGACGGAATCCGCTTGTGGCGGTCCTCCACCAGCAGGCGGATGGCCGTGCGGCTCTGCCCGTCGATCTGGATGTCGGCGAAGGTCGGGATGCAGACCAGGTCCACGCCCGACGGGGCCAGATAGCCGCGTGCGATGGCGATGGCCTTGATGGCCTGGTTCAGCGCCCCCGCGCCGACGACCTGCACCTCAACCGCGCCCGCCTGCCGCACGACGCCAGCCATGGCGCCAGCGCAGGAGTTCGGGTTCGATTTGCTTGAAACTTTGAGGACTTCCATCTGCCCCCCAGCCGCCGGGCGAGTTGGTCACGCCGGGTATTCGACGCTCGGCGTAGCTCCTCCTTCCTCCGTTGGAAATACCGCCCAAAAGGAGGGAATCGGACCGCTGCCGCGGGTCAACCTAGTCCCGGTGGTGTCGTTGGTGGTGTTTTGCGCCTTTTAGGTTGTGCCGAGCCGCCGACACGCCGAGCCGAGCCTGCGGCAAGACCCGCGCCCCAATCGCACGAGTGGGGCGCGGGGCGCGTCAGGACAGCAGCCCGACGCGCCCCACCCCGTGACGGGTCAGTCCTTGAGCACCAAGGGCTCGTCGTCGTCCGCCCCTTGGCCGAGCGGGACGTCTCCGGCCACCTTGTCCAGCCCGGACTGTTTGCGGATGCGGTCGTTGAGCTCCACCATCACCTCGGGGTTGTCGAACAGGAACTGCTTGGAGTTCTCCCGTCCCTGCCCGAGCTGCTCGCCCTCGTACGTGTACCAGGCACCCGACTTCTTGGCGATGCCCAGGTCCACGGCGATGTCGAGCACCGAGCCCTCGCGGCTGATGCCCTTGCCGTACATGATGTCGAACTCGGCCTGCTTGAAGGGCGGGGCCACCTTGTTCTTCACCACCTTCACCCGCGTGCGGTTGCCCACCACCTCGACGCCGTCCTTGATGGACTCGATGCGGCGGATGTCGAGCCGCACCGACGAGTAGAATTTCAGGGCCCGTCCGCCCGGCGTGGTCTCGGGCGAGCCGAACATCACGCCGATCTTCTCCCTGAGCTGGTTGATGAACACGCAGATCGTGTTGGACCGGCTCAGGGTGGCCGTGATCTTGCGCAGGGCCTGGGACATGAGCCGGGCCTGGAGCCCCATGTGGCTGTCGCCCATCTCGCCCTCGATCTCGGCCCGGGGGGTGAGCGCGGCCACCGAGTCGATCACCAGCACGTCGAGGGCGCCCGAGCGGATCAGCATGTCCGCGATCTCCAACGCCTGCTCACCCGTGTCGGGCTGGGAGATCAGCATGTCGTCGATGTTCACGCCGATGGCCCTGGCGTACACCGGGTCCATGGCGTGCTCGGCGTCGATGTAGGCGCAGATGCCGCCGTTGCGCTGGGCCTCGGCCACGACATGCATGGCCAGCGTCGACTTGCCCGACGACTCAGGGCCGTAGATCTCCACCACGCGCCCCCGGGGCAGGCCGCCCACGCCCAGGGCCAGGTCAAGCGACATGGCCCCGGTTGGGATGACCTCCACGTTCATGTGGGTGTTCTCGCCCATCCGCATGATCGAGCCCTTGCCGAACTGCTTCTCGATTTGGCCGAGCGCCATGTCGAGTGCCTTGTCACGCTCCATCAGGAGTCCCCTCTCTGGGTTGTGTTTTCGGAACGGCGCCCACCCTACGGAGGGGGTGTAACAACATCGCCGGGGAAGATGACACCAGCGTAATTCCGAACACGCGTTCGAGCAAGGACCCTACAGTGCCCGCCGGGCCACGACCTCGTACTTCGGGGGGCCGTGGCCCAAGACGCTGGACACGAGTGTGATCTCGCTGACGAGAAAGGAGGCGGTAAACGGCAGTCCGACAACTTCATCTAGGTCGACACCGCGACGACTGCGGGCCCGGGCCAGGGTGAGATGGCCCCGAAAGGGCCGGGCGGCATGGCCTTGGAGGGGCTGGACGGCATGGCCCCGAAAGGGCTCGACGGTATGGCCCCGGAAGGGCCGGGCTTCGTCGCCCGGGAGTGCGGCACGCACGGCGGCTGCAACCTCGTCGAGTCCGGCCACGGGGATGTGGACGATCGTGCGGCCGAACCGCTCGGTGGTGGGGCCGAGCTCGGCTGTCACCGTCTCTGGCCCCAACGGCATGGCTTGGAACGCGGCCCGCGTGGCCAAGAGGTCCGACGCGCCCAGGAACACGAGCGTCACGTGCCAGTGGTCGGGCCCGGTCCAGCGCAGGCCGGGCACGTCGGGGCGCGGCAGGCGGGCCAGGGCGTCCACGACCTCGGGCCGCGGCCACACGGCTACGAACAGCCGCGGCGCGGCCGCGGGTGCGAGTTCGTCCGGTCCGGAGTCGCTCACATCGCCACACCCATGTGCGGGTGGCCAGGAGGCGAAGGCCGGCGCGGCGACACCTACGGGCCCGGAGCGCGCTCCAGCAGGCGGCGGCGCAACATGTCGAGCAACGAGATGGCGGCGTACTGCCGGATGCGCGGCCGGTCGCCCGGCAGGCGCACGTGGACCACGTCGGTGCGTCCGTCCATGGCCACGCCGAAAAACACAGTGCCGACGGGCTGGCCCTCCTGCTCGGCCGGTCCGGCCACGCCGGTGATGGACAAGCCGACGTCGGTGCCCAGCAGCTTGGCCACGCCCTCGGCCATGGCCGCGGCCGCGGGCTCGGACACGACCGGCCCCTCGGGCACGCCCAGCACGTCGTACTTCACCTCGGACGCATACGACACCACGCCGCCCTTGAACCACTGGCTGGCGCCCGGCACCTCGACCAGGCGGGATGCGACCAGGCCGCCGGTCATCGACTCGGCCACGGCCACGGTCAGGCCGAACTGCTCGACCAGCGCGCCCACGGCCGACTCCATGGTGTCGTCGTCCACCCCGAACACGATGGTGCCCAGCAGACCCCGCAGCTCGGCCTCCTCGGCCTCGACCAACGCCAACGCGTCATCACGAGTGGGGGCCTTGGCCGTGATGCGGACCTTGATCCCCTCGATGCCGCTGGCCAGAAAGGCAAGGGTCGGGTTGCCGCCCGCTGCGTCCAGCGCGTCCAGACGGGGGGCGACCTTCTCGGCCAAGGTGGACTCGGCCAGGCCCCAGGTGCGCAGCACCCGCGACACGATGGTGGACCGGGTGCCCGCCCGAGCCTGGAGGTCGGGCAGCACGGCCCGCTCCAGCATCTCCTGCATCTCGTGAGGCACGCCCGGCACGGCATAGACGACCTTGTGCCCCACCGGACAGATGAGGCCGGGCGCGGTGCCGCGGGTCTGGGGGATGACCACCGCGCCGACGGGCACGTCGGCCTGGCGCAGGTTGCTCTCCACCATGGACCGGCCCCGGGCGCTGAACATGGCCGCGATGCGCTCGACCACGGCGTCGTCGCGCTCCAAGGGCACGTTCATCACCGCGGCGATGGCCTCGCGGGTGATGTCGTCCTGGGTCGGGCCCAGGCCGCCGCACACGATGACGGCCTCGTTGCGGCTCAGCGCGATGCGCAACGCGGCGACGATGCGCTCGAGGTTGTCGCCCACCTTGGTCTGGTAGTGCGAGTCGATGCCCGCGGCTGCGAGCTGCTCGCCCATCCACGACGAGTTGGTGTCCACGATCTGGCCGAGCAGCAACTCCGTGCCCACGGCCACGACCTCACACCGCACGAACCACCCGCCTGCCGTCCAGCAGGTACTGCCCGGCCGTGAACAGGGCGAGGGCCACCGCGCCCCAGAGCCAGGCGTTGGCGATCCACCGGTGGTCGTCGGTGGTCAACGGCAGCAGGGCGAACCCGACGGCCACGTCCTGCACCACCGTCTTGGCCTTGGCCCCCACTCGGGCCGGGATGGACACGCCCCTGCGCCCCCAATAACTGCGGTACACGCTGATGCCGGTCTCGCGCACGGCCATCAACGCCACCGGCAGCCACCAGAACAGGCCCTTGGCCACCAAGGCGAACATGGCCCCGAGCACTAGGAACTTGTCGGCCAGCGGGTCGAGGAAGGCGCCCGACGACGTGGTGCCCTGGCGCCGGGCCAGATACCCGTCCACCCCGTCGGTGCAGGCCAGCACGATCCAAAAGCCGGTGGCCGCCCATGTGGCCCCGCCGTTGACGATCATCACCAACAGGACGGGCGTGATGAACAGGCGGGCCAGGGTCACCGCGTTGGCCGGCGTCAGCAGGGCCGACGGGCCGAAGCTGCCGGGCCGGGTCATGCGGGGCTCGGGGACGGGCGTGGTGGCCATGCCGTCAGGCCACCTCGGCATCGAGGTCGGGGCCCTCGGCGTCGGTGACGAGAACCTTGGCGAAACGGCCGACGGCCAACTCGACCGGCACCCGGACGACGCCGTCGATCTCGGGCGCCTCGCGATGGGTGCGGCCGACGCCGGGCCGGTCGACCAGCACCTCGACGGTCGTGCCGATCAAGTCCTGGCGCCGGCGGGCCGTGATGCCGTCCTGCAACTCGGTCAGCTCGGCCAGTCGATCACGTACCAGCCCGGCCGGCACCTCGCCGTCGAGGTCGGCCGCGTACGTCCCGTCCTCCTTGGAGTAGGAGAAGAATCCGCACCAGTCGAGCTGGGCCTCCTGCACGAAGGCCAGGAGCTGATCGTGATCGGCCTCGGTCTCACCGGGATAGCCGACGATGAAGTTCGACCGGAAGGCGGCTTCGGGAAAGCGCGACCGGATGTCGTCGATGCGGCCGAGGAAGCGGTCGCCGTCGCCCCATCGGCGCATGCGCCGCAACAAGGGCTTGGACACGTGCTGGAGCGACAGGTCGAAGTAGGGCACCCCAGTGGCGCCGACCGCGTCGATGAGCGCGTCGCTGAGGTCCGATGGATAGAGATACAGGAGCCGCACGCGAGGCACTCGCTGGGCCACGGCGTCGACCAGGCCGACGATGGCACCAGCCCGCCCTTGGTCCTTGCCGTAGGAGGCCAGGTCCTGGGCGACGAGCACGATCTCGACGGCCTGCAAGGCGTCGACCTCGGCCAGGATGGCCGCGTCGGTGCGGGAGCGCTGCTTGCCCCGGAACGAGGGGATGGCGCAGAACCCGCACAGCCGGTCGCAGCCCTCGGCCACCTTCACATAGGCCCACGGCGCGCTGGACGCAGGCCGGGGCAGGTTGAGCAGGTCGAGCTTGGCCACGTCGGCCGCCGCGCCAACGCCGGCGCCAGCGCCAACGCCAACGCCTTTGCGGCCCAGCGTGATGGTGACGGGCACGCCGAAGCCCGCCACCAGATCGGCTTCGGGCAGGGCCGCGGCCAACTCCCCGCCGTAGCGCTCGGCCATGCAGCCGGTGACCACCAGCCTGGCGTCGTCGGCCTTGGCGTCGGCCAGGGCCAGCACCGTGTCCACCGACTCCTGCCTGGCCGCATCGATGAAGGCGCACGTGTTGACCACGACGAGATCGGCGTCCTCTGGCCCCGCGGCGCGCACATAGCCATCGGCGAGGAGGCCGCCCTCGACCTTGTCGGAGTCGACTTGGTTCTTCGGACAGCCCAACGTCTCGACCCAGTAGCGGCGGGCGGCGGGCACGGCGACCCAGGGTACCGGCCGCGTGGCCCGGCCCTCCCCTCTACGATCCGCGGCCATGGCCACCGCCGAGCCCTCGCCGTCCCCCAATCCGAACGCCCTGCGCTTCCAACTGGACGTGACCCTGCCCGACACGCTGTCCTTCAACAGCGAGGCCGAGGCCGCGTCCAACCCGTTCGCCCAAGCCGTGTTCGCGGCCCCCGGCGTGGCTGCCATCTTCGGCGTCAACGACTTCGTCACCGTGACCCGCACCGCGGGCGCGGCGTGGGAGCCCATCGTCGAGGCCGTGCAGGCCGCCGCGGCCGAGCACCTGTGAAAGGCAGGGACGCCCTCCTCGAAGTCCTCGACTCCGAAGGCGTCACCCACGTCTTCGGCAATCCGGGCACCACCGAGCTGCCCGTCATCGACGCACTGGCCGCCCGGCCCGACATCACCTACGTCCTGGCTCTGCAAGAGGCATCCGTCGTGGGCATGGCCGACGGCTACGCGCAGGCCACGGGCAGGCCCGCCTTCGTCAACCTGCACACGTCGGCCGGGCTGGGCAACGCCATCGGCAACCTCACCAACGCGGTGGCCAACGGCACTCCTCTGGTCGTGACCGCGGGCCAACAGGATCGACGCCACCTCTTCACCGACCCCCTCCTGGGCGGCGACCTCGTCGGCCTGGCCCGGCCGGTGGCCAAGCGGGTCCACGAGGCGTTGAACCTGGCCGAGTTGGGCACCGTGCTGCGACGGGCCTTCAACGACGCGGCCTCGCCGCCAACCGGACCGGTCTTCGTGTCGCTGCCCATGGACCTGCTCGACGAGGAGGGCGACGCGCCAGTGCCGCCCAAGTCGGTCATCGACCGGCGCACCGTGCCCGCCGACCTGCCCCAGTTGGCCGCGATCCTCAACGACACCGAGGCGGGCGAGTTGGCCATCGTCGTGGCCGACGAGGCCAGCGACGCCGTGCCTCTCACCGTGCGACTGGCGGAGACGCTGGGCTGCGTCGTGCACGCGGCGTCGTTGCACAGCTCGCTTGTCTTCCCCAACCACCACCCGCTGTTCGCAGGTCCGCTGCCCGCCACGGCGACGGCGATGGCAGGCGTGCTGGGCCGCTACCGCACAGTCCTGGCCATCGGCGCCCACCCCTTCCTCGTCTACCCCTACTCCCCGGGCCCGGCCGTCCCCGAGCACGTCGAGCTGCTGCACGTCTCACCGGACCCGACCCGCCTGGGCCGCACCCATCCGGCCCGACTGGCCCTGGTCGGCGACCCGGCCGCCACCATCGAGGCTCTTCTGCCCCAGCTCACCGCCCGCCCCGCGGTGGCCAACGACCAGTCCGACCTCACCGAGACCGCGCTCGGCCGCTACGGCCCAGCGCCCATGCATCCAATGGCCGCGGCCCATGCCCTGCTGCACGCGCTCCCGCCAGAGACGGCCGTGGTCGACGAGGCCATCACCACCGGCAGTTATGTGCGCGGCTTTCACCGCAACACCGAGCCCCGCCGGTACTTCTTCGCACGCGGCGGCGGGCTGGGCTGGGGCATGCCCGCGGCCGTCGGCGTGTCCCTCGGCCTCGACGACGCGCCCGTCCTGTGCGTGGTGGGCGACGGCTCGGCCATGTACTCGCCCCAGGCCTTGTGGACGGCGGCCGCCCACCGGTTGCCCGTCGTCTTCGCGGTGGTCGACAACCGCCAGTACCTCATCCTCAAGCGGGCTCTCGACGGACGCAAGGACGAGGCCGCCCGCAGCGGCAACTACGTGGGGATGAACCTGGACGACCCGCCGGTCGACTTCGTCAGCCTGGCCCAGTCCATGGGCGTGCCCGGGCAGCGCATCGACCACGCCGACGACATCGGCGATGCCATGCGCGCCGCGCTGGACGCGGGCGGCCCGGCGCTTTTGGAGATCCCGATCACGGCCTGATCACCTGCCACGGCCGCCGCCGGCCGGCCGGCCGCCAACTAGTCGTCGTCGCCTCCGCTGCCCCGGCCCCGGCAGTTGCCTTTGCCCGAGTTGTCGCAGCGGGTCGTGGTCGTGGTGGAAGGCGGCGGCCGGTCCTCGGTGGTCGTGGTCGTGGCGCGCGCCGCGGTGGTCGGGGAGGAGGCGCCCGTGGGCCGGGGCGTGCTGCGCAGCGGTGCAGGCGAAGGTGCCGACGACGTCGCGGCGCCTGACGCGGGACCAGGAACAGCCAACGCCGAGGTCGTGGTGGTCGGCACGTCGGGACCGGTCACCGGGGTGGGTGCCGTCGTAGTCGTGACTGCCTCTTCGGCGGGCAGCGCGCTAGGCGTGAACGACCCGACGCCGGTGTCGCGCGTGATGGACAGGTAGGTGGCGGCCACCACGGTCGACAGCCCGATGGCGATCAGCAGGCCGAGCAGCGGCAGCCCGATCTTGGACGCCGCACGCTTGAAGGCCATGACATCAGGCTTGAAGGCCACGACATCAGGCTACGACCGATCGTCCCCGACATGCGTCGCCTCGACCACCGTGTGGATGCCGCCGCGCACCAGCCAGTCCGTCGTGACCGTCATGCGTCGAGGCCCGATGGCCGCGACGAGGTCGTCGAGGATGCGGTTGGTGACGTCCTCGTGGAAGGCCCCCTCGTTCCGGTAGCTCCACAAGTAGAGCTTCAGCGACTTCAGCTCGACGATCGACGCACCGGGCACGTACGAGACGCGCACGGTGGCGAAGTCGGGCTGCCCCGTCATGGGGCAGACGCAGGTGAACTCCGGGGTCTCGCAACGGACCTCGTAGTCCCGACCGGGATGAGGGTTGGCGAGTGCGACGAGCTCGCGGGACGGCTGGGACGGCACGCCCGAAAGCTATCCGCGGGCTTGGCCCGAAAGGGTCAGCCGTTCTTGCCCAGCATGCGGTTCATCTTCGTTCCGCAGACCGGGCAAGTGCCTTGAGCGGCGCGACGGCCGTTGGCCATCTCCTTGACCTCGCCGTCGAACTCCCGCTTCTCGCGGCACTTGACGCAGTAGCCCTCGTACGTAGCCATGCCGAGGACCGTAGCCCACGCGAGCGTGGCAACCGGTGATGGTCAGGCGTGGATGGGCTCCACATGCTCAGGCGACGACGGTCAGGCCCTGCCGGTCGGCCTCGAGGACCAGCGCCTTTCCGGCCACGCCGTGGGCCGACAACAGGGCCTCGCCGCGGGCCCGCACCTCGGCCGCGGCCGAGCGCAGGCACACGCCCAGCAGCGTCGGCCCCGCCCCCGACCAGCACGATGCCGACGCGCCCGCGTCGACCAGCCCGGCCAACAGCGCGTCGGCCTCCGGGAACAGCGGCGCCCGCTGGTGCTGATGGAGGCGGTCGTGCATGGCCTCGGGTCGCAGGCGGGTCGCATCGGCCAGGCCGGACAGCAGCAGGCCCATGCGGCCCAGGTTGAAGGCTGCGTCCTTGTGGGGCACCGACGAAGGAAGCGCGGCGCGCGCCTCTTTGGTGGGCAGCGTGCGATCGGGGATGAGGACCACGAAGGCCAAGTTCGCGTCGAGGAGCAGCGGCGTGACGACGGCCTGTCCTTCAATGGTGGTGGCGGTCACCAGACCGCCCGCCACGGACGCGGCCGCGTTCTCGGGATGCCCGTCCACCTCGGCGGCCACAGCCAAGGGGTCCGGTGCGCCCGCCGCCGCCGCTGCGGCCGCGGCCAATGCGGCCGACGAGCCCAAGCCCCGTCCCACCGGGATCTCCGACCGCACGTGGATGGCAAGGCGGTCATGGCCGACGACGCTCGCCGCTACGCGCGCCGCCAGATGGGTGGCGTCGGCGGGGAGTTCGACGCCCTCACCCTCGGCCGTCACCACGAGCCGGTCGGCCTCGGTCACCTCGACCTCGACGTAGAGGGTCAGGGCCAAGGCCAGCGTGTCGAAGCCAGGCCCCAGGTTGGCCGACGACGCGGGGGCTTTGGCGCGCATGGTCGCGGGAGCCTAATTGCGTTGTTACTTCTGCCAGCGGTGTCCGGTCAGACATGGCGACGGGAGCACCACGACCCTCCTGTCAGGAGAAGAAAACATGTACGCATTTGCAGTCGTCATCTTGCTTGGCCTGGCGCTGTTCAAGGTTGTCGACCTGCTCGAGGACCTGGTACCTGCGCTTACCCGCTACCACTCCTTCATCACGTCGGCCCTGGCCGTCGCCGGTGCGTTCGCCATCGACTACTCGGTGACCGACGCCTGGAGGACGGGCTTCAGGGAGGACTGGATGGGCACGGCGATCACCGGCCTGATCTTGGCCGGCACCACCTCCGTGTGGCGAGCGGTGTTCCACTTCCTCGGCTCGTCCGAGGGGGATGCTCCGGAGGTCCGCCATCCGATGAGCGGCCCCCGCAGCATGGCCGCCTAGTTCAGCGGCCACTCAATACAGCCGCTCGTTCAGCGGCTGGCGAAATCAGCGAGGCGCCCACAACGACGTGGGCGCCTCGTCGCGTCTGTCCGAAGAAAACGTCTCATGCTTGTCCGGTGTGGGCGGCCCTTTTCGCGTCGAGCCTTGGAAATCCCTTATTCCACCGAGGTTTTTCGGGCGTCCAGCTCCTCGAGGGTCATGAGCACGGCCCTGGCCTTCGACCCTTCTGAAGGCCCGACCACCCCTCGCTGCTCCAACAGGTCCATGAGCCGGCCCGCCCGAGCGAAGCCGACCCGGAGCTTGCGCTGCAACATCGAGGTGGAGCCGAGCTGCGACCGCACCACCAACTCCATGGCCTGGTCGAGCATGTCGTCGTCATCGTCGTCGCCGAAGCCGTTTCCGCCGTTGGCCCCCGCATGGTCCGCGCCCTCGACACCCTCGACGTAGTTGGGCTGGGCCTGTCGCTTCCAGTGGCCCACCACCTTGCGGACCTCCTCCTCGCTGACCCACGGGGCTTGGATGCGACGAGGGACTGAGGACGAGGCCGTGAGCAGGAGCATGTCGCCCTTGCCGATCAGGCGCTCGGCTCCGGGCTGGTCGAGGATGACCCTGCTGTCGGCCAGCGAGGACACGGCGAACGCCAGTCGGGACGGGACGTTGGCCTTGATGACGCCGGTGATGACGTCGACCGAAGGCCGCTGCGTGGCAATGACCAGATGGATGCCGAAGGCCCGGCCCATCTGGGCGATGCGCATGATCGAGTTCTCGACGTCGCGCGCCGCCACCATCATCAAGTCGTTGAGCTCGTCCACCACCACGAGGATGTAAGGCAGGCGCTCGTAGACCACACCCGGGGCGCCCGCGCGCCCCAAGTCGGGCGTGGCCGGGTCGGCGGTCAGGTCGCCGCGGTCGAAGGCCGCGTTGTAGCCGGAGATGTCCCGCACCCCCACCTCGGCCAGCAGGTCGGTGCGCCGCTCCATCTCGTGCACGGCCCAGGCCAGCGCGTTGGCCGCCTTCTTCGGGTTGATGACGACCTGGGTGAGCAGGTGGGGCAAGCCGTTGTACTGGTTGAGCTCCACCCGCTTGGGGTCGATCAGGATCATGCGCACGTGGTCGGGCGTGGCCCGCACGAGGATGGACGTGAGCAGGCTGTTGATGCACGACGACTTGCCCGCGCCGGTCGCCCCCGCGATGAGGATGTGGGGCATGGCCGACAGGCTCTCCATCACGGGCCTGCCCGCGATGTCGCGGCCCATGGCCACCTCGAGCGGATGGGTGGCCCTTCGGGCCTCGTCGCTGGCCAGGATGTCGTGGAGGGCCACAAGCTGGCGATGGGTGTTGGGGACCTCGACGCCGATGGCGGAGCGGCCGGGGATAGGAGCCAGCAGCCGGATATCGGGCGCGGCCATGGCGTAGGCGATGTCCTTTTGCAGGCTGGTGACGCGGGCCACCTTGACGCCCGCGCCCAATTCCAACTCATAACGCGTGACGGTCGGGCCGACGGTCATGCCAACCAGGCGGGTCTCCACGCCATGGCCCGCCAACGACTCTTCGAGGACCCGGCCTCGTGACTCCAGGGCGCGTCGGTCGAGCTCTTGGGCTGTGCCCTTGGTCAGCAGGTTGATGGGCGGGAGCTTCCATTGGCCCTTGGCCGCGGCCGGGCCCAGCTCGATGGCCAGTTGGTGGCCGGTGTCGGCGGGCGGAAGGGGCGGCAGGCTGACCTCGATCCCGGACGGGGCGTCAGCGCCGCCCGCGCTGTCGGGGGCTTCGCCGTCCATGGCCGCGGCTTCGTCCGGCGTCGCGCCGGCCTTGGCCGCTCGGGGCTTGCGGGCCCTCGCGCTCGCGGGCGACCCGGCCTCATCTTCATCGGGCCGCTCGTCGCCCAGGCGTTGAACCCACCAAAAGGTCTTGGCCGACTTGTCGGCGATCAGGTGCCAGGCGGCGCGCACCGACGTGCGGGTCAGGATCAGCACGGCCAGGAGGGCCAGGGTGGCCAGGACGATGCCCGCCCCCCACGCGGCGAGAAGGGACCGCAGCGGTCCTCCCACCGCCGCGCCGAGCAAGCCGCCGGCGTCCGCACGCGGCGCGGACGGGTCGTGCACATGGAGCAGGCCGGTGACGGCGAGAACCAGGAAGGCGAAGCCGATGACGGCCCGGGCGGGCTCGTGCCTGCCGCGGCCTTGGACCAGAACCGTCCCGACGCCGATCAGGCCCAGCGGCAGCAGCAGCCTGCCCCATCCGAGCACGGCCCCGGCCCCGTCCCTGATGGCATGTCCCGCGGGCCCGGTCAGGTCTGCGTAGATGCCCAGCGCGCTGAGCAGGCCCGCCACGATCAGCACGATGCCCCACACGTCGTCGGACTGTCGGCCCAAGTGGGTCGCCAGCCCCTGGCGCAGACGGGCTGCGGCCGACGGGCCCTTTCTGGCCGGGCGCCGGGCGCCCTTGCGGGCGGCCGGACGGCGGGTCGCGGGCTTCTTCTTGGCCGGGGGACGGCGCTTGGTCTTCGTCGTCACAATGACAACAACCGTAACACCAGCCCCACCGTCACCGGGCTCTCAACTTTTCCACAGCACCTGCTGCTGTGGAAAAGATGAGCCTTCCGGCGGTGGCCCGGCGGAGGGCC
>JAUTXP010000007.1 GCA_030837965.1 Acidimicrobiaceae bacterium | reverse complement strand
TCCTTGTACTCCTGGTGGATCGAAGCGATGAGGTCTTCGGTGCAGATGCCCTTCTCGCCGCCTGCGATCAAGCGCTTGATGGCCAGCTTCTTCGCCCGCCGGACGACGTTCTCGATCATGGCTCCGGACGAGAAGTCCTTGAAGTACATGATCTCTTTGTCGCCGTTCTGGTACGTGACCTCGAGGAACTGGTTCGCCTCGTCGTCGCGGTACATCTCCTCGACGGTGCGCTCGATCATCGCTCGGACGCACTTCTCGGGATCGCCCCCGCCGAGCTTCTCGACCTCCGTGGCCGACAGCGGGATGTCCGTGGTGAGGTAGCGGCCGAAGATCTGAGCCGCGCTGTTCTCGTCGGGTCGCTCGATCTTGATCTTCACGTCGAGGCGGCCGGGGCGGAGGATGGCCGGGTCGATCAGGCCTTCGCGGTTGGAGGCGCCGATCACGATCACGTTCTTCAGCGTCTCCACGCCGTCGATCTCGGCCAGGAGCTGCGGCACGATCGTGGACTCCATGTCCGAGCTGATCCCGGTGCCGCGGGTGCGGAACAGCGAGTCCATCTCGTCGAAGAAGACGATGACGGGCATGCCCTCCTCGGACTTCTCCCTGGCCCGCTGGAACACGAGCCGGATCTGGCGCTCGGTCTCGCCCACGTACTTGTTGAGCAGCTCGGGGCCCTTGATGTTGAGGAAGTAGCTGCGGGCGTTCTTGTCGCCCGTGACCTCGCCCACCTTCTTGGCCAGCGAGTTGGCCACCGCCTTGGCGATGAGGGTCTTGCCGCAGCCGGGCGGGCCGTACAGCAGGATGCCCTTGGGCGCGGGGAGCTTGTGCTCGATGAACAGCTCGCGGTGCACGAACGGCAGCTCGACCGCGTCGGTGATGGCCTCGATCTGCGAGTCCAGGCCGCCCACGTCCTCGTAGGAGATGTCCGGCACCTCTTCGAGGACCAGCTCCTCCACCTCGGGGCGGGGCAGCTTCTCGAGCAGCAGGCCGGTGCGACTGTCCATCAACACGGTGTCGCCCGCCCGGAGCTTGACGTCGAGCAGGTCGTCGCTCAGCTCCACCACGCGCTCTTCGTCGGCCCGTCCGACGATCAAGGCCCTGCGATGGTCGTCCAACACCTCTTTGAGGGTGACGACCTCGCCGGACAGCTCGGCGCTGCGGGCCAGCACCACGTTCAACGACTCGTTGAGCACGACCTCCTGGCCCCGCCGCAGGTCGGACGCGTCGATCTCGGGGTGCAGGGCGACGCGCATCTTGCGGCCGCCGGAGAACACGTCGATGCTGCCGTCGTCGTTCAGGCCGAGGAAGCTGCCGTAGGCGGCGGGCGGCTGGGTGAGCTTGTCGACCTCTTCGCGCAGGGCGGCGATGTGCTCGCGCGCCTCTCGCAGCGTGTAGGTGAGCTTCTCGTTCTGCGACACGGCCTGGGCCAACTGGCCCTTGGTCTCGAGGAGCTTCTCTTCGAGCGTCCTGACCCGCTTCGGTGCCTCTTGCAGCCGGCGGCGAAGGGTGATGACCTCTTCCTCGAGGACTTTGGCTTGCTCTTGGAGCTCCGCCGCCTCACGTTCGTAAGCGGCGAGCCGGCGCTGCTGCTCGGAATCGGCCGTCGGGACCACCTCCCATCCCTCGTCGTCGGGCGACCATACACCGGTACTTCTCGGACGGAACGGCATTGTGGCGAGTTTCACCCGAAAGTACCGTGGAAATTGACCTACCCTGGTCAAGGCCGGTACGTTGCCGGCGGTTTCCCGCATCGTCGGGCACCAGTCCCCCACCAGGCGCGTGAGGCGCGAGAGAAGGCGTAGGTCCCATGAAGGTCTGGATCGATCAGGATCTCTGCACTGGCGACGGTCTCTGCGAGGAGATCGCACCCGCTGTCTTCACCCTCCTCGACGACGGGCTCGCCTATGTGAAGGAGGGCGACAAGGTGTTCTCCACCCCGGGCGGCCCCGAGGGTCTGGCCAACGTGCCTGCGGGCATGGAGGAGGCCACCATCGAGTCGGCCGAGGAGTGCCCGGGCGAGTGCATCTTCATCGAGGTCGACTGAGCCTCGTCGTCCCACTGAGGTCGAACGCGGGGCCCGCCCTTGGGGGCGGGCTTCGTCGCGCATGAGCGACGGCGGGCCGGTCGACCCCTTCGGCCCGGTCGACTCTGGTGGCCCTGATAATCCCGAGGCGGGGCCTGCGCTCGTGCTGCGGCCTCGGCTGGTGTGGCTGGTCGGGTGCAGCGCCGGGGCCGTGCTCCTGGCCGTGACCGGCGGGCGAGGGCTTTGGGACTGGGTCAACGTGGCCCTGCTGGGGGCATCGGCCGTGCACGCGGCGGGGGCCAAGGTCGTGGTGGCCAACGGCGTCGTCCACTCGTCGGGCCCGTTCGCCCCGCGGCGCACGGTGTGGCTGGCCGCCTTGCAGTACGTGCGCACCAACCCCCAGCGCCTGTCCTTCGGAGACGGCGACCACGGCATCACCATCACCCGGTGGTGGTGGTCGGGCGTGCCCCGCCTCCTCGCCGTGCTCGACGGCGCGGCCCGAGAGCGGGGCCACGGACGGTCGCACGCGGCTGGCGTGGGCCGCGGGTCCGTGCTGCCCGAGAACCTGCGCTCGACCGTGCCCAGCCGCACCCGCTGGGCCCTGGTCGGGATGTGGGCCGTGGTGATGGTGCCGGTGCTCGGCCCCATTTCGGCGGCCAGTCCGCAGAGCTACCCCGGCTGGGTCGACCTGCTGGCGACCGTGGCCATCCTGGGCGGCTGGCTGGCCATGGCAGGCATGGCCGCCGGGCTCCGACGGGCCGTGGCCGCGTCCGTCGTGTGCGCGGGGGCCGGGGTCCTGGCCTCACTGGCCGACCTGCGCTATGCGCCTCGGCTGGTGCCCGCCGAGCTGGCCCTGTGGGGGGCGTTGGTGGTGGCGGGCGAATTGGCCCGCAGACGGGCGCCGGGCGAGTAGGGCGTAGCGCTGGGGTCGGGCGGGGGCCAGTCCGCTCGATCGCGAATGCGGCCGTTGTTTGGTAGAAATGCTCGCGTGAGCGAGTTTCGACTGGGAGAAGTTGCCGCACTTGCGGACGTGAGCGTGGACACCGTGCGGCGCTGGGCCGACGCCGGGCGACTGCCCACCCGGCGCACAGAGGGCGGGCATCGAGTGGTTGCGGGTGCGGCGCTGGCCCGGTTCCTCCAGGACGCGGCCGGGCCCCGGCCCGACCTCGGGCCGGTGGTGGCCCAGTCGGCCAGGAACCGCTTCAGCGGGATCGTCACCCGGGTGGTGAAGGACGGGGTCATGGCCCAGGTCGAGGTCCAGGCCGGGCCCCACCGCATGGTGTCGCTGATGAGCGCCGAGGCGGCCGAGGAATTGGGGCTGGAGCCGGGCGTGCGGGCCGTGGCCGCGGTCAAGGCCACCAACGTGGTGGTCGAGCTGCTCGGTGGGTAGCCGTTCCCGGCCGTGGCGGGCCGTCGTCCTCGTCGGGCTGGCGCTGACGTCGGCGTTGTTGGGGGGCGCGTGCTCGTCGTCCGGGGCGGGCGGGAGGCTCACCGTGCTGGCCGCGGCGTCGCTGTCCACCGGGTTGCGCGAGTACGCCCAGGCACGCGTGAGCTTCGGCGGGTCGCAGCAGTTGGCCCTCTCGGTGGAGGAGGGCGCCGACGTCGACGTCATCGTGACCGCCGACCAGCGCACCATGGACGGCCTGGCCGCCCACGGGCGGGTGGAGCGGCCTGCGGTGGTGGCGTCCAACACGCTGGCCATCGCGGTGGCGCCCGGCAACCCCAAGGGCGTGCGGGGACTAGCCGACCTGGCCCGCCCCGACGTGGTGGTGGTGCTGGCCCATCCTTCCGTCCCGGCGGGCAAGTACGCAGCCGACGTCCTGGGCCGGGCCGGGGTGCAGGTCCATCCGAAGTCGTTGGAGCTGGACGTGGAGTCGGCCGTGCAGAAAGTGGTGTTGGGCGAGGCCGACGCGGCCATCGTCTACGCCACCGACGCCCGCGCTCGAGCCGTGGGCGACGTCGCCATCCCTTCTGCACAAAATATCGTGACGCGATATGTCGCCGCGGTGGTGAAGACCAGTTCGCACCGGGCGGCGGCCCGGCGCTACGTCGCCCGCCTCCCGGCCAGACTGCGGGCCGCGGGCTTCTCGGCACCGGACGCATCGTCGGATACGGGGTGACGGTGCCGAGAACAATGCGAGAGGGCAGGGTGTCCGCCACAACCGCGGGTGCCGGCGTGTGGGTCCTGGCCGCAGGCGCGCTCGTCCTCATCGGCCTGCCCCTGGCCGGGCTGTTGATGCGGGCGCCATGGTCGACGTTGCTCCACGATGTGACCGCGCCGTCGGCCTTGCAGGCCCTGCGCCTGTCCCTGGCCTGCTCGTTGGGCGCGCTCGCGCTGTGCCTGGTGCTCGGCGTGCCCCTCGCGTGGGTGCTGGCCCGCAGCAGCGTGCCCGGTCTGGGCCTGGTCCGGGCCGTCGTCCTCGTGCCCATGGTGCTGCCGCCCGTGGTGGGCGGGGCCGCCTTGCTGTTCGCCTTCGGCCGCCGCGGCGTGCTGCCCCTGCGGCTGCCGTTCACGACCGCGGGGGCGGTGGTGGCCGAGGCCTTCGTCGCCCTCCCCTTCCTGGTGCTGGCCACCGAGGCCGGGCTGCTAGGGCTGGACCGGCGCTACGAGGAGGCGGCCAGGGTGCTGGGCGCGGGGCCGTGGTCCCGGTTCGTGCACGTGACCCTGCCGCAGGTGGCGCCCGCCGTGGCCGCGGGCGCGGCGCTGTCGTGGGCTCGGGCTCTGGGCGAGTTCGGGGCCACCATCACGTTCGCGGGCAACCTGCCGGGGCGCACGCAGACCCTGCCCCTCGCCGTCTACGTGGCCTTGCAGACGGACCGGGACGCGGCGCTGGCCTTGTCCGTGCTGCTGCTGGCCGTGTCGGTCGCGGTCATTGCCGGCCTGCGGGGGCGGTGGACGTGGCGCTGACCCGACTGCTCGATGTCGACGTGGAGGTGCAGGCCGGGTCGCTCGACCTGCGGGCCTCGTTGCAGGCCGACGCGGGCGATGTGGTTGCCCTGGTGGGGCCGAACGGGTCGGGCAAGTCGACCTTGCTGCGGGCGGTCGCGGCCCAGCGGCCGGGCGAAGTGGGCCTGGTGTTCCAAGACCGGCTGTTGTTCCCGCACTTGAACGCGCTGGACAACGTGGCCTTCGGGCTGCGGCGGGCCGGGCTGGGCAAGAGCGAGGCCCGCGGCCAGGCCCAGGGCTGGCTGGACGACGTGGGCGTGGGCCACGTGGCCGGGCTCCGCCCGCACGCGCTGTCCGGTGGGCAGGCCCAGCGGGTGGCGCTAGCCCGGGCCTTGGCCCGACGGCCCGCGGTGCTGCTGCTGGACGAGCCCTTCGCCGGGGTGGACGTGTCGGCCGTGGCCGACGTGCGCCACGCCGTCAGGACCGTGGCCGCCGCGCCTAACCGGGTGTGCGTGCTGGTCACCCACCAGCCCGTCGACGTGCTGGCGTTGGCCACCAAGGTCGTGGTGTTGGAGGCGGGCCGGGTGGTGCAGGCCGGGTCGGTGGCGGACGTGCGCAACCGGCCCCGCTCGGCGTGGTCGGCCCGGATGGCGGGGGTAAACCTGCTGGCCGGTCAGGCCGAGTCGGGCGGGCTTCGGGTCGGGGCGGTCGTCGTGGCCGCGGTGGCCGCGGCTGCGACTGCGGGCCTCGATGGGCGCGCTGCGTTCGCGGTGTTCCATCCCAGGGCCGTCACCCTTTCGGCCGAGCGGCCTCTGACCAGCGCCCGCAACGCCTGGCCCGGACAGGTGGCCGATGTGGACATGGAGGGAGACAGGGCCCGCGTGCGCTGGGTCGGCCCCGTCGAGTTGGTGGCCGAGGTGACGCCCGGCGCGGTGGCCGAGATGGGGCTGCGGCCCGGCCTGCCCGTGTGGGCGTCGGTCAAAGCCACCGAGATCGACCTCTACCCCGCCTGATATCCCATCTTTTCCACAGCAGGGGGTGCTGTGGAAAAGATGGGGGGTCAGGCTTTGGTGAGGCAGGGGCCGGTGCTGACCGCGCCGGCGTGGGGGGCGGCCAGCACCGAGTTGAGCTCTTTGCTGCTGAGGGCGTAGGACGTGCCGGGCTTGTCCGGCGCGATGGCAAAGGCCACGCCGATGACCGTGCCCTGCTGGTCGGTGAGGGCCGCGCCTGAATCGCCCGGGTGCAGGTCCGAGGCCAAGATCCACACGTCCCGACTGGTGGAGTGCGAGTCGTACAGGTCGCGGCCGCGGGCGTCGACCCGCTGGCGCACGGCCGCGGGCGCGACCCGCAACTGGGTCTGCCCGCCGGGGTGGCCGAACACCGCGCCCTGCTCGCCCACCTTCCCGGCGCCGACGGCCAGCGGGGCCTGCGAAAGGCCCGGGACGCGCAACAGGGCCAGGTCGCGGTCCGAGTCGAACAGCACGACGGTGGCGTTGAGCCGCTTGCCGTCCAGCCGCTCGACCGTGGTCGCCTTCTCCCCCGCCACCACGTGGGCGTTGGTGGCGATCAGGTCGGTGCCCACCGCGAACCCGCTCCCCTCTTGAATGCGCCTGCACGCGTTGCCCGCCACCTTCACGGTCGACGCCTCGACCCGCCGCAGGATGTCGGCGGCCACGCCCAGGGTCGCGGGCGGCGGCCCGGTTTCGGGCGCGGGCTTGAGCGACTCGAAGACCTTGGGGAAGTTGGTGTCGCCCACCAGCCGGCGCAGGGCCTGGAGCGTGTCGGGCGGGCGGGGCAGGGCCGAGTCGACCAGGTTGGCGATCTTGGAGCCGCGGGCCTGGCGGGAGAAGTCGCCGGGCACGTCGGCCATGGCGGGCAGCAGGAACCAGACCAGCAGCACCACACCGAGCCCGCCGACGAAGGCGCCCACGGCCCTGTCCACCCATGCGATGGGACCGAGCTTGACCCGGCTCCGCACCGCGTGGCCGACGACGAGCCCGATGGCCTGGCCGACGAAGGCCCCGGCGATGAGCACGCCGCCCGCCAGGAACAGCTTGGCCGCGGGGTCCGGCCCGCTGAACGCCTCGAGCACTACCGGCATCAGGCGGGCCCCGATGAACAGGCCGAAGGTCAGTCCGATCCACGACGTCACCCGGGCCAGGAACCCGAGGCGGTAGCCGCCGACCGCGGCCGCGGTCAGGGCCACCAGGATGACGTAGTCGAACGAGTTCACGGCGCGGGCGGGCTAGGGAGTGGGCCCCAAGAGGCGGGCCGCGGTGAGGAAACCGGTGTGGCCCACCATGCGGTGGTCGGGACGCACCGATTGGCCTTCGATGTGCCACGACCGATGGAGGACCTCGATGGTCTCGGCCATGCCGAAGGCGCTGGCCGCCAGCGTCTCCCGCAACTGGGCCGACTGGGTGATGGTGGGCAGATACGACACGAGGATGCCGCCGGGATGCAGGGCCGACTCGGCGTGCTTCACCACCCGCCACGGCTCGGGCAGGTCCAGCACGACGCGGTCGAGGTCGACTTCGTCGATGCCCTCGTAGACGTCGCGCTCCTCGACCTTGTAGCGGGCCAAGGCGTCCGCCCCGACGAAGGCGCCCACGTTCTCCGCGGCGCGCGCCGCGAAGTCGGCCCGCAGCTCGTAGCCCACGACGTCGGCGCCCGCGCGCAGCAGCGTCATCGACAGCGCGCCCGACCCCACCCCGGCCTCCAAGACCCGCGCGCCGGGGAACACGTCGGCCAGCATGAGGATCGGCCCCAAGTCCTTCGGATAGATGACCTGGGCACCGCGCGGCATCTTCAAGACGAACTCGCTCAACGTGGGCCGCACCACCAGGTACCGGGCCCCGCCCGTGGCCGTCACGGTGACGCCTTCGCTCTGGCCGATGACGTCGGCGTGGGGCACGTAGCCCGCGTGGGTGTGGAACTGGCCCTCGTCCGACAAGGTGACCAGATAGCGCCGGCCCTTGCGGTCGAAGAACAAGGCCCTGTCGCCCGCGCCGAACGGCGCGCTCATCCCGTGCCCGCCTTGCCCGCCTTGGTCGCAGCCTCCGCTTGAGTCGCTCGCGCCACCCGGGCCACCAGCTTGCAGAAGGCGCACAGCTCCTGGTCGGTGGTGGGCGCGCCGCAGCCGGTGCACGGCCGCAGCCCCTCCTGCTCGGCCTCGGCCTGCGGGGTGAAGTGCTTCGACGCCTTCGACAGGAACTCGAAGTAAAAGGCGTGCTTGGAGCCGGGCGACGCGTCCTCGATGGCGTTGAGCGCCTCCTTGTAGCCGAGGTGCTTGTTGCCCACCGCGTTGGGGCATTCCTCGACCTGGTAGTCGATGCCCCGCAACACGCACCACGCGGCCGTCTCCCGCTCCCCCAGTCGGACAAGGGGCTTCACCTTGCGCGGGAAGCCGTGGGCCGCGGGCAGCACGGGCAACTGGCGTCCGAGGTAGTCGGTCTGCCAGCGCAGCACGTTGCCGAACAGCACGGCGGCCTCGTCGTCCAGATTGTGGCCGGTGGCCACCACGTCGTAGCCGCCTTCGAGGGCGGCCTGGTTGAACAGGTGCCGCTTCGACAGGCCGCACGCGGAGCACGGCACCCGCTTGGTGACCAGCGCCGCGCCCGGGATGTCGAAGCCGAACTCGGTGGGGATGTCGACCTCGATCAGCTTGAGGCCGCGCCCCTCGGCGAAGGCCCGCGTGTAGACGGCCGAGTCCGACGAGTAGTCGCCGATGCCGAGACCGAGGTACAGGCCGTCGGCGTCGTAGCCCAGCGACACGAGCATGTCCCAAAGGGCCAGCGAGTCCTTGCCCCCGCTGACGGCGACGAGCACGCGGTCGCCCGCGCCGACCATGTCGAACTCGTCGATGGCCTTGCGCACCTGCTCGATGCAGTGGTGCTCGAAGCAGGGCGGGCAGAAGGCGGCGTTGTGGCGCCGAATCTCGATGGCCGCGGGCTGGCGGCAGCGGCGGCACTTCACGGTTAGGCCCCGCCGCTGATGACGGGGCGCACCTCGACGGTGTCGGCGTCGGCCAGCACGGCGTCGCCGGTGACCAGCGTGTCGCCCTTGATGACGAGGACCGACTCCCTGTTGACCGCCAGTCGCTCCAAGAGCGCGGACACCCGAAGCGGGCCGGGCACGTCGACCTCTCGCTTGGGGTTCCGAAGGAGGACCTTCACGCCTCCATCATCGCGGCTCGTTGGCGATGACGACGGCCGTGCCGACAGGAAGCTCCTCGGAGTAGACGACTTGCGGCTCGCTGCCGCCCAGCTTGCGCAGCACCTTGACCAGCACGCCCACGCCGCCCAGCACCAGCCACGGCCTGCTCCCGCCGAACACGCCTTTGCGCAGGCCGTTGCGCACGAGGAAGCGGATCATCAGACCCTGCGCACCTCGACCACGGTGGTCTTCTTGCGGCCCTTGCGCCTGCCCAGCACATAGGCCAGGCCGGCCAAGGCGATGATGCCCACGATGGCCGCGCCCAGCGCGTAGGGCTTGGCCTGCTCGCCGGTGGCGTCGACCTCGCCCTTGATCTCGTGGAGCTTGGCCTCGATGTGCTCGCGGGTGATCTTGCCTTCGGGCACCGCCATCAGCGGTCGGCCTCCTTCTTTCTGTCGTTCTTGCGGGCCATGCCCCACAGGGCCAGCCCGGCGAACCCGGCGGCCACCGCGGCGGCGGCCAGGTAGGGCACCCACGTGAGGCTGCCGGTCAGGTGGTTCTCGGTCTCGTTCTGCACGGCCCGCAGCACGGCGAGGACGAGCAGCGGCAGGCCGATGGCCAGCAGCACGGAGCCGGCCACGCCCGCGGCCACGAACCGGCCCAGCGTCTTGATGGGCTCGATCGTCTCCTGCTTGAGGTAGGCGACGACGAGTTCCCACAGCTCTTGGACCTGCGTGGGAAGGGACTTGTCGGTGCGATTGCGCGCTTCGGCCACGGCTCCTCCGGGCTGGCGGGATGCGACTTCCTATCCCCCTGACAAACGGTACGCAAGCACAGCCGCGGCGTCGGCCGCCAACTGCGTCAGCGTGCGGAGGCGCTGGTTGGCGTCGTCGACCTCGAGGACGCGCTGTTGGTCGATGGCCGACACGGGCGCGATGACGGCCAACTGCCACACGGCCAGTCGAGGCTCGGGGTTGAGCGCGTAGGTGGCCGGGGCCCGACCCACCTCGCCCAGTTCGGACAGCAGGGCCAGGGCCCGGCGGACGGCTTGGTCGGCCTCGGTCAGCGCATCCGGGTCGATGTCGTCGTCGCCCTGATCGGGCCGCTCGACGGTGAGGGCGAGCGGATAGGGGTCGTCGGGCAGCCACGTGGCCACGCGCACCCGGCGCGTCCCCTTGCCCAGCACGTCCCACCGGCCGTCGCGGTACTCGCTGGTCTCGGTGATGTGGGCCACGGTGCCCACCGAGAAGCGCTGGTCGCCTCCGCCCACCTCGCTGCCGCGCTCGATGAGGACGACGCCGAACTCACGCCGGTCGCGCAGGCAGTCGCGCACCAAGGCGCGGTAGCGGGGCTCGAAGACGTGGACGGCGAGGGGCATGTACGGGAACAGCACCATCCCCAGCGGGAACATGGGAAGGGGGACGGCGGGCGGGTCCGTCGGGCTTGGGTCCGTGGGGCTTGGGTCGGTGGGGTCGGTCATTGCGGTGCCAGTTGGTCCGGCGCGGGCGCGTCGGGGTACCGGGCCAGGATGGCGCCGACACTCTCTTGGAGGGCCCGCCCGGCCGCGTCCTTGGGCAGGTCGTTGACGAGGAGGGAGAAGGCGAGCGGCGACCCCGCAGGGGTGGGCGCGTCGACCAGTCCCGACAGGCCGACCACACCGTCGAGGGAGCCCGTCTTGGCTCGAAGCCTTCCGGCTGCCGGGTTGTTCTGGAAGCGCTCGGCCAGCGTTCCCTCGCGTGCGGCGGTGGGCAGGCCTCGTTGCAAGGGGCCGACGGTGGGGCCGGTGGTCAGGACGTGCAGCAAGAGGGTGCACGTGGCCCGGTCCGAGCGGTCCAGCCCGGAACCGTCGACCGCCTTGAGGGCTTGCAGGGCGGCCGCGGGCACGCCCGCATCGGCCAGGATCTGTCGGACGGCGTCGACGCCCGCGGCCGTGGTCCCCTTGCCCGGCCCCGACACCCTCCTGCCCAGCTCCTTGGTGAGCAGCTCGGCCGTGGTGTTGTCGCTCTCCTTGAGCATCTCTGCGATCACGTCGCGGATCGGGGGCGAGCGGAGTTCGATCAGCGTCGGCGGCCCGTCCGGGGCACTGCCCTGAGCGGGTGCGCCGTCGATGACCACGCCCCTGCCCTTGAGGAGGTCGGTGAGGACGGCGGCCGCGTGGGCCGCGGGCGACGTCGCCGCGATGTGCTTGGGCTTGAACTGGGTGAAGCCGTCGTTCACGAGCAGGGCCGCGGCCGGGCCCACCTCGGCGTCGGCGATGTAGCGCGGCCTCCACGTCGGCACGTAGCGCTGGGTGTCGAATCGGCCCTCGTCGCCCAGGACGGGGCCGGTCACATGGCGCACGCCGTGGGCCACCAGGTCGTCGGCCAACTGCTCGAAGGCGGTGCGGATCTGGGGCTGGTTCTTGAACGACGCCGCGTAGTCCGCCGTCTCGAGCAGCGGGTCGCCGCCGCCCACGACGTAGAGCGGGCCGACGACGGTGCCATCGGCCCCAGGCGGCCTGCCTTTGACCGTGGTGACGAGGTGCTCGTCTGGACCGAGCTTGGCCAGCACGGCCAAGGCGGTGAGGAGCTTGAGGTTGGACGCAGGGATGAGGGCCTGGTCCGGGTCCTTGCTGTACAAGGTCCGCTCGTTGTGGCGCACGATGAGGCACGAGCTGCGGCGGCCGTCGCCCAGGGCCGGGTCGGCCAGCGCCGCGTCCAGTCGGGTGCTGAGGTTGACGTCGGCGATGGTCCTGCTCAGCAGCTCGGGGGTCCTGCGCACGGAAAGGACGGGGGCGGCGGGCCGGGCCAGGCCCGCCAGGCGGGAGTGGGGCGCGGGCGGGGCGTGAACGGCCACCGCGGCCGACGCCGCGGTGAGCACGGCCAGCACGACGGGGGCGGCCGCCCGCCGCAGGTCGGGCATTACTGCCGGGGCGTGAGCAGGTAGGTCGAGCTGGCCTTGGCCACCAGCCGCCCGTCGCCGTCGACCACGTCGGCCTCCACGAACGCAGCCCGGGAGCCGCCCGAGATGACGTAGGCCGTGCAGGTCAGGTCGGACCCGACCTTGACCGCCTTCAAGAAGCTGATCTTCATCTCCGCGTTGGCGCTGAAGACCTTGCGGTCCTGGGCCGCGGCGTAGGTGACCGAGGCCGCGCCCATGCTGGAGTCGGCGAAGGCGGCGAGGAAGCCGCCCTGGATGATGCCCACCGGGTTGCCGAAGCGCTCGTCCGCCTTCATGGTCCACGTGGTGCGGCCGGGCTCGGACTTGTCGGTGCAGACCATGCCCAGGGTGAGGTCGCAGTTGGGCGGGACCTGGACGCGCTGGTCGGTCGGGGCCATGGATGGGGACGGTAGCGCCGGGGTACGCAGGGGGCATGGGCACGGCCGCTGAGTACGCATCGGACGGGACCACGCTGGTGGAGGTGATCCGGCGCTTCGAGCTCCAGGGCTACACCGGACAGTTCATGCCGGTGTTGGACGAGGGAGCGTCTGGGTCGGACGCCGGTTCTGGGTCGGACGCCGTTTCTGGGTCGGGGTCGTTGCGGTGCGGGTCGTGCGGGGCGGTGTCGGGCGCGGGCTCGTTCGACCTGGGCCTGCTGCGGCGCACCGAGGGCGCATCGGACCCGGCCGACATGGTGGCCGTGGCCGGGCTCACGTGCCCGGCGTGTGAGGCCAAGGGGACGGTGGCCCTCAAATACGGGCCCGAGGCGTCGCCCGAGGAGTCCGACGCCCTGTGCGCGCTGGAAGGCAAAGCGGGCCCCGCCACTCCCCCCGCCTGACCCGACAGGCCGCGGTTGGGGCTATAACGGGTTGTTGTTACACCCCACTCGTATCCTCCCAGCCATGACCGATCTCGTGGCTGAAACCTGTTCGGAGCCCGGAATGCCGTCCGATTACACGGGGGTCGACCTGTTCGAGCCGCTGTTGGAGGCGCTCGACGCGGCCGGAGCCACGGACGGCTCGGCCTACCTGAGCGTTCCCATCACCTCAGGCAGGCGGGAGTTCCAACTGGCCGCCGCGCTCGGGTGCCCAAGGGCCGAGGTCCGGCGCCGGTTCAAGGAGCGGTGGGTGAACGAGGTGGTTCGGCCCAACGAGGAGGAGGCAAGGGTCTTGGCCCGTCAGGCTCGGGCCGCCTTCCCTGGCGAGATCGTGATCGACCCTTCGCGCGTGCACATCGGGCAGTGGTCCCAAGACGACTTCGACCGCTTCTGGACCACCGTCATCGGCACGTTCGCGCAGCGGGTCCTCGTCTCACCGGGGTGGGCCTTCAGCCGAGGGGCGCGTTTCGAAGTGGCCTTCGCCGTGGCCCGCGGGCTGCCGCTGCACGACGCGTGGGGCGCCTCGTTGGACAGGGCTGACTTGGAGGCGCAGCTCGAAGCCGCGGCCGACGAGCTTCGCGGGCTCGGCTACGACGACGTGGAGGCAGAGCTGCCTGCGATCTTCACGGCGGGCGCGGCGCCGGCGGTGGTGCTGCCTCGGGACGATCCCGCGGCTGCCGCGTCGGAGACGTTCGCCTGGTTGGTGGCCGAGCGGCGGTATCAGACGAAGAAGTTCGGCACCGAGCTGGACGACCAGCACACGGCGGACGGGCTCGGGCTCGACGGCTGGTGGTGGCAGCAGTTGACGAACTACTACCACCGGGCCTCGGTCCTCGGGCTGGAGACGCCGGTGGGCCGCCAGGCCATCGCCAAGTTCACGGCCACCGCGTGCGGCTTGTTGGAAAGCGTCATCAGACTCCACGGCCACCTTCCCGCACCGGGGGTGCCCAGCGGCGAGGTCGTCGACTCTTAAGGCGTCTGCCTACACCGGCGTAGTGTGGGCACGCGATCCATTGACCGACGACAGACACGATCGGGGAAACGGGCGATGGCCATCAAGGACACAGGCGAAGGGGCCAGGGTCGAGGCCGCCGTCAAGGCCGCCGCCGCCGCTGCTGCCGAAGATGCCAAGGCGCGGTTCGAGTTGGCCCAGCTCGCCTACAAAGAAGTCCTCGACGCGACCAAGCACCAAGACGACAAGGTCGGCCGCTTTCTATCCGCCATCGCCTTCCTCACCGGCGCCGCTATCGCGTTCGCGACCCGCAAGGAGATTCTCGAGATCAAGTACGACGTGGGCGGCAAGATCGCGCTGCCCGCGGGCTTGTTCCTGGTGTTCGTGGTGCTCGTCCTGGTGGCCGTGACCGTGTTCCTCTTCGGGATGGGCCAGACCCTGCGCCTGCCCGGAGCGTCCTCGCCTGGAAAGACGCCGCTCGCGCGGTCGCGTCTGTTCTTCATGTCCATCGCAGACAAGCCCCGGGACGACTGGGAGGCCATGTGGTCAGACGACATCGACGTGACCAGGCTTCGATCTGAAATGACCAGCAATCTGGTCATCGAGACCCACAACCTGGCCGTGCGCGCCGACCAGAAGTACCAGCGCAGCGGCGAGGCCCAAGCGGTCTTCACTATTTCGCTGGTCGCGTTCGGTCTCGGCTTCGTGCTGGCTCTGCGGGCCGAGACCACCGATGTCGGGCGGGTCATTCCGTGGAACCTGACGTCGCGGGCACTGGCCACGTTCGTCATCGCCGGATTCACCGGTGTGCTGGGCTACGGCTGGGGCCGCTACGAGCAGAGCTTCACCGAGCGGACCACGACGAGGTACAAGTGGCTTCGGGTGCTCCCGCTGGTCACGACGATCTATGTGTCGGCGCTGGTGCTCCCGCCCGACAACGTGGACTCGCGGACCCGCATGTTGCTGGCGGGCGCTGGGTTCGTGACCATGTTCGCCGTCGGCTGGACCATCGCCGTGCGGTGGACGGCCAAGAAAAGCCGACGGCTGATGATGCTGCCGACGATGGCGGCGGCCGCCTTCAGCGCCTACGTCGTGTGGAACGAGTGGGTGCGCTGGCGGCTGGCGCTGGCCGTGTCGACGGTCGTCATCATGGAGCTGCCCAGGCTGTTGGCCTCGACGTCGACCTGGCACCGCCGCTTCGCCGCCGCTACCACTACCGGCGCTGCCGCATCCCACCCCTGAGCCGGACTTGTCGCGCTCAGTGCCATATCCGGCAACCAGCGCGACAAGACGCGAACAGCGGGCGACGTCGACGGTTAGGGCTGGGGTTCGAGGGCGGCGCGGAAAAAGGCGCGGATGTGGTCGAGGCGTTCGCTGAGGGCGTCGGCGCCGAGCGGGTCGCGGCCGAGCAGCGTCTCCAGGAACGGCAGGTCGCTGAAGTACGACAGCAGCGCGCCGTACCCGGTCAGCAGCATCTGGCGGGCGTCGTAGCTGCGGAACCGGCCCGCGTCCATCTCCTTTTCGAAGAACCCCACGGCCTGG
Source organism: Acidimicrobiaceae bacterium (assembly GCA_030837965.1). Taxonomy (GTDB): domain Bacteria; phylum Actinomycetota; class Acidimicrobiia; order Acidimicrobiales; family JAUTXP01; genus JAUTXP01. Next base: position 74,760 of record JAUTXP010000007.1, on the reverse strand, counting down.
TCGAACAGCGGCTTGAGCGACTCGCCCAGGCTCACGCCCAGCCGCCCCGCCCCCTCCAGCGCCTCCCGCCGCACCAGTCGCACGAACATCGGGTTGGCCATGAAGAACTCGAAGCCCGCGGTCATCACCCGGTCCACCTGGGCCCAGCCGTCGCGGGGGGTCTCGGTGGCCTCGGCCACCCGGCTCATCCAGTCGGCCATCGACGCGGTGAACACCTCGCGGTACAGCGCCTCCTTGGACGTGAAGTGGTGCAACAGGCTGGGCCTGCGGATGCCCACGACCTCGGCGATCTCGTTCAGAGACGTGCCGTCGTACCCGTGCTCGGCGAAGAGCCGGAGGGCGGCGGCCAGGATCGACTCCCGCGTGGAAGCGGCAACAGGGGCAGTGATAGTGCCGCAGGGTACTTGCGCCGTCGTTGTGCCCACCGGATCGGCGCCCCCTCGGCGGCCGCAGGGATGGGTAGCGTCCACGCCCATGGACATCGTCTCCGCCCTCTTCGTGGAGAACATCAACCTCCGCCAGGTGCCCGGCCCGTCGACTCGAATCGACCTGTCCGGGATCATGTTCTCGCTGCCCGCGCCCAACCCGCCGCCCGTCACCATCGCCCCCCATCTGGTGGTGTTGGTGCGCTGCCGCCCCAACGAGCCGGGACAGGCCGTGCTCGAGGTGAGCTTCAAGGACGAGGCGGGCGAGGAGGTGGCCCGCAACGCGTCCCCCTTCACGGTGGACCCGGGCAAGTTCACCTATCGCCTGGTCAGGGGCGAGCTGACCTTCCCCGACTACACCACCATCGAGGCCCACTGCCGCATCGACAGGGGCGACTGGACCGTCGTCCCCCTCACCCTCATCCCACCGGCCGACTGACGCTCGACGCGCAATGCCGTACGCCTCCGCCCTGTCCATCCACCCGGTCACCGCCACCGCGGTGGGCGAGGCCGCGGGCCAACTGCTCGAAGACTTGGGGCCCAACCCCGACCTGGTCGCTGTGTTCGTCACGCCCCACCACGCGGGCGCGCTGGAGGACGCGGCCGCTGCGGTCCGGGCCATCGTGCAGCCCACGGTGCTGCTCGGGTGCGCGGCCGTGTCGGTGCTGGGCGTGCGCCACGAGGCCGAGGACGAGCCCGGCGTGTCGCTGTGGGCCGGACGGTTCGGGCCGGTGCGGGGCTTTCGCAACGCCCTTCCAGACGACCTGCCCTTCGCCCCCCAGGCCGTCGTCCTGCTGGCCGACCCGTTCAGCTTCGACGTCGACGCCTTCCACGACGAGGTGCACGCCCGTTGGCCGGGGCTGCCCGTCGTGGGCGGCAACGCATCCGCGGCCCGCGGCCCGGGCGGCAACCGGCTGGTGCTCGACGACGTGGTCACGACGGACGGGGCCGTGGGCGCCTTCATCGGACCGGGGCCTTCGATCGAGGCGGTGGTGAGCCAGGGGTGCAGGCCGATCGGCCGTCCCTATGTCGTGACCAAGGCCGAGCGCAACGTGGTGTACGAGTTGGCGGGTCGTCCGGCCATGGAGCGGCTGGTCGAGATGGCCAGCGGCGGCGTCATCCCGGAGGAGGACGTGCGCCTCATCAACTCCGGGCTGCACCTGGGCACGGTCATCGACGAGCACAAGGACCGCTTCGACCGGGGTGACTTCCTTGTGCGCAACGTGATCGGCGCCGACCGCGAGATCGGGGCCATTGCGGTGGGCGCGGAGATGGAGGTGGGGTCGACCGTGCAGTTCCACGTGCGGGACGCGGCCACGGCCGACGAGGACCTGCACGCGGCCCTGGACGGTCGGGGCGACGCCGATGGCGCCCTGCTCTTCACCTGCAACGGCAGGGGTCGGTGGCTGTTCGGCGAGCCCAACCACGACGCCCTGGTGTTCGACGAGGAGGTGGGCGGGCCGGTGGCGGGCTTCTTCGCCGCGGGCGAGTTCGGCCCCGTGGGCGGGCGCAACTTCGTGCACGGGTTCACCGCATCCGTGGCCCTGTTCACCGACCCCTCCTGACCCGCTGCTGACCCCGCTCCTGGCCCCGCCCGCCGCCGAGCCCGGCGGGCCGGCCCGCCCTCCCCCGGTGGGTAGGGTTCCGAGCATGACCACGCAGGAGCTGGAAGGGCTGGGCATCAACGTCATCCGGGGCCTGGCCATGGACGCCCCCCAGCGGGCAAAGTCCGGCCACCCGGGCACGGCCATGGCCCTCGCTCCCCTGGCCCACGTGCTGTTCACGCGGGTCATGCGCCACGACCCGTCCGAGCCGGACTGGCCCGACCGCGACCGCTTCATCCTCTCGTGCGGGCACGCGTCGATCCTCCTCTACTCGATGCTCTACCTCACTGGCTACGGGCTGACGCTGGACGACATCAAGGCCTTCCGCCAGTACGACTCCCCCACTCCTGGCCACCCCGAGGTCCACCACACCGCGGGCGTGGAGGTCACCACCGGCCCCCTCGGCCAGGGCTTCGGCAACGGCGTGGGCATGGGCATCGCCGAGCGCTTCCTGCGCAGCCGGTTCAGCCCGGAGGTCGTCGACCACCACACCTTCGTCATCTGCTCGGACGGCGACTTGATGGAGGGCGTCAGCCACGAGGCCGCCTCGTTCGCCGGCCACCTCGGGCTGGGCCGGCTGGTGTACGTGTACGACGACAACCACATCACCATCGACGGGCCGACGGAGCTGAGCCTGTCCGACGACGCGGCCATGCGGTTCCGGTCCTACGGCTGGGACGTGGACGAGATCGGCGAGGCGGCCAACGAGCCCGACCGCCTCGAAGCCGCGCTGCGGCGGGCCATGACGGTGGAGGACAAGCCGTCGCTCATCATCCTGCGCAGCCACATCGCCTGGCCCGCGCCCCACGCCACCGACACCGCTGCGGCCCACGGGTCGCCGTTGGGCGACGACGAGATCAAGGCCACCAAGGAGCTGCTGGGCCTGCCGCCCGACGAGACGTTCTGGGTGCCCGACGACGTGGTCGACCTGTACCGCCAGTGCATCCCCCGAGGCCAGGCCCTGCGGGCCGACTGGCAGGCCCGCTGCGACCGATGGTCGGGCGACAAGGCCGAGTTCCAGGCCGCCCTCAACGGCCGGGGCCTGGACGCGTGGCACACCAAGCTGCCCGTGTGGGAGGCAGGCCAGTCGGTGGCCACCCGCAACGCCTTGAAGCCGTGCCTCGACGCCAGCATGGACGTGGTGCCCGGCCTCATGGCGGGCGGGGCCGACCTGACTGGCAACACCGGTACCAAGCTCGAAGGCACGCCGCTCCAGTCGCGCCAGCACCCAGAGGGACGGGCCATCGCCTACGGGGTGCGCGAGCACGCCATGGGCGCGGCCATGAACGGCATGGCCCTGCACGGCGGCGTCCTCCCGGTCGGCGGCACCTTCTTCAACTTCTCCGACTACATGCGCGGCAGCGTCCGCCTGGCCGCCATCAGCGAGGCCCACGTCGTCTACTCGTGGACCCATGACTCGGTCGGACTGGGCGAGGACGGACCCACGCATCAGCCCGTCGAGCAGCTCGCCTCCTTCCGGGCCATGCCGGGCCTGCGTGTCATCCGGCCCGCCGACGCCAACGAGACGGCCCACGCCTGGCGCATCGCGGTGGAGGCCGACGGGCCCACGGCCCTCATCCTCAGCCGCCAGAACCTGCCCGTGCTGGACGGCACGGCCGAACAGTTCGAGGGCGTGGCCCGGGGCGCCTACGTCCTGCGCGACGACGGCAGCGGCGAGCCCGACCTCATCCTCGTCGGCACCGGGTCAGAGGTCTCCTTGTGCCTGGCCGCGGCCGACCGGTTGGAGGCCGAGGGCCGACTGGTCAGGGTCGTGTCCATGCCGTGCTGGGAGCTGTTCGAGGATCAGGACGAGGACTATCAAGCGGATGTGCTCCCCGAGGACGTGCCCACCCTGTCGGTGGAGGCGGCGGCCACGTTCGGATGGAGTCGCTGGGCCGACGACAGCGTGGGCCTCGACCGGTTCGGGAAGTCGGCGCCAGGGAACGTGGCCTTGGAGCGCCTCGGGTTCAACCCCGACGACGTGGCCGAGCGGGCCCGAGAGCTGCTGGCCGAGTACGAGGGCGATGGCGATGGCGACGGGGACGAGCCCGGCGCTGAAGACGACGACACCAATGATGCCGACACCGACGACGCCGACTGGGACGAAGCGGTAGACGAGGAGACGACGTGACCAAGCTGCACGACCTGTTCCAGCAGGCGGGTCAGAGCCCCTGGCTCGACAACCTGAAGCGGGACTACCTGGTGGGCGGGTCGGGCGGTCAGTTGGCCCGCCTGGCGGCCGACGGCATCCGGGGCGTGACCTCCAACCCGACCATCTTCCAGAAGGCCATCTCCGGCGGGTCGGCCTACGACGAGCAGTTCGCCTCGCTCGTCGAGGTGCATCCGGTGGAGGACGCCTACTGGCAGTTGGTCATCAGCGACATCAAGGACGCGCTGGCCGTGCTGCGCCCGGTGTACGACGAGAGCGCGGGCCAGGACGGCTTCGTGTCCATCGAGGTGGCGCCTTCCATCGCCAATGACACCGAAGCCACGGTCAAGGCCGCCCTCTACCTGCACGACACCATCGACGAGCCCAACCTGTTCGTGAAGATCCCGGCCACTGCCGCGGGCGTGCCCGCCATCCAAGAGACGATCGCCAGGGGCAAGAGCATCAACATCACGCTGATCTTCGGGCTGCCCCGCTACGAGGACGTGATCGAGGCGTATCTGTCCGGGCTGGAGGCGTGCCAAGGGCCGCTGGACTCGGTGCACAGCGTGGCCTCGTTCTTCGTGAGCCGGGTGGACACCGAGGTCGACCGCAGGCTCGAGGCCATCGGCACCGACGAGGCCTTGGCCTTGCGGGGCAAGGCCGCAGTGGCCCAGGCCAAGCTGGCCTACCGGCTGTTCCAACAGAAGTTCTCGGGGCCGCGGTGGGACGCGCTGGCCGCACGCGGGGCCAAGGTGCAGCGCCCGTTGTGGGCGTCCACCTCCACCAAGAACCCGGCCTATCCCGACCTGCTCTACGTCGAGACGCTCATCGGCCCGGACACGGTCAACACCATGCCCGACGCCACCATCGACGCCTTCGTCGACCACGGCACCATCGCCCGGACGGTGGACGTGGGCGTGGATGAGGCGGAGTCGGACCTGGGTCGGATCGAGGCCCTGGGCATCTCCATGGACGACGTGGCCGCCACCTTGGAGGAGGAGGGTGTGGCCTCCTTCGTCAAGAGCTACGACGAACTCCTCCAAGCCCTCACCGACAAGGCCACCACCCTCACCACCCGCCAATGACCCCCCCGCCCGTGCTCGTATCCCTCGCCTCCCTCACCGCCTTTCCCGTTCTGGGCACCTTTTCTTGTCTCCTGGCGAAGAAAACGTGCCCAGAAGGGTGGGACGGGCGGTGAGCGGGGTGACGGGGCCGGGCGGGATGACGGGGCCGGGCGGGGTGGCCGGGTCTGGGGAGGTGGTGAGGCGGCTGTGGGCCAGGGACCACACGCTGTGGCCCGCGGGGAACGTGAGCCCGAACCGGCTGGGGTGGCTGGACGTGGCCGAGCGCATGCGGGCCGAGGCGGCCGACCTGCGGGCCTGGGCCGACAGCATCGACGCGGCCCACATCGTCCTGCTGGGCATGGGCGGGTCGTCGCTTGGACCTGAGGTGCTGCGGGCCACGGTCAACGACCAGCGCCTGTTCGTGTGCGACACCACCGACCCGGAGACGGTGGCATCCATCGACCCGCACGACACCTTCTTCCTCGTGTCGTCCAAATCCGGCACGACCCTCGAGGTCAAGACGCTGTTCGCCTACTTCTGGGACCGGGTGCGCGACGGGAGCTGGTTCGCGGCCATCACCGACCCGGGCACGGCCATGGACGAGGTCGCGGTGGACGCGGGCTTCAACCGGGTCTTCCGCAACCCGGCCGACATCGGCGGCCGGTACTCGGTGCTGTCCTACTTCGGCCTGGTTCCCGCCGCCCTCATGGGGCTGGACGTCGAGCAGATGTGCACCCGCGCCATCGACGTCGACCGTGACGCGGCCGCCGAACTGGGCGTCGCCATGGGCCAGGCCTCGCTCGAAGGCAGGGACAAGGTCAACGTGGTGGTGCCCGAGGACTTCGCCGCCTTCGGACTGTGGGTCGAGCAGCTCATCGCCGAGTCCACCGGCAAGCAGGGCAAGGGCTGCATCCCCGTCCCCAGCACCGAGGTGGAGCACGGGCCCGACCGCCATGTGGTGGCCTTGGAACTGAACGATGTGTACGACCTGGGCGAGCAGTTCATGCGCTGGGAGGTGGCCACCGCGGTGGCGGGCCACGTGCTCGGCATCGACCCGTTCGACGAGCCCAACGTGACCGAGTCCAAGAACAACACCGGCGACGTGCTCGACAACCTGCCCCTGCCGCTCCCGGCGGAGTCGGCCGACCCGGGGCGGGTGGACGAATGGCTGCGGGCCACGGTGCGGCCGGGTGACTACGTCAGCGTGCAGGCCTACCTGCCGTACGGCCAGGACGCGGCCTTGGAGCACGTGCGCCGAGCTTTGCGCGACGGCCTCGACGGCACCGCCGTCACCGCGGGCTACGGCCCGCGCTTTTTGCACTCGACGGGCCAGCTCCACAAGGGCGGGCCCGACTCGGTGGTGGCCCTGCAACTGGTGCGGCGCACGCCTGCCCCCGCCGTCCCCATTCCCGGCCATCCCTACGACTTCAACACCCTCATCGCGGCCCAGGCCATCGGTGACCACCGCAGCCTGGAGGCCCACGGCCGCCGGGTGCTGCGGGTCGCGCTGGACGACTTGAAGGAGCTGGGCTGAGAGATGCGCATCGCCATGGTCGGCCTGGGCCGCATGGGCGGCAACATGACCAAGCGGCTCATCGACCGGGGCCACGAGGTGGTGGCCTATGACCGCGATCCCAAGGCGGTGAAGGCGGCCGAGGCGGACGGGGCCGTGGCCGCCACCAGCCTGGAGGACGCGGTGGCCAAGCTGGAGCCGCCGAGGCACGTTTGGGTGATGGTGCCGTCGGGGGCGCCCACCGAGTCCACGGTTATGGACCTGGCCCAGCACCTGGACGCGGGCGACGCCATCGTCGACGGCGGCAACTCCAACTACCACGACTCGATGCGTCGGGCCACCACGTTGCAAGAGCGCGGCATTGCCTTCATCGACGCGGGTGTCTCCGGCGGGGTGTGGGGGCTCAAGGTCGGCTACTGCCTCATGGTGGGCGGCGAGCAGGCGGCCGTCGCCCGCCTCGAACCGGTGTTCACCGCCCTGGCGCCCGAGGACGGCTACGCCCACGTCGGCCCTTCGGGCGCGGGGCACTTCACCAAGATGATCCACAACGGGATCGAATACGGGATGCTCCAGGCCTACGCCGAGGGCTTCGCCTTGTTGGAGGCGGCCGAGGAGTTCGGGCTCGACCTCCACCAGGTGGCCGCGCTGTGGAACCACGGCTCGGTCGTGCGCTCGTGGCTGTTGGAGCTGGCCGAGCTGGCCCTCGAGAACCCGGAGGAGTTCCGCCACATCAAAGGCTGGGTGGAAGACTCGGGCGAAGGGCGGTGGACGGTGTTGGAGTCCGTCGAGCGGGCCATCGCCGCGCCCGTCATCACTGCGGCCCTGTTCGCCCGCTTCCAGTCGCGCGACGACGAGCGCATGGCGGCGCGCATCGTGGCCGCGCTGCGCAACCAGTTCGGCGGCCATCGCTTCCTCAGCGAGTCCGAGGCGGGCGAGGTGGCGCGCGACAAGGACCTGGCCAAGCCCAGCAACCAGCCCGAACATTGACCGAGCAGAACCCCCTCGCCGAAGGGGCGGAGTCAGACCGCAGAGCCCCGCCGTGCGTGCTCGTGGTGTTCGGCGCGTCGGGCGACCTGACCACCCGCAAGCTCATGCCTGCGTTGGCCGAGTTGGCCGACGGGCGCAGGCTTCCGGCCGCCTTCTGCGTGGTCGGCGTGGCCCGCACCGAGATGGCCGACGAGGACTTCCAGGCCCGCATGCTGGCCGACATGGACAAGCCCAGCGCGGCGTGGGAGAGCCTGGTGTCCGGCTTTCGCTATGTGGCGGGCGACTACTCGCACCCGGACACGTTCGCCGCGCTCAAGCGCGTCCTGGCCGAGGTCCATGCCGCGAGAGGGACGGGCGGCAACGTCGTCTACTACCTGGCCACGCCGCCGCAGGTCTTCGGCGAGGTGGCTGCGGCCTTGGCCGCCGAGGGAATGAGCAAGCCCGAGGACGACGGCTCCTTCGTGCGCATCGTCATCGAGAAGCCCTACGGACGAGACCTGGGCTCGGCTCGCGAGCTGGACGCCCAGATGCACGCCAGCTTCGACGAGTCGCAGATCTACCGCATCGACCACTACCTCGGGAAAGAGACCGTCCAGAACGTGTTGGCCTTGCGCTTCGCCAACGCCATCTTCGAACCGATCTGGAACCGGCGCTACGTCGACCACGTGCAGATCACGGTGGCCGAGTCCTTGGGCGTGGGCCACCGCGGCAGCTTCTACGAGGGCGCGGGCGCGCTGCGCGACATCGTCCAGAACCACGTGCTCCAAGTGCTGGCCCTCACCTTGATGGAGCCCCCCGCCACCATCGACGCCCAAGGCATCAGGGACGAAAAGGTGAAGGCCTTGCGGGCCGTCGACATCCTGTCGGTGGACGAGGTCGGCAACGAGGTCGTGCGGGGCCAGTACGACCGCGGCTGGGTGGAGGGCGGCGAGGTGCCCGCCTACCGCGAGGAGGAGGGCGTGGCCGCCGACAGCCGCACCGAGACCTACATGGCCATGCGCATGCAGGTCGACAACTGGCGCTGGGCGGGCGTGCCCTTCTACGTGCGCACGGGCAAGCGCCTGCCCAAGCGCTACACCGAGGTGGCCATGGAGTTCCACGACGTGCCGCATCTCCCGTTCGGGCGCAAGGACACGCGCGGGCTGGGGCCGAACGCGCTGGTCCTGCGCATCCAGCCCGACGAGGGCATCACGTTGCGCTTCGGGGCCAAGGTGCCGGGCCAGGCCTTCCGCGTGCGCAGCACGTCCATGGACTTCTCGTACGGCGCCGCCTTCATGGAGGAGACGCCGGAGGCCTACGAGCGACTGCTGCTCGACGCCATGGTGGGCGACCCGACGCTGTTCATCCGCACCGACGAGGTGGAGCAGGCGTGGCGGATCGTCGACCCCATCCTCGAAGCCTTCGCCGACCCCTCCTTCCCTGTGGCCCACTACCAGGCCGGGACGTGGGGGCCGCGGGAGGCCGACCGGCTGCTCGACAGGGACGGGCGCAGGTGGCGGAGCCCGTAACCGAGCTGGGCTCGTGGCGGGGCGAGCAGGTCAAGGTGGGCCAGGTGCTGGACGCCTTGGCCGACCTGCGGCGCCGGTCGCCGATGGGCGCCACCCGGACGAGCGTGGTCAACCTGGTGGTGGTGGCCAGGACGGGAGACGCTGCCGACCGGGCCGCCGCCGCCATCGCCGGACTGGGCGGCCGCCATCCCGGCCGCACCCTGATGCTGGTGCCCGCAGGCTCGGGCTCGGGGAGTAACGGGGACAGCGGGGACAAGGTCGACGCGTCGGTGTCGCTCCTCGGCTCCGAGGTCGAGGGCCACGACGTGTGGTCAGAGCAGGTGACGCTCTCAGTGGGCCGGGCCATGGCGCACCACACCGACTCGCTCATCGAGCCCTTCACCTTGCCCGACCTGCCCGTCGTGGTCTGGTTCGTGAGCGACCTGCCCTTGGCCGACGACCCCGTGCTGAGGTCGGCCGACGTGGTGCTGGTGGACTCGAAGGTGCTGGGGGATGTGGGCGCCTTCCCGCGCATCGCCGAGCTGAGTCGCCGCCACATCGTGGTGGACCTGTCGTGGGGCAGGCTGCGGCCATGGCGCGAGCTGGCCGCGGGCCTGTTCGACGGCCGGGCCTTCGCCCCCTTCGTGACTCGAGTGCGTCACGTCGATGTGACCGGCAAGGAGGGTCCGCGGCACCTTCTGGCAGGCTGGCTGGCCTCGCGTCTGGAACTCCCCCGTTCCGCCTTCTCCTTGTCCCCAGCCCGGCATGTGTCGTTGGCGCTGGCCGCCGAGGGCGCGTCGTTCGAGGTGGCGAGGGAGGACGGCAAGCGCTCGGTGCGGGCATCGGCGTCGGTGGACGGCGGGCCGTCCCACACCGATGTGTTGACCCTTCCTGACGCGTCGCTCCCCTGGTCGCTGGCCGATGCCCTGACCCGTCTCGAACGCGACCGTGTCTGGGAGCAGGCCCTGCGCGGCGCATTGGTGTTCGCGCCGGCCGGCGGCCCCTAGAGTCCCGCCGATGAACGGAGAGCTCGTCGTCGTGGACGACGTCCCCGGCGAGTTCGCGGAGCGGGTGATCGAGTCGTTCCACGGCCGTCCCGAAGAGGGCTTCTCGATCGCGTTGTCCGGCGGGGGCACGGCCCGGCGCTGTTACGAGCGGTTGGCCGTGGACGGCGCCCAGCAGCTCGACTGGTGGCTGGTCGACGTGTACTGGGGCGACGAGCGCTGCGTGCCCCCGGACTCGCCGGACTCCAACGAGCGGCTGGGGCGCGAGGCCTTGTTGGAGCGGGTCGGCGCGGCCAACGCCGTGTACCCGATGCGCTGCGACGAGGGAGCAGACGCCTACCAACTGCGGGTCAGCGAGGTGGGCCGCTTCGACGTGGTGCACTTGGGCCTCGGGGCCGACGGGCATACGGCCTCGCTGTTTCCCGGCTCGGACGGGCTGGACGCCGACCCCGGCCGGCTGGTGGTCCTCAACGTCGACCCGTCAGGTGCCAATCCGCACGACCGCATGACGTTGACCTTCAGCGGGATCAGCCGGGCCCGACTGGTCGTCTTCACCGTGATGGGCTCCGACAAGCAGGAGGCCATGCAGCGCGTGGCCGACGGCGAGGACGTGCCCGCGGCGCGCGTTCGGGCCGACCGGGTGGTGTGGCTGGTGGACGGCGAGGCCGCGCCCCGATGACGCGCCGCCGCGGGGTCGACGTGGCCGCCGTGCGGTTGAGAATGTTGGTCTTGGTCGCCGTCGTCGTCGTGGCCGCTGCCGGCGGCGCGTGCAAATCCAACTCGTCGTCGACGTCGAAGTCGACCAGCAGCACGGACGCAACCGTGGCCCTGCCCGTCACCCATCCCAAGCCCAGCACCTTGCAGTTCCGCCCCGTGCTGGGCGAGGCCGAGGACTGCCCGTCGCGCAACACCAACCCCGCGCCCGACAAGGCCACCTCCATCCTGCACGTCAACCAGTGCCTCAGCCTGGGCCCGTCCGTGCTGACCATCAAGAAGGCAGACGTGGTGGCCGAGACCACGGTCAACGGCCCGCCCGTGGTGCGCATGACGCTGCGCGGCGACGACGTGGAGGCGCTGGCCGCGCTGTCGCGCGACTACATCAGCAAGACGGTGGCCCTGGTCGCCTTCGGCCGGGTGCTGTCCACGCCCAAGTTCCAGTCGCCCATCGTGGACGGCCAGTTCGTGGTGACCAGCCTGACCCAGAACCAGGCCGCCGACCTCAAAGTGGCCCTGTCCTGATCGCCGGCTCTGCGCTGGCGCTGAGCGCTGGCGCCGGCGTAGGCGCGGGCCGGTCAGGTGAGCAGTTGGGCGAAGAAGGCGGACGGGGGCGGGCACACCTCGGGGTGCAGGATTCCCGCCAGCGTGTGCAGGCCGTGAGACACGGCCGCGGGCGTGCAGCGCGAGAACAAGGTGGTGGCGTCGACCGCCCACCAGGGCACGTCCGGCAGCCTGCCCACGAGGGTCCTGCCCTCGTCCACCGCCTGCCCCAGCCGATAGCCGCAGGGCATGAACACCACGACCTCGGGCTCGGCCGCGCCCACCGCGGCCCAGTCGCTGCGCACTGAGGGGTCGCCGGGCTCAACCAAGAGGTTGTCGCCCCCGGCCGTGCCCACCATGTCCGGAACCCAGTGCCCGCCGATGAAGGGCGGGTCGCCCCACTCGAGGGTCAGCACCCGCAGCCGTCTGGCCCCGCCGATGCGGCCCATGACCTCGAAGCGGATGGCCCGCAACCGATGGATCATGGCCATGGCCTGCTCGGCCACCCCGCACGCGTCGCCCACCCGGATGAGGTCGTCCTCCAGGCCCGCCAACGACGTGGCCTGCAACTGCACCAGCTCGGCCCCCGGCGGCAGCTTGTCGGCCACGTCCCTGCCGGGCACGGCGCAGACGTCGCACACGTCCTGGGCCAAGACGACGGTGGGCGACAGCGAGGCCAGCAGGTCCATGTCGGTCCGGTACAGCGGCCGGCCCGCGCGCACGGCGTCGACCACGGCCGCGTCGACGTCAGCGGGTGCGGTGGCAGGCGCGGCGGGCACCTCGCTCGATGTCAGCACCGGCCTGCCCGCGGTGGCCGGGTTGTCGCACTCGTGCGAGATGCCGACGACGTACTCGCCCAATCCGAGGGCCACGGCGATGTCGGTGCCCGAAGGGATCAGGCTGGCGATGCGAGGCGGCTCGGCGGGAGGCACTTCTCGCAAGGTAGTGCGGCGTCCTACGGTGTCGGTCCATGGCTCTTGATCTGGTGGCCGCGCCCCTCGAAGAGCTGCTGGCCGCCGCGGCCGAGGTGCGCGACCGCGCACACGGCACTCGGATCACCTACTCCCCCAAGGTCTTCATCCCGCTCACCGAGCTGTGCAGGGACCGGTGCGGCTACTGCACGTTCGCCAAGCCGCCCGCCCGACTGGCGTCGCCCTACATGTCGATCGACGAGGTACTCGAGGTGGCCAGGGCGGGCGCGGCCGCGGGCTGCCACGAGGCCTTGTTCACCTTGGGCGAGGTCCCCGAGGACCGCTATCCGGCGGCGCGCGACTGGCTCAGCCAGCACGGCTTCGCGTCAACCGTCGACTACCTGGTCGAGGCCTGTCGAGCGGTGCTCGACGCCACCGGCCTGCTGCCCCATGCCAACGCGGGCGCGCTGTCGAAGGACGACCTGGCCCGGCTGCGCACGGTGTCGGCCGGGCAGGGGATGATGGTCGAGTCCCTTCGGGACGACCTGGCCTGCCACCGCGGCGCCCCGGACAAGACGCCCGAGCGCAGGCTGGCCACCTTGGAGTGGGCGGGCGAGTTGGGCATCCCGTTCACCACGGGGATCCTGTGCGGGATCGGCGAGACGAGGGCCGACCGCATCACCGCGTTGCAGGCCATCGCCGCCTCGCACAGGCGCCACGGCCACGTGCAAGAGGTGATCGTCCAGAACTTCCTGCCCAAGCCGGGCACGGCCATGCACGACGCGCCGCCATGCCCCGAGGACGAGTACCTCTGGTCGGTCGCCGCGGCCCGCGTCCTGCTGTCCGAGGACGTGCACGTGCAGGCCCCGCCCAACCTGTCGGACGACTTCGGCCGACTACTCGACGCCGGCATCGACGATTGGGGCGGCGTGTCGCCGGTGACACCCGACCACGTCAACCCCGAGCGTCCCTGGCCCGCCATCGACCGGCTGCGCGCCGTGACCGAGGGGCGCGGCCTGTCCCTTGCCCCGCGACTCACCGTGTACCCCGAGTTCGTGCATCGGCCCGAGCAGTGGCTCGACCCCGCCCTGCGCTTCGCGGTGCAGGACCGCTCCGATGCCGAAGGGCTGGGGCGAGAGCCGGGCGAGGCCTGGTACTCCGGCGCCGAGGTCGAGCCGCCCACGCTCATCCCCGCGCCCATGCCCCGAGCGGGCGGCGTGGTGGGCGAGGTGCTGGCGGGCGTCCTGATGGGCCAAGAGCCTGGGGTCGACGAGATCGCCGCCCTGTTCACGGCCCGCGGCCCGGAGGTGGCGGCCGTGGCCGAGGTGGCCGACGACCTGCGCACGCGGGCGGTGGGCGACGTGGTCACCTTCGTGGTCAACCGCAACATCAACTACACGAACGTCTGCACGTTCAAGTGCCGCTTCTGCGCCTTCTCCAAAGGCCCGCTGTCGCTGAACCTGCGAGGCGCGCCCTATCTCCTGGAAGTGGACGAGATCACCCGGCGGGTGGCCGAGGCCGAGGCCAAGGGCGCCACCGAGGTCTGCCTGCAAGGCGGCATCCATCCGTCCTTCGACGGCGACTACTACCTCCACGTCATCGCCGCCGTGCGGGCCGCGTCGCCCACCATCCACATCCACGGGTTCACCGCGCTGGAGGTGACCGAGGGGGCCAAGCGGTTGGGCGAGCCCTTGGCCGACTACCTGCGCAGGCTGATGGCCGCGGGCCTGAAGACCCTGCCCGGCACCGCGGCCGAGATCCTCGACGACGAGATCAGGGCCGAGCTGTGCCCGGACAAGATCAACACCGAGGAGTGGCTCGAAGCCCATCGGGTGGCCCACTCGGTGGGCCTGCGGTCGAACATCACCATCATGTTCGGGTCCATCGAGAAGCCCGTGCACTGGGCCCGGCACATGGTGCGCACGCGCGACCTGCAAAAGGAGACGGGCGGGTTCACCGAGTTCGTCCCCCTGCCATTCGTTCACATGGCCGCGCCCATGTACCTCCAGCACAAGAGCCGGCGAGGGCCGACGTTTCGCGAGACCGTGCTCATGCACGCGGTGGCCCGCATCGCGTACGCAGGCTGGGTCGACAACATCCAGGTCTCGTGGGTGAAGATGGGCGTGGGCGGCGTCCGGCAGATGCTCTTGGCGGGCGTGAACGACTTGGGCGGCACGCTGATGGACGAGAACATCTCGCGGGCCGCGGGGGCGGCCCACGGCCAGGAGATGGACGAGGCCGGCTTCCGGGCCATCGTCGAGCCGCTGGGCCGGACCCTGGAACAGCGCACCACCGTGTACGGGCGGGTGGCCACCGCGTGAGGGAGGGCCTGTTCACCGACGACTCGGTGGTGCGCAGGGTCAACGGCGAGTCGGTCCTCCTGCTGGGCGGCGGACGGGCCCTGCTCATGCAGTTGGCCCATCCGTCCGTGGCGAGCGGCGTGGCCGAGCACAGCGACTTCAAGGCCAATCCGTACGCCCGGCTGCAACGCACGTTGGAGGCGACCTACACGATCGTGTTCGGCTCCGTCGACGCGGCCGAGCGGGCCGCGGCCGCGGTGCGGGCCGTGCACGACCGGGTGCAGGGGCCGGGGTACTCGGCCAACGACCCGGAGCTGTTGCTCTGGGTCCACGCCACGCTGGTGGACACGGCCATGCGCGTGTACGGGCGCTTCGTGCGGCCGTTGTCGGACGCCGACGCCGAGTCGTACTACCGGGACTCCAAGGCGGTGGCCGCGCTGTTGGGCTGCCCGGTCGAGGCCCAGCCCGAGACGCTGGCCGACTTCCGCGTGTACGTGCGGGGCATGGTCGCCGCGCTTGGACCGCAGGTGAGCGACCAGGCCCGGTCGCTGGCCGCCGACGTGCTCCACCCCAAGGCGCCGTGGCTGGCCGAGCCGGTGTTCGCATTGGGCCGCGAGGTCACCGTCGGCCTGCTGCCCCGGCCGCTGCGCGAGGGGTACGGCCTGCGGTGGGACGCCCGGCGCAAGGCGGCCTTGCTGGCCGCGGGCATGTCGGCCCGACAGGTTCTGCCCCGCCTGCCTCGAGTGCTGCGCCGCACCTCCCTCCCCCTCGCCCCCCTCGCCGCGCTCGCCCCCCGCTCCCCCGCCCCCCTCGCCGTCGCCCCCGTCGCCCCCGTCGCCGTCGCCCCCCTCGCCCCCGTTCTGGGCACCTTTTCTTGCCCATAGGCGAAGAAAAGGTGCCCAGAAGCGCGGGGCAGCCCCGGCGGACGGCTGCGGGGTGGCGTGGGGGTTGCGCTGGGTCCGGCGGGGGTCAGCGCTCCCAGTACTCCTCGGGGAGCTTGCCCTCGATGGCCCGGATGTTGGCGCGGGTGCAGTCGGGGCAGGTGTACGTGAGGCGACCGGTGGGCTCCACGCCGAACGACCAGCCCGCGGGGACGCCGCCTTCCGAGGCGTGGGCGGTGATGCCGCATCGGGCGCAGCCGCGGGTCACGTCGCCTGTTCCGCTGGTCGCGTCGGGCTCAGGCACGCCGAGAGGGTAGACCTGTCGGTGCCATGACCGAACGCGACCGGCTCCCCCGCTACCGCACGGCCGACCCTGCTCTCGACCAATTGCTGGTTCAGGTGCTCGACGCCGCGGGCGCGGCCCAGAACAGAGACCAGCTCTTCGAGATCCTGGCCACCGCCGTGCTGTTGGCCACCGACGGCACCGACCGGCTCGACCTGAAGATCACCAACGCCGCGCTCAAGGAGATGCGCAACGCCTTCAAGGTCTTCTCGCCCTATCGGCCGGTGCCCAAGGTGACCATGTTCGGCTCGGCCCGGACGCTGCCCGACGACCCGCTGTATGCCCAGGCCCGCGACCTGGCCGCGGCCTTGGCCGGACACGGCTGGATGGTTGTGACCGGCGCGGGCCCGGGGATCATGGCCGCCGGACTCGAAGGCGCGGGCAGGGACAACTCGTTCGGCATCAACATCCGCCTGCCCTTCGAGCAGGGCGCCAACGAGTTCATCGCGGGCGACCCGAAGCTGGTCGAGATGAAGTACTTCTTCACCCGCAAGCTGATGCTGCTCAAGGAGTCCGACGGCTTCGTCTGCCTGCCCGGCGGGTTCGGGACGCTGGACGAGACGCTGGAGCTGCTCACCCTGGTGCAGACGGGCAAGGCCCAGCCCGCGCCCATCGTCCTGCTCGACCTGCCCGGCGGCCACTTCTGGCGGTCTTGGGCCGACTGGATGGAGGGGGAGGTCGCCACCCGCGGCCTGATCTCGCCCGACGACCGAGTCCTCTACCGGATCACCGACGACGTGCAGGCGGCCACCGGCGAGATCCTCGACTTCTACCGCAACTACCACTCCATGCGGTACGTGGGAGACGTACTCGTCATCCGGCTCCAGGCCCAGCCCAGCGAGTCCGAGGTGGCCGAGCTGGACGCCGCCTTTGCCGACATCTGTGTCGAGGGCGGCATCCGAACCGTGCGCCCGACCCAGGCCGAGATCAGCACCAACGACCACCTCGGCCTGCCCCGCATCGGCCTTCGCTTCGATCGCATCCACCAAGGCCGCCTGCGCGAGCTGATCGACGCCGTCAACCGGCTCGACTCGGCCCCACCGGTGACCGGCGCGCCGCCGCCCAAGCAGGAGCGGGACCGGGCCGTCGACGAGGCTTGACGACGAGGCTTGAGGCGAAGGGCGGGGGGCGAAGGCGAAGGCCGCGCTTGGCGCGAACCGGGATGAGGTCACGCACAGTGAACGTCCTCAAGCGTTCTTCGGGCTACGTCGATCCTTTGTACGTGAAGACATGTGAGGGGTGCGGCCTCCCGGCGCCGCTGTCGACCGATACCTGCGCCATGTGCGCCAAGCCCTTCCGTCGGGCCACGCCGACCGCATACCGCGTGACGGCTGCAGGCCACGGATACCGATGGACGATTGACGGCGAGCAGGTGGCCTTCGCAACCTGGCGGGACGAGACCTGGGACATCGCCGACACGGCCGCTGACCGGGTGGACGTCACCGTGATCCCGGTGCGGGCCGACGGCATCGACCGCTTCGCCATCGTCGACCATCGAGGCCGCATGGCCGCCACCTTCAACGCCGGAGACGGCATCGTGCGCGACAGCCACGGCCAGCCCCTGCTGCTGGTTAGGGGGGACGGGCCCACCGGCGTGCACATCGTCGACCGCGAAGGCGTGGTCGTCTCACTGGCCAGCCCGGTGCCGAATCAAGAGGGCCTGGACGTGCTGGTCACCCCGGTGGGCAACGGCGAGAACCGCCGCCTGCTGCTGGGCGTGTCGCTGGCCATCGTGCTGGCGGGCGTGGCCGCCCCCACCCCCCGCCGCTCCTAACCGAACCCTTCCATCTTTTCCACCGCAACAGGTGCTGTGGAAAAGTTCGCGGCGGGTCAGTCGGCGAGGGATTCGGACAGCGAGTCGGTGATGGAGAACAGCCCGCTGGCATCGAGCCTGCGGCACACCTCTTCCACGCTGGGCCGCATGCCGGCCTCGGCGGGCACGATCACCATGGGCTCGACGGCCAGCTTGGCCGCGGCCAGCCAGGGCGTGATCTCCTCCGCGGGCTTGGGCCTGCACAGGTAGTAGCCCTGGGCGATGTCGCAGCCCAGCGACACGAGCCGGGCCCACGTCTCCTCGCTCTCCACGCCCTCGGCCACGACCCGCATGCCGAGCGAGCGGGCCAGGCCGATGGTGGAGCGCACGATCATGGCGTCGCTCTCGTCGTTGGAGATGTTCATCACGAACGACTTGTCGATCTTGATCTCGGTCACCGGCAGCCGCTTGAGGTAAGCGAGCGACGAGTAGCCCACACCGAAGTCATCCAACGACAGGCCCACGCCGAGGTCGGACAGCCGGGCCAGCACGGCCATGGCCCGCATGGGGTCGGCCATGATGACGGACTCGGTGATCTCCAGTTCGAGTCGGCCCGCAGGAACGCCGTGGCGGTCGAGCAGGGCGGCCACCTCGTCGGCGAACGACGGGTCGTAGAGGTTGCGCACCGACAGGTTGACGGCCACGCCGATGGGCACCCCGGTGTCGTTCCAGATGCGGCATTGGGCCAGGGCCTGGTCGAGCACGTACAGGGTCAGCGGGCGGATGAGGCCGGTGTGCTCGGCCAGCGGGATGAACTCGTCGGGCGGGATGGGCCCGTGCTCGGTATGGGTCCAACGCAGCAGGGCCTCCACCCCGCGGATGCCGCCGGTGCGCATGTCGGCCTTGGGCTGGTAGTGCAGACGCAGCGTGTCGTCGTCCAAGGCCCGTCGCAGATCGCTCAGCAATGCCAAGCGGCGCGGGCTGTGGCGGTCGCGCTCGGCGCTGTAGAGCTCGAGGCCGGTGCGGTTCTCCTTGGCCAGGTACATGGCCACGTCGGCGCGCTGCATGAGCGTGTCGACCGTGTCGCCGTGCTCGGGCGACACGGCGATGCCGATGGAGGCGTCGATGTCGAAGGCCCAACTGCGGATGGTGAACGGGGCCTCGAGCGCCTGCACCAGCTTCTCGGCCACGCCCGCGGCGGCCACCGCGCCCGACACCATCGGCAGCAGCACCGCGAACTCGTCGCCGCCCAGCCGGGCGATGGTGTCGCCCTCGCGAAGGGTGGACTGCAAGCGGGTGGCCACGAGCTGCAAGAGGATGTCGCCAATGTGGTGGCCGAGGGTGTCGTTGACCTCCTTGAACCGGTCGAGGTCGATGATCATGACGGCGACGGGCCGATTGGCGCGTCGGGCGTTGACCACGGCCTGGTTGACCCGGTCCCTGAACAGGCGGCGGTTGGGCAGATCGGTCAATGCGTCGTGCAGGGCTTGGTGCTTCTCCAGCGCGATCGACGCGCTCGTGTAGACGGCGGCCATGGGCAGCGCGAACAACGGCACCATCCAAAGGCTGCGTTCGGAGCACACCACCACGATCGGGGCCAGCGTCAACAGCACGCCCGCGGTCGTGCCTTGGAACACGAGGTCGTGGCGAAGGTAGGCGCCCACTGCGGCCCGCTGGGCCAAGGCCAGGGCCGTGCCCGCCAAGCCGTTGTTGACGAGGAAGTAGACGAGGGCGGCCACCATGATGGCGGGCATGTCGCTGGTCAGGAAGTGGGCCGGACCCTGCCTGGGCACGGTCGAGAGCAACCGCAAAACGGACCCGGCCGCACCCAGGGCCAGGGCGTACTGGGCGACGTTGAAGCCCGCCTTCCACCACGGCTTGCGCCGCAGGATGGCGGGGAGGGCCGAGACCAGGGCGCGCACGATGACGGCGGCGGCCAGGCCGGAGCTCAGCAGGATGGCGAACGTGAACGTGGTGGAGGTGAGGATCTCCTCTTGCTCGTCGCGCCGGGCGATGCGGATAGGGCGGAACTCGCCCAGCACTACAAACGCGGCGAACACGACCAGTTCGGCCCAGGCCCAGTGCGGGGCCGTGCCCCACGCTCGCTGGACCTCGCGGACGAGCAGTGCCAAGCCCGGCACCATGACGGCTGCCACGTAACGGGCCACGGGACTGATCGCCCGAACGCGGGCGAACGGGGACAAACGACGCACTGGCGCCGGAGACGAAACGAGCGCCTCGGAGGAGTCCTCCGAGACGCTCGCCTCACGGCCTACTGCTACCACTGCCTATCGGCGCCGAGGACGACTACCAGCACGGCAATCGTCGCCAACGCGCAAGCGGCTCGGTACAGGCGTGACCTGAACCTGTCCATTCCCTCACCTCCTTCGCCAGGCGCCCCGTCCGGGTCTCAAAGGGCACCACGTGTCCTATCGGGGAGACAGGCCGTGGGCTTGAGGGTTTTCTGACTAGTCATATCGGGCCATCCAGCTTGTGGCCCCGACAGTCAAGCCGGCCCGAGGTGGTGCCGAAGAACAGGCGTGGCGCTGTTCCTCGGCATGCTTGTCGTGTTCGCGCTCTCGGTCCGGATGGCGGGCGGGCGCCTGCTCCGACTCGGCGACCTCCGCTTCAAGCACACGTGGCTTCTGCTCGGCGCGCTGGGCGTGCAGTTCTCGCTGTTCAAGCTCTTCTCGAACGAGCGCCACGCCATCCAGCCCGTCCTGTACCTCCTCTCGTACGGCATGGGCGGCGCGTTCTTGTGGGTCAACCGCAAGATGCCGGGGCTGTGGCTGGTCGGCGTGGGCGCGCTGCTCAACGGCACGGCCATCGCCGTCAACGGCGGGATCATGCCGGGCGCGGCCTCGGCTTTCGCGGCCGCCCACCTCACCGCCGCGCCGAGCGAGTTCGTCAACTCCCGCGCCCTGGTCGACGCCCGCCTGCTCTTCCTGGGCGACGTGTTCGCCGTGCCGGGGTGGCTGCCCATCCACAACGTGTTCAGCATCGGCGACCTGTGCATCCTGTTGGGCGCGTTCATCGGACTGCACCGAGGCGCCGGGTCGCGCCTCTTGCCATCGGGCACCGGGCAGTTCAGCGGCCTGGTGCGCGAGCGCAACTTCATCCGGCTGTGGGGCGCGCAGGCCATCTCCAACCAGGGCGACTGGGTCTACACCCTCGGCGTCGTGGCCAGCCTGGCCCGACGGGGCCTGGGCGCGGAGACCCTCGCCATGATGGTGGTCATGCAGGCCGCGCCGCGCGCCGTGGCCAGTGCGTTGGGCGGACCCATCGTCGACCGCTTCAACCGCCGTCGCATCATGGTGGTGGCCGACATCGTGCGGGCCGGCGCGGTGCTGTCGTTGCTGGTCAGTCCCGACCCGTCCTTGCACCACCTCTACGCGGTGGCCGCCGTCCTGGGCCTGTTCGCGGCGCTGTTCCAACCCTGCCTGCAAGCGTCGATCCCGAACGTGGTCCCGGCCGAGCGGTTGGTGGCGGCCAACGCCTTGGTGTCGGCCACCTTCCAACTGGCGATCATGGTCGGGCCCTTGGTGGGCGCGCTGTTGGTGTCGCACCTCGGACTGCGGCCTGCGTTTGCGGTCAACGCCGCGTCGTTCCTGTTGTCGGGCGCGCTGGTTGCGGGCGTCAAGCTGCCACACGGCAGGCCGGCGCAGTCGGACGACGAGCCCACCGCCCGCCAGGCCCTGGTCGAGGGATTCCGCTTCGCCACCCGCACGCCTGTGGTGCGCGGCATCCTGCTGGTCACCGGAATGATCATGTTCGCGGCGGCCATCCGCAATCCGCTCGAGCCGCTGTTCGTCCTGCGCGTGCTGCACTCCGACTCGGGCGCCCTCGGGCTGCCGCCCGCGGTCTGGGGGCTGGGCATGCTGCTCGGCTCGACGGCCGCGCCCGCCGCGGCCCGCAAGTGGTCGTGCGAGCGCATGCTCACCTTCAGCGTGGCCATCGTGGGCGTGGCCGTGCTGTGCGCGTCCCGATCCGTGATGCTCTCCTCGCTCTTGGGCCTGTGGCTGATGGCGGGATCGGGCAACGCGGTGGGCACCATCGCCTATCAGTCCTTGTTGCAGTACCGCACCCCCGACCGGCTGCGGGGCCGGATCGTGGCCGCGTCGGAGACCGTGCTCGACGTGGCCTATCTGGCGGGCGTCACCTTGGCCGGATGGCTGGGCGGGCACGTGGGGCTGCGGACCGCCATCGCGGTGGCGGGAGTCTGCTTCTTGCTGGCCGCACTGGCCGGACGACTGGTGCTGGGCAAGGGCACGCGGGTCGCGGCGGACGAGGCCGCTGCGTCGGTCGCCCTCCAGGACGAGCAGGAACAGGATCATGAGCGGGCGCGGGCGCGGGTGCCCGGACGGGCGCCGATTCCGGTTCCGGTGCCGTTGCAGGCCAGTCCCTTTGTCGACCATGCCGTCGAGGTGGCCGCACTGCGAACCGAGCTGTTCGCCGCCCTGCGCCGGGAACAGGACCTGCTCGACGAAGTGGCGCGCCTGTCCGGGCCGACTGCGGCATTGGAGCGCGAGCTGGTGGCCTCATTGGGGCAGGCCACGTCCGACGTGTTGCAAGCCGCCCAGGATGCGGCCCGTGACCTGGTGGAGCGGGCTGAGCGCCAGGCCGAGCGGGTCGCCCACTCGCCGCTGCCCGCAGGCACCCGACGCCGCCCCACCGACCCGCGGGCCTTGGCCGCCTTCGACCAGTTGCGCGCGGCGCGGGGCGAGTCCGCCCCCGAGCCCATCGCCGTGGTCCGCCTCATCCCCATCGGCTGACCCCCCTCGCGCTTTTCCACAGCAGCAGGTGCTGTGGAAAAGTCAGGAGTCGTCGGGTTCGCGCAGGATCGACGCCGCCTTCTCCACGGCCCGGCGAGCGCGGGTCAGTCGGCGCTCGTCCACCGGCAACTCGGTGCCGCCTTGGTCGATCGACTCGCGCAGGCGGACCAAGGCCAGGTCGGCCAACTCCTCCGCGATGGCTTCGAGCCTGCCGCGGATGTCGTCAAACTCACCGGCCACGAAGGACCTCGTCCACGATCTCCAATGGATGGCGCACGTCGAGGCCCGCGCCCGCCAGGTGGAAGGCGCAGCCCGGGTTCGCACTGGCCACGACCTTGGCGCCGGATCGGGCCACGGCCGACAGCTTCCGGTCCCGAATGGCAGTCGACAGCTCGGGCTGCTGTACCGAGTAGGCCCCGCCCGCCCCGCAGCACATCCCTTCGTCGTCCAACTCGATCACGTCGGCGAACGGGCGCAGCACCGTGCGCACGTGCTCGTGGGCCCGCTGCACGTGGCGCAAGTGACACGGGTCCTGCACGGCGACGGACGGGCCGAACCGGGCCGAGGGCTCGACCGCAGGCAGTCGGTCCATCCGCGCCGCCAGCCACTCGGACACGTCGAGGACTCGCGCGCTGAACGCCTCGGCTTCGGCCGTGCCCAGGAGATGGCCATAGTCCTTCAGGGCCGCGCCGCATCCGGCCGCGTCGACCAGGATGGGCGCGTCGCCGGGGAATGCGCGCATGGTGCGGGCCGCCAACTGGCGGGCGTGGTCGCTCAGACCGGCGTGCACCGAAAGCGCGCCGCAACAGTCGGCCCCCCGCCCCGGCAGGGCCACGCCCGCGCCCGCCGCTTCGAGCACGCGCTGCACAGCGGCGTGAGTCGACCGGCTCCACGCGTCCATCACGCACCCGGTGAAGAGGTACACGTCGGTGCCGCTGGCGTGCAACGGGGCTTGGCGCAACGGCAGTCGGGGCAGGCCGGGCAAACGCACGCCGGCGCGCTGGAGCAACGCGGCCACTGTCGACAGCAGGACCAACAGCCGATGGCTGCCCACCACGCGATAGGCCAGCCGCTTCCACCACGGATGGAGCAGGGCGGCGCGCGCTCCCTCCATCAGCCGGCCGAACGGCACAGACGATGGGCACGCCGTCTCGCAGGCCCGACACTGCACGCAGCGCTCCATGAAGGCGGTGAAGGAGTCGTCCGCCGGCGCGCCCGCCCACTGCACCGCCCGCATGGCCGCGATGCGGCCGCGGGGCGAGGCCGACTCGTCACCCGTGGTCCTGTACGTGGGGCAGTGCGGCAGGCACAGGCCGCACGACACGCACGACGAGAGCTCGTCGTCGTCCAGTTCCAGGCGGAAGGTCATGCCGCCGCGAACCTCCGGCCCGGGTCGAACAGGGCCCGCACCCGCTCGTGCAGCGGGTCGACGGGTCGGACCGGTTGGGGCCGGTCACGATGGACGGTGCCGACGCCGACCTCGGCCACGAACGCGCCGTCCAAGCCCGCCGACGCTGACGCCGCCAAGGCCGGCAACGCCGATGGCCGCATCGACCATCGGTGCGGGGGCCGCGGTGGCGGGCCCACCGCGTCGACAAAGCCCCGGCCCAGCGCCGAAGCCTCGGCGCTCACGTCGGACGGATGGCCTTCGAGCAGCACCCACGTGATCTCGCCGTCCCACAACACCGATGACGGCCGGTACAGCCGGCGGCGCACGGCGAAGGGGTCGGCCGCGCCCATCAGCCAGCGCGACACCGCGGGCCGGGGCTGGAGCCGCACCACGACCTCGGCCAGCACGCCCAACGTCCCGCGCGACCCGACCAGCAGCCGGCACAGGTCGAACCCGCTCACGTTCTTCACCACCGGTCCGCCCGCCTTCACCATGCGGCCCTCGGCCGAGACGAACCGCGCCTCCAAGAGCGTGTCGCGCACGGGGCCGTACCGCAGTCTGCGCAAGCCACTCTCCCCCGCGGCCAGCACGCCGCCGACCGTGGCCGCGTCGGGCACCGCGGGGTCGAGCGCCGCCATCTGGCCGTGGGCAGCCAGGGCCTCGGCCAACTCGGCCACGACCGTCCCCGCCCGCACCCGCACCGTCATCTCGGCAGGCTCGTAGGCCACGATGCCCGCGGGCGCCCGCACCTGGCGCACGCCGGCGGGCGGGGTGAACTGCGTGCACCCGCCCACCGCCACCACCGGGTCGTCGCCGCTCAGACCGTCGCCGCTCAGATCATCGCCGTTCAGATCCATGCGCCCTCCGGGATGCGCTGGAGGTCGCCGCAGCGGGCACCCGCGGGCAGCACCTTCTGCGGGTTGCACGTGCCGTTGGGGTCGAAGGCCTCGCGGAGCCGGGCCTGGGCGTCGAGGTCGTCGGGGCTGAAGATCAAGTGCATGAAGTCCCGCTTCTCCAAGCCGATCCCGTGCTCGCCGGACAACACCCCGCCCGCGGCCACGCAGGCCTCGATGATCTCCGTGCCCGCGGCGTGCACCCGCTCCATGACCCCTTCCACCCGCCGGTCGAAGACGATCAGCGGGTGCAGGTTCCCGTCGCCCGCGTGGAAGACGTTCATCATGACCAGGCTGTGTCGCTCGGCGATCTCGTAGACCTTGGTGAGGACCTCCACCAGCCGGGTCCGAGGGACGACGGCGTCGTGCAGGTAGTAGTTCGGGGCGATGCGGGCGATGGCGCCGAAGGCCGACTTGCGCCCCTTCCACAGCAGGGCCCGTTCGGCCAGGTCGGCCGCGACACGGACATGGCGGGCGCCGTGGTCCCGGCACACTTCGTCGATCTGGACGGTGGCCGCGTCGACGCCGTCGGGCAGGCCGTCCACCTCGACCAGCAGCACGGCCGCGGCGTCGGTGGGAAAGCCCGCGTGCACATAAGCCTCGACCGCCCGCGTGATCTCGGCGTCCATCATCTCCAGCGCGGCGGGCAGGATGCCGGCGGCGATGATCCCGCTGACTGCGGCGGCCGCTCCTTCCACAGTGGGGAAGTCGGCCAGCATGGTGCGCACCGCGGGCGGCAGCGGTGTCAGTCGCACGGCGATGCGCGTAGCGATGCCCATGGTGCCTTCGCTGCCCACGAACGCGCCCCGCAGGTCGTAGCCGGGCGGGTCGGGATCGAGGCCGCCGAGCATGGTCAGGGACCCATCGGGCAGCACGACCTCGACGGCCAGCACGTGGGCGCTGGTCACGCCATAGGCCAGGCAGTGCGGACCGCCCGAGTTGTTGGCGACGTTGCCGCCGATGGTGCACGACTGCTGGCTCGAAGGGTCGGGCGCGAAGTGCAGGCCGAGGTGGGCGACGGCCCGACTCAGGTCGAGGTTGAGGACGCCGGGCTGCACCCACGCCACCCGCTCCTCCTCGTCGATCTCGAGGATGCGGTCCATGTGGGTGGTGACGATGACGACGGCGCCGTCCAAGGGCACGGACCCGCCCGCCAGCCCGGTGCCCGAGCCGCGGGGGACGATGGGCACGCCGTGGGCCCGGGCCACCCGCACGACGGCCTGGACCTCATCGGTGGAGTTGGGGAAGACGACCACGCCCGCCCGCCCCTCGATGACCGACGCGTCGCGGGCGTAGAGCGCCAGTTCGAGGGACTCGACCCTGACCCGCCGCTTGTCCAGCACGGCGACCAGGTCGGCCGCAAGCCGTTCGTCCACGCCCTGCACCCGCCCAGTCTGCCCGCCCCTCGACTTTTCCACAGCAGCAGGTGCTGTGGAAAAGCGCGGGAGGGGGCGTCGAACGCCGTCGGGCCGAGGTTAGGTTGCGATCATGGATTCCTCGCTGCGACTGGCGGACTATGTCGAGGCCGAGCGCGACCGCATCGTGCAGACCTTGTTCGACTACTTGCGCATCCCGTCCATCTCGTCCCAGCCCGAGCACGCGCCCGACGTGCGCCGCTCGGCCGACTTCACCGCCGGGCTGTTGCGCGACGCAGGGCTGGAGAACGTGACGCTGTTGGAGACGGATGGTGCGCCCGCCGTCTA
Organism: Acidimicrobiaceae bacterium; assembly: GCA_030837965.1. Classification (GTDB taxonomy): domain Bacteria; phylum Actinomycetota; class Acidimicrobiia; order Acidimicrobiales; family JAUTXP01; genus JAUTXP01. Next base: position 48,324 of record JAUTXP010000007.1, on the reverse strand, counting down.
CGGCGACTGGCTGCACGCGGGGGCCGACGCGCCGACCGCGGTGGTCTATGGCCACCACGACGTGCAGCCCGTCGACCCGCTCGACCTCTGGACGTCGCCCCCGTTCGAGCCCGTGATCGTGGACGGCGAGTGCCGGGCGCGTGGCGCGGTGGACGACAAGGGCCAGGTGCTCTACGAGATCGAGGCCGTGCGCGGCCTGCTGGGGCGCGACGGCGTGCTTCCTTGCAACGTCAAGTTCCTCATCGAGGGCGAGGAGGAGGTGGGCAGCCCGCATTTCGAGCCGCTGTTGGAGCGCGAGCGCGACCGGCTGGCGTGCGACGTGGTCGTGGTCAGCGACACCGGCATGTGGTCGATCGACGTGCCGTCCGTCTGCACGGGCATGCGGGGCCTGGTCGCCTTCGACATCCACATCAGGACCGGTCGCATCGACCTTCACTCGGGGTCGTTCGGCGGGGCCGTGCCCAATCCCGCGCACTTGGCCGCCCGCTTGGTGGCCGCGCTGCACGACGGCGAGGGCCGGGTGACCGTGCCCGGCTTCTACGACGACGTGCGGCCCTTGCTGCCCGCCGAGAAGGAGTCGTTCGAGCGACTGCCCTTCGACGCCGACAAGTGGCGGGAGATGGCGGGCGTCGGTGCGCTGGTGGGCGAGGTCGGGTACACCACGTTGGAGCGCACGTGGTCCCGCCCGACGTGCGACGTGGTCGGCATCACCGTCGGCTATGGCGGTGCGGGCATCAAGACCATCGTGCCCGCCGAGGCCAACGTGAAGGTGTCGTTCCGACTGGTGGCCGACCAGTCGCCGGCTCGGGTCGCGGCTGCGTTCGAGGCGTGGGCCCGCGCTGCGTTGCCTGCGTGGGCCGAGGTGTCGATCCACTCCGAAGGCCCGGGCGTGGCGCCCGCGCTGACGCCGGCCGACCACCCCGCGGTCGGCGCCCTGCGCACGGCCATCGGCCGGGTGTTCGGCACCGCGCCGCTGTTGACCCGTGAGGGTGGGAGCGGGCCGGAGGAGGCGCTCGGGCGGGTGCTGGACGCGCCCGTCCTCTACCTGGGCGTGGGCCTGCCCGACGACCGGTTCCACGCGCCCAACGAGCGCATGATCATGGACATGTTCTGGAAGGGCCTGCTGTCCGCGGGCGAGCTGTGGGCCGAGTTGGCCGCCGCCCTCCACCCCGGCGCGCGATAGCCCCGTCCAACTTTTCCACAGCACCTGCTGCTGTGGAAAAGTCGCCGGGTTCGCGGGGCAGTAGCGTGACCGGCCTCATGCCCGCGAATGCCGCACCCGCTGATGCCCACGAGTGGGTCAGCTTCGAGGACCCCGAGGAGCACCGCACCTGGGTCTTCGACGTCACCTTCCTGGCCAGCCCGTGGACGTGCATCTTCGGCCGGGGCTGCCAAGGCGTGCTCACCGGCCCGGCGCCGGAACTGGTGCAGGGCTGCTGCTCGTACGGCGCCCACTTCACCGACGCAGAGGACATCGCCAGGGTCGAGGCCGCGGCCGCCACCTTGACCGACGAGCACTGGCAGTACCGCAGGCAGGGCCTGACCCGCGGCATTTGGAAGACCGAGAAGTCGGGTGACCAGGTGACCCGGATGGTCGACGGGGCCTGCGTGTTCTTGAATCGGCCGGGCTGGAAGAGCGGCCCCGGCTGCGCCCTGCACCAAGCCGCCCTGGCCCGAGGCGAGCGCCCGCTCGACCTCAAGCCCAACGTGTGCTGGCAACTGCCGCTGCGCAGGGAGGACCACGAGGACGGCGACGGCCACGTGACATCGACCGTGCGCCAGTGGGATCGGGCCCATTGGGGCGAGGGCGGCAACGAGTTCCACTGGTGGTGCACGGAGTCGCCGGACGCCTTCATCTCCAAGGTGCCCGTCTACATCGAGATGCGCGACGAGATCGTGGAGCTGACGTCGCTCCCCGCGTACGAGTTGCTGGCCGACTACATGCGGACCAAGGCGAGGACCCTGCTCCCCCACCCGGTCGTACGCTCTCGGCCGTGACCGACCGCAGCATCCTCGACGACTACGAGGCCGAGCAACACGACCTCTACGACCTGCTCCGCACCCTGTCGGACGACCAATGGCGCGCCCCCTCCCCGGCCGCGGGCTGGGACGTGCGCGACCAGGTGTCGCACCTGGCCGACACCGAGGAGGTGGCCTACGACACGATGACCGGCGGCCCCCGCACCTTGAACGAGGACGCGGCCCGCTACCCGAGCGGCGAGGCCTTCACCGAGGCGGGCTGTGACCGGGGCCGGGCCATGACGCCCGCCCAGGTGCTCGACTGGTGGTGGTCCGGTGCGGCCCGGGTGCGCAAGACGATGGCGGGCCTCGACCCGTCGGCCCGCATCCCGTGGGGACTGGGCATGGGCTGGCAGGCCTTCGTCACGGCCCGGCTCATGGAGCACTGGGCCCACGGGCTCGACATTCGAGCCGCCGTGGGCCAGCCCGGCCAGGACACCGGCCGCCTCCGTCACGTGGCCTGGATCTCCTCGCGGGCCGTCCCGTACGCGCTGCGAGTCGCAGGGATCGAGCCACCCGAAGGGCACACATTGCGCTTCGTGCTCACCTCGCCCGACGGCGCCCAGACGTGGACCTTCGGTCCGGACGACGCCACCGACACCATCACCGGCCCGGCCGGGCAGTGGTGCAGGCTGGCCGTGCAGCGCATCACCCAGGCCGATGCCCCGGACCTCGAAGGCGATGGTCCACTGGCCGACCTGGCCTTGGGCCACGCCCGCGCCTTTCTCTAGCCTCTGGCCCCGGGCTGAATCGGGACAAAGCTGCGCGGGCGGCGATCGCCTAGTCAGGCTGGGCCATTCCCGGAACCGTCCTCAACAGGACGCCGCGGCACGCCGATCCGCAAGATATGCCCGCATTGGCGACAACGGCGGCGCGCCCACGCTGGATGGGCGTGGGCCGCTCAGACGACAACGACGCGTCCACGGCCGGCCGCAACGCGGCCAAGGCCGCGCTGGCCGGACCCGACCCACGCCTCCTGATCGTGTTCTGCGCCGACAGCTACGACCTGCCCGCGCTGGTCCAGGCCGTGGCCGAGGCCGCGCCCGGCGTGCCGCTGGTGGGCTGCTCCACCGCGGGCGAGCTGAGTGTGAGCGGCAACGAGGCGGGGGCGGGCGACGCCACCGTCGTGGTCACCGCCTTGGGCGGCAGCGGGTTCAGCGTGGCCACCAGGCACGCGTCGGCCGCGGCCGAGGATGGCGGCCTGCGCCAAGCGGGCTTCGACGCCGCGGGCTGCATGTCCGACGTCGAGCCCCTCCCCCACAACGTGTTGATGGTCCTGACCGACGGCCTGGCCGGCGACCAGGAAGAGGTCGTACGCGGCACCTACCGGGCCGTGGGCGCCACCGTCCCGCTCGTCGGCGGCTGCGCAGGCGACGACTTGAAGATGACCGCGACGTACCAGTTCCACGGCACCGAGGTCATGCGCAACGCGGTCGTGGCCGTGGCCATCGCGTCGGACGCACCGCTGGGCATCGGCGTACGCCACGGCTGGCGCAGAGTGGGCGACCCCATGCTGGTCACCAACAGCGACGGCAACCGCCTGTTCACCCTCGACGACCAGCCCGCTCTCGACACCTACCTGCGCAAGCTGGGCGCGCCGGCCGAGGCCTACACCGACCCCGCGGCCTTCACCCGCTTCGCCCTCACCCATCCGTTGGGCCTGAGCCGTCGCAGTGGGGAGGAGGTGCGCTTCGTGGCCGAGGCCGATTTCCACGAGCGCTCACTGGTGTGCATCGCCAACGTGGCCAAGGGCGGACTGGCCTGGTTCATGGAGGGTGACGAGGAGTCAGTGCTCCAAGCCACCGATGCGGCTTGCAGCGAGGCGCTCATTGCCTTGGGCGACGCGCCGCCGCTCGGCCTGGTCGCCTTCGACTGCATCGCCCGTCGGGGCGTAGTTGGCGACGAGGGCATCCAGCGCGAGGTGGACCGGCTGGCGGACTTCGCCAACGGGGCGCCCGTCGCCGGGTTCTACACCTACGGCGAATTCGCCCGCACCCGGGGCACGACCGGGTTCCACAACCAGACCCTCGTGGTCCTCGCCGTCGCCTGAGTCACTTCTCATGGAGCCTCGTCGGGACTGGCTGAGCCACCAACTCTCGGAGTTCTTGGCCGCCGTCTCCGCCTACCCGGATGAGCTGGCCGCCTTCGAAGGCGGCGTCGAGCGCATCGCCGAGGCGGTGGAGGCCGAGGTCGCCGCCGTCGTCGTGGACGGCTGGGTCGCGGCCAGCGTGGGCTTCCGTCCGGGCCAGGTCCCCGAGGCGCAACTGGCGGGCGTGCGCATGGGAATGAGCACGGTCTCGCTGCCCGCCCTCGGGCATGCCTCGGCCCTGTCCGTCGACATGGAGGACGACGAGCGCAATGCACGCGTCGTGGTGCTCAGGGTCGACGCACCCTTCAGCCACGAGGAGGCAGTGCTCATCCGGGGCATGGCCCGCGTGCTGGCCCTCACCGTTCGTCTGCTCAGACTGCTCCACCGCGAGCGCACCTCGCGCTCGCAGTTGCAGGAGCGCCAGGACTTGTTGGAGCGATTGTTCCGCATCCAGCGCTCCATCTCCCACCGCGCACCGATCGACGTGGTGCTCGACGCCATCACCGAAGGCGCGTCGTCCCTTGTGGACGCCGAGGTCGTGGCCTTGCGCCTCATCGACGAGACCAACCCCGACTACCTCGGCATCGTGTCCTCGGTGGGCGTGGAGCCCGACGTCCTGGAAGCCATCGGCCACACTCCAGTCGGCGACGGCGTCGGCGGACGGGCCGTGTCCGAAGCCAAGCTGGTCATCGCCCACGACTACCAGTTCGACCCGCAGCCCATGCTCCAGTTCGTCGACCGCGGCCTGCACACGGCCATGGCCGCACCGGTGTACCGGGACGGCAAGGTGGCGGGCAGTCTGCTGGTCGGGTCGTACGACCCCGAGCGCACCTATTCGGAGACGGAGCAGGAGATGCTGCTCGCCTTCGCCGAGCACACGTCGCTCGCCTTGAACGACGCCAGCGCCCTCGAGGCCATCAACCAGGCCTTCGCCGACGCTGTGCACCGGGCCAATCACGACGAGCTGACCGGCCTGCCCAACCGGGCCTTGGTGCTCGACCGATTGGGCCACGCCATGGCCCGCGTGGCGCGCGAGGACGGGCATGTCTGCGTCCTGTTCGTGGACCTGGACCGGTTCAAGTCCATCAACGACTCGCTCGGACACTCCGTGGGCGACGAGGTCTTGGTGCGGGTGGCCGAGCGTCTGCACATGGCCGTGCGCCCGAGCGACACCGTGGGCCGGCTGTCCGGCGACGAGTTCGTGGTCGTGTGCGAGGACCTCGCCGTGGCGGACGCCATGCGCATCGCCGAGCGGGTTGCCGACGCGGTCAGCGCGCCCATCCAGCTCTACGGCCGCGACCTGGTCCTGACGGCCAGCGTGGGCCTGGCCAGCGCCCACCCGACGGCCAAGGCCGAGGACGTGCTTCGGGACGCGGACGTGGCCATGTACCGGGCCAAGGAGCGGGGCCGGGCGCGCATCGAGGTCTTCGACGAGACCATCCGAGCGCAGATGCTGGCTCGCATCGAGATGGAGCAGGCCCTGCGCCGAGCCATCGCGGGCGGCGAGCTGCGCCTGCACTATCAGCCTGTCATCGACACCGAGTCGGCCCGGCTTGTCGCCATCGAGGCCCTGGTCCGGTGGGAGCACCCGGAGTTCGGGCTGCTCGCCCCCGACCTGTTCATCCCCTTGGCCGAGGAGGCGGGGCTCATCATCCCGCTCGGCCGTTGGGTGATCGAGGAGGCGTGCAGGCAACTCGCGGTCTGGCGGGCCGAGTGCTCTCCTCTCGGCTCGGTGCGAGTGTCCGTCAACCTGTCGGCTCGTCAGTTCGGCGACGCGGGCCTGGTCGAGCTTGTCCGGTCGACGTTGCAGGCGTTCCGCCTGCCCGGCTCGTCCATCGGCTTCGAGGTCACCGAGAGCGTGCTCATGGACGAGGCCGAGGCCGCGGCCGAGACGCTGCGCAGGCTGAAGGGGCTCGGCGTCCACCTCTCGATCGACGACTTCGGGACCGGTTACTCCTCGCTCAGCTACCTCCAGCTCTTCCCCGTCGACTGCGTGAAGGTCGACCGTTCCTTCGTGGCTCGCATGGGCGACGGCGGTGGCAACGACGTGATCGTGTCCGCAGTGATCAGCCTGGCTCGGGCCCTTGGACTGGACGTGGTGGCCGAGGGCGTGGAGACGGAGGCGCAGTGGCGGGCCTTGTCGTCCCTGGGCTGCGGGTCGGTGCAGGGCTTCCTGTTCAGCAGGCCCAAGCCGCCGTCCGAGCTGGCCGCCGACTACTCGTCGGGAATGACGAAGCCGCGCTGTTCGAGCGCGATGCGGAACCCGAGCCAGTCCGGCGTGGCCGCCAGCGCGGCCCGCTCGTCGATCTCCTGACGTTCGAGCAGCGTCGCCAGCGACTGGTTCAGCGTCTGCATCCCGAGGGCCGCGCCCCTCGCCATCTCTGAGCGCACGTCGTCCATCTCGTCGCCCATGATGGCGGCCTGGATGCGCGGCACGTTGCGCAGGATCTCGACCGCGGGCAGCCTGCCCGCGCCGTTGCGCCGGGGCACGAGCCGGATGGACACGGCACCAACGAGCACGCCGGCCACGCTGAGGCGGATGTGGCGGCGATCGCTCTCGGGATAGAGGTTGACGACCTGGGTGATGGCGTCGCACGCGTCGGCCGCCCGCACGCCGGCCAGCACCAGGCAGCCCGCCTCAGTGGCGGCCATGGCCGCGCCGGCCACGTCGGCGTCGTCGATGCGTCCGATGGCGACCACGTCAGGGTCTTGGCGCAGGGCCGAGCGCACGCCTTGGGCCACGCTGGTGATGTCCACCCCAACCTGGCGCTGCGACACCGCGGCCAGGTCGTCCTTGTGCAGGATCTCGACGGGGTCCTCGACGGTCACGATGTGACAGGCCCGGGCGTGGTTGATGTGGTCGACCATGGCGGCCAGCGTGGTAGTGACACCCGAGGCGGCCGGCCCCGCCACGAGCACCAGGCCGCGCTCGGCACCGGCCAGGAAGGACATGGTGGCGGGCAGGCCCAGGTCGGCGAAGGACTGGGCCGAGGCCGTGACCCTGCGCAGGATGAGGGCGATGGAGCCCCGCTGGAGGTAGGCGCTGACCCGGAAGCGGCCCAGTCCGTGGACGGCATACGTGCACTCGGCCTCGCGCTGGGCCACGAACGTGTCCCGGGCGCCTTGGGTGAGCACGGCGCTGGCCATGGCGTCGACCGTGCCCTTGTCCAGCAAGGGTTCGTCGGGAACCGTCTCCAACGCCCCTTTGACCCGGATGCGCGCCGGGGAGCCGACCTTCAGGTGGAGGTCGGTGCCGCCCTCGCGCTCGGCGAGGTGGTGGAGGAGCCGGTCGAGGTGGGGATGGGGCATGGGGCGTCCATCACCAACATCGGCGGGCCCGGGGCTCGGCCTTAGACCGCGGCTGTCGACTGTCGATCAGGAGCGTTGTCCGGGCCGGGGTCGGTGGCGGGGGCGGGAGCGTCGGCGTCGTCGGCGTCGTCGGGATCGTTGGCCTGGCCGCTGCGGCGGACCTCGGCCGAGGCCTCGTCGGTGGCGGGCACCTCGATGGTGGCCTTGATGGTCCCGGCCCGCTCCTCCCACAGCACCACGTTGAGGCAGGCCGAGTAGACGATCAGTCGGCCGAAGAAGAACAGCCAGGCCAGGACGGCGAACACGATCCCGATGGACCCGTACACGGCCGAGGCCGAGGCGATGAGATGGGGCACGTAGAAGCGGCCCACGATCTTCAGGATCTCCAACCCGACGCCGCCGAGGATGGCGCCCGGCAGCAGCGGCCGCCAGCCCACGTCCCTGTTGGGCAGCAGCTTGGCCGTCCACAGCCACAGGACCACGTTGGTGGCCAGCGTGAACACGATGCTGATGGGCCAGAGGAAGCCGGGCAGCAGGCCCAGCACCGCGGTCAACACCGCGGTACCGAGGAACAAAAGCGCCGCTCCCAGCAGCCAGGCCGCGCCGACCAGCTTGTCCTTGATCCCTCGGGACTGGACCTGCCAGACCTGGTTGTAGGCGTACTGGAGGGCGCCCACCAGGCCGAGGCCCGACCACAGCAGTCCGACGGTGCCGATGCCGAGGGTGGTCCGACGGGCGTCGGTGGCCGCGTCGAGGGCGTCGCTGAACGTCTTGGCCGCGCTCCCAGACAGGCCGAGGTGGCCGATGATCTCGACCCCGAGGTTGGGGTTCTTGTTGGCGGTGACGAAGCCGGCCACGGCCAGCACGACCAGCAGGAGGGGGAACAGGGAGAGGAAGGACTGGAGGGTGACGGCGCCGGCCAGGAAGTTGCCGTTCAGCTCGCTGAAGCGGTCGTTCATGCGCAAGGCCACGCCGAAGGGCCGGAAGCGCTGGCCCACGTCCCACAGCCGCCCCTTGATCCCCCCCGGCCGCTCGTTCGCGGCCCTCGTCCCCCGCTCCCCCCGCTCCCCCCGCTGGTTATCCACAGCCCCGTCCATCTTTTCCACTTCACCTGCTGCTGTGGAAAAGTTGGGAGGGGGGGCGGGGCGGGGGCGGCGGAGGGTCACGATGGCGCCGATGGCCAGCACGGCGGCGACCAGGGCGTGCTTCTTCACGGCCCGTCCGTACCCCGCTCGCCAACCAGCCACCCGCTCAGGCACTCGAGCGGATCAGGCGCGAAAGCCGGCCAGGCCGGTCCAGCACTCGCCCGCGGTGGTGCGCCAGTCGTACAGGCTGCCGCCGATCGACGTGGTGTCGATGGCCGCCTTGCGGTACGCCTCCACGTCGGCCGCCGTGGTCCCCTGCCCCAGCCCGCCGATCGGGTGCACGGGCAGGTCGGCCCGGCCCACGTCGACCCGCAGCCGCTCCACGTTCTCCCTGGTGTAGCGATAGGCGTCGCGGTACCCGGAGGACGCCTTGCGGTTGGTCCAGTACCCCATCGTCATCCACACGTCGTAGGACGGGGCGATCTCCTTGTAGGGGAAGTTGGGCCAGTAGTCCGGGTTCACCACCTCCAGCACCACGGGCGGCAGGGCGATGGCCCCGATCGTCCGTCCGGGCAAGGCCTGGCGCAGGGCCTGGCTGAACTGGATGAGGCGGTGGTTGCGGTCGTTCACGTCGGACACGGTGCGGGACTCGATGTCGACGGCCACGCTGTCCACGTCGGCCAGCCGGGCCATGGCCACCATGCGGTCCAGATCCCGCTGCGGGTCGGTGAGGGTCGGCAGGTACCAGGCCACCACCCGCAGGCCCCGCTCCTTGGCCCGGCGCAGGATGGGCATCAATAGGTCCGGGTCCACCAAGTCGCCGGGCGCGTCCCACTTCGAAGCCTGGATATAGAGGGTCTGCACGCCCTTGGCCGCCATCTGGTCCACGTCCGCGGGGCCAGTGCCCGGATGCCCGTTGGTGTAGCTGTTGCTCCAGTCGTACACGTCGCTCCACGTCCCCAGCCCCACGTAGGGGGCCAGCCCCACAGGCACGGCGGGCGGCTTGAGGCGGGCCGCGGACAGCGTGCCCGCCGGACGGGCCACGGTCGTCGTGGGCCGGGGCGCGGGCTTGGGGGCGGGACGGGCCGTGGTCGGCGGGGCGGGCGGCGTCGTGGTGGGGGGCGGCGGCGGGCTGGTGGTGGACGTGGTCGTCGTCGTCACGTCGGCCAACTGGAGGGCGGCGGCCTCGTCGAAATGGTGCCGGGCCCCGCTGACGACAAGCGTGCGGCCGCCGTTCCCGACACCCTGGTCGTGCACGACCAAGGCCGTCGACGAGAGGGCCATCAGCGCGGCGACGGCCACGGAGAGGGTTCGACGGGCGCGTCGAACCAGCCCGGTTTGCTGCCTGTCGATCACCGTCCCGCCGTCCCCCGAGTACTCAGAAGCAGCCTGAAATCAGGCTCCTTCTTCCTCCACAGTGTCCCCTTCCACCGACTCCTCTTCCTCGGTGTAGAGGCACCAGCTTGCGTGTTCTGCCCCGGGCTCTGCGCTGCACTCGGGGCACGGCTCGGTCGAGACCGGCCGATCCCCGAGGCTGACCTGCTTGAGCGCACGCGCCTCTTCGAAGCGGCGGTGCCGTCCCTTCTTCACGAGCAAACTCCCCGGTTGTCGAACCGTTGGTCGGCGGCCAGTGTAAACGGTCCGCTTCGGTAGGGTGACCGACCATGGCCGAGGAGTTCGACCCCCAAGCGATGATCGAGCGCTTCCGCGAACGGGCTCGGGCCGTGCGCAGCCGGGGCGTCCCGCCGGTCGAGGGGCCCGAGCGCAAGCGCTTCATCGAGCAGGCCCAGATCGACTACATGGACTTCGCCATGCTGAGCGACGCCGACGCCTCCCTCGACGACGGCGTGCTCACCATCAGAGTCGACCTTCGCCCCAAGCCCTGATCATCCAGACCCTGCTTGGAACGACGTTGTGTCAACGCCCCTCGGTGGAGCCGGACCCCACGCTGCGGCCCCGGCCCATCGCCTACATGGGCTGACGCGAGCGCTCCTCCAGGGCCAGTCCGCCCTTGCCGTCGAAGGCCAGCGCCGCGCTGCCGTCGACCAGCCGCCGGACCGGCTCGCCCACCAGGTCGTGCCGCCACCCCTCGGCCAAACGGGCCCCCGCCTCCTTGCGCAGGAAGGCGTGCAAGTCGGCCCGCGTCGCCAGCAGGGCGGCGTCGATCGACAGGTCCGCGGCCAACTGCGCGATCCACGCCGACACCAGCGTCACGGCCGGACGCAGCGGCCGGTCCAACTCGTCGGTGGGCGGCACGTTCACGTCCTCGTCCGCCAGCGAGCGGCCCCGCTCGATGGCTTCGAGCAGCTCGGCCGCGGCCCCGCCCTTGAGGTAGCGCCCGTCGATGCCGCGCACCTCGCCCAACTCGTCGCGCGAGCGCGGCGGCCGGTTGGCGATGGAGACGAGGGCCAGGTCGGGCAGCACATAACGGGGCGGTTGGTCGGTGGCCGCGGCCCGCGACTCCCGCCACGCCGCCACCTCCTGAGCCACGGCCCGGCTGCGGCCCCGCAACTGGCGCGCCTCCTTCAGCCGCCACCACGCCTTGGCCGGCTCCACCCGAAGACGGGGCCGGCGCAGCATGACCTCGCACTCCTGCTCGGCCCACGCCAGCCTGACCACCGACTCCAGCTCGGCCACCACCTTGTCGTGCAGCTCCAACAGGTGCTCCACGTCCGACGCCGCGTACGTCTTCTGGTCCTCGGTCAGCGGGCGGCGAGTCCAGTCGGTGAGGCGGTCGCCCTTGGGCAGCCGCAGCCCCACCATGCGCTCGACCAGGTTGCCCAGCGACGGCGACGACTGGCCCAGGAAGCCCGCGGCCAACTGGGTGTCGAACAGCCTGCTGGGCACGGCGTCGCACGCCAGTTGCAGGACTTCGAGGTCTTGATCGCCCGCATGCAACACGGCCAGGCCGGTGCCGTTGAGCACGTGGGCAAAGGGCTTGAGGTCGACGGCGAACGGGTCGATCAGCGCCAGCCGGTCGTCCCATTGCACTTGCAGGAGAGCCAGGTGCGGGAAGTAGGTCTTCTCCCGGTGGAACTCGGTGTCGAGGGCGTAGCGGTCCGCGCCGCGCAGGTCGTCGACCGCGGCCTCGAACTGGGCCTGGTCGGCGATCCACTCGAAGCTCACCCCACCTCCACCGGGGGGCGTCGGAACTCGAGGTACACGGCCTTCACCGCGCCGACCAGCGGCACCGCGATCAACGCACCGACCACCCCGCCTGCCGACACGCCGACGAGGGCGGCGACCATGGTGGCCGGGGGCGACAGCTTCACGGCCTGGCCGATCAGCACGGGCTGGATCACCTGGTGCTTGAGCTGCTGGTAGATGAAGAACACGACCACGCAGGCCACCGCGGTGCCCGCCCCCTTGGTCAGTCCGAGGACGATGAAGGGAACCGCGCCCGCGGCCCCGCCGATCTGGGGGACGAGGTCCCACAGCGCGGCCCACACCGCGGCGAGCGGGATGAGGGGCACGCCCAAGGCCAGGCCGGCGACGAGCACGACCAGTCCGCACACCATGGCGACCAGCAGCGAGCCCGCCACATAGCGGCCCACCACCCGGTTGGCGACGCGCGCCATCTCGTCGGCTCGCGCCCTTCGGGCAATGGGGACGACACGGCGGCCGGCGCGCATCAGCCTCGGCCCGTCCAACAGCATGGTCACCGCGAACAGCAGGGTGACGGTGGCGGCCAGCAATCCGTCGGCCACCGACCGGGCCGCCTTCTCCAGCGGCGTGGTGTCGCCCGCCAGCCGGTGGGGCAGCTCGGCGATGAACGTGTCGACCTTGGCCTGCACGTCGGCCTTGCGGAACTGGTCGCCCACCAGCGGCAGCTTGCGCATGTCGTGGAGCACGCGCGCCCGCTGGCTGGCCAGGTCGCGGGCCTGGCGCACCGCGGGGGGCACGATGAGCAAGGCCATCACCGCGAACAGGGCGCTGATGGCGAGCAGCACGATGACGACGGCGGGCGAGCGCCGCAGGCCTCGTCGCTCCAACGCAGCCACCAAGGGGTTGAGGGCCAGGGCCAGGATGGTGGCGATGCCGAGTCCGGTCACCGTCCTGGGCACGTGCCGGACCAGTCCCCGAATGGCCAGCAGCCCGGCGAAGGCCCCGAGGAAGACCAGCACCGAGTGCCAGTCGAGGTCGACCTCCCTGACCAGACGCGGGGCCCGGTGGGCGTCGGAGGCGGGCATGGCGCCGGTACTGTACCGGCCGATGGCGGCCCCCCACCCCCGCGAGAGGCTGCGCATCTCGCCTCGGTCCGCGGTGGTGGCCGTCGGCCTGTTCGGCGCCTTGTTGGTGGGTCTGCGCATCGTGGCCCGGTCCGAGCGGGTGTTGGGATGGATGCTCGCGGCAGCCGCGGTGGCGGGCCTGCTGCACCCGTATGTCGCGCTGCTGGCCCGCAAAGTGCCGCGGGGACTGGCCGTGCTCGTGGTCGGCGTCCTCGCCGTGGGCAGCGCGGGGACCATCGCCTATGCCCTCGTCGACGGCGTGGTGCGCGAGTACAACGACATCAAGGTGGCCGCGCCGGCCCGGGCGCGCGAGCTGGAGGAGCGGGGCCGCTTCCACGCCGCGTTGAAGGACGCCCAGTTGGCCCGTCGGGTCAAGACGGTGGTTGAGCAGGCGCCCAGCAGGCTGCGGGGCGGCACCCCGGCCGACGCCATCAGGTCGGCCACGACGCGGGGCCTGGCCTTCCTGGCCACCGGCGTGCTGGCCCTTTTCTTCATGCTGCACGGGCCTCGACTGGCCGGAGCGGGGGCGGCCCAGGTCCACCACAAGGCCAGGCGCGAGCAGTTGGAGCGCGTGTCGGTGGCCGCGTTCCGCCGCGGCTTCGGGTACGCGCGCGGCACGTTGGCCATGGCCATGCTGGCCGGGCTGCTGGCGTGGATGCTGGCCTCCTGGGCCAACGTGCCTGGCCCCGCGCCCCTCGGCCTGTGGGTCGCGCTGTGGGACGTGGTGCCCGTCATCGGAGCCGCCCTCGGGGCCATGCCCATCGTGGCCTTGGCCGCCATCGCCTCGCCGGACAAGGGCGTCCTGCTGGCCGCGGTCTTCCTCGCCTATCAGTTGGCCGAATGGCTGTTGCTGCAACGGTGGATCGAGCGACGGACCGTCCACATCGGGCCGTTCGCCACTGTGGTGGCGGGCTTCGCCGGGCTCGAGCTGTACGGCGTGGGCGGCGCCCTCATGCTGTTGCTCGTCGTGACCTTGGCCGTGGCCGTGGTCGATGAGCTGGCCCCGCCCGAGGACGATCGGGCTGCGTTCGCGGAGGCGGTCGGCTCAGGCCCCGTTGCGGAGGGCGGCCAGGTCAGCCATATCGGCGCTGTCAAAGTCGACGGGCGGGGGGCCGCCGAGGACTTGGCTCACGAGGTCTGACTCCACGGCCCAGTACATGACCGAGTTGCGGTTGGTGGAGTGGCCGGGGTGGTCGGGGTCGGCCCGGCCGGTGTTGCGGGCCAGGTCGACCAGGCCCAGCAGGTGGCCCAGCTCGTGCTCGGTCACGGCGTCCTCGATGGTGGAGCGGGGCGCGATCGGCGTCGAAGCGGACCGCACCTGCTCGGACATGACGGCGGCGGTGTCGCCTCGCACCGAGATGCCGAGGATGGAGTCGTCGCCCTTGAACCGGCCGTTGAGGAACAGAACGTGGATGACGGCCTGGCCATTGCCCTGCGTCGAGCGGCTGTAGCGGTCGGCCAGGTCCCTGATCTGGGCCTCGTTCACGTCTGATCCGGTGCCCGGCAGATCCACCGGTCCACTGACCGCCACCTGCTTGCCCGTGACTTGGCGGAGCACGGCGGCGGCATGGTCCAGCGATCGGGCGGTGGGGCCTGCGCCCGACTGTTGGAACACCTCGATCACGACCTTGGACGACGACGCGGGCCGCAGGACGGTGCGGGCGAAGGCGCCCACGCCGGCGCGGGCACCGCTGTCGGGCGGGGCAGGAGGCACGGTGGTGTTGTTGCCCCCGCCGCCTGGCGTGGTGCCGCCGGTGGCCGGACGGGCCGTGGTGCCGGTCTTGCCCTTTGGCCCGGTCGTGGTTGGCTGGCCGTTGCCGTTCGCGCCGGCGCCGTCGCCGCCCCCCGTGCCGCCTCCGCTCGCGTCGGCCCCGCCCGGCCGGGTGATGGCCGAGCCGCTGTCCGCGCCCACGCCCGTCGCGTCCTTGGCCCGGTGACAGGCAGGCGCCAGGCACGCGACCGTCAGCACAGCGGTCAGCAGTCGGACGCGGGGCATGGAGCGCATGGGCGGCACCCTCCCCACTTTTCCACAGCAGCAGGTGCTGTGGAAAAGATGGGATGTCGACAGAAGTGGGGGCAAATGCCGAGGGGCGGCGGTGATCGGCAAAGATGCGCGGGTGCCGGACACGGATCAAGCAGACCACCAGCCCCTCGAGCTCAACCTGCCGCGCGTGCAGGAGGCCAACCAGTCCTACGCGTCGGTGTCCAACAGACCGGTGCTCAGTCCCCGGCCCGCCAAGCGGCTGTGCATCCTCACGTGCATGGACGCTCGGCTCGACCTGTTCCGCGCCCTCGGGCTGTCGCCGGGCGACGCCCACATCCTGCGCAACGCGGGTGGGCGGGCCTCAACCGACGCCATCCGCTCGCTCGTCCTGTCCGCCCATCACCTCGGCACCCGCGAGTTCGGCGTCATCCACCACACCAAGTGCGGGCTCTACCAGGTCAGCAATCAAGCCATCTGGGACGGCGTCACCGACGCGACCGGCGCCGACGCATCCCACATCGACTTCCTCCCGTTCGACGACTTGGGGGCCAGCGTCCGCCAGGACGTGGACGAGATCGTCGGCTGCGGCCTGCTGCCCGCCGACGGCGTGGTCTGGGGGGCCACCTTCGACGTCGACGAAGGCGCCCTCACCGTCGTCGTGCCGCCCACGCCGCTGGCGTGACGCGGGTGTGACCAGGGAGCGCCGCACCGTCTTCGGCGAGGCCGCCGCCCTGTACGACTGGCGCAGGCCCACCTACCCGCCGGAGGCCGTCGACCACATCCTGGCCGCCGCGCCCATCGGAGCGACGGACGTGATCGACATCGGATGCGGCACGGGCAAGGCGTCGGTCCTGTTCGCAGAGAGGGGCCTTCGCGTCGTCGGCGTCGAGCCCGATCCGGCTATGGCCGCAGTGGCCGCGACTGCCGCCGCCCGCATCGATGTTGCCGTCACGGAGTTCGAGCATTGGGACGGCCCGCCCGACAGCGCCGACATTGCCGTCGCGGCCCAGTCGTGGCACTGGATCGACCCCGCCGCCGCGCTGCCCAAGCTGGCGCGCGTGCTGCGACCCGATGGCGTGCTGGCCGTCATGGCCAACACGCCCCGCGACGGGGGCCTCGACCTGCACGACGCACTCGACCCTGTGTACGCCGAGTTCGCCCCCGAACTCCTCAAGGAGTCGGTCGTCACCCGCTGGCCGGTGCAGAACGACGAGCAGCGCCGCACCATCGCCGAATCCGGTCTGTTCGACCTGCTCGGCGACGAGTGGCACCACGACTGGGAGGACCGCCTGTCGGCCCAGGCCTATGCCGAGCTGATCCAGACGCACTCCGACCATCGCATGCTCGACCCTGACGCGCTGGCCCGGTTGGCTGCCGGCGTGGGGCGGGTGATCGACGAGCACGGCGGCGTCGTCACCATGCTCTACCGCACAACGGTGACCTTGGCCCGCCCGCGCCGAAGTGAGGGCTGATCAGGGCTGATCAGGGCTGATCGAGGGCCGATCGAGCGCGAATCAGTCGGCCGGGAGCCCGCGCCAATCGGGGTCCAACTGGCGCAGGAACTGCGCGCAGCGCTCCTCCTCGTCGGCCTCGCCGATGGCCGCGGCCGTCTCCCGCAGCCCCTCCAAGGCCCGAAGGAAGCCGCGGTTCGTGGGCCGGGCCCAGCGGACGTATCCGCTCCCCCGCCAGCCCGCGGCCCGCAGGGCGTCGAGGCCGCGGTGGTACCCGACGCGAAAGCACGCATACGCCTCCACGTCGTCCCTGGCCAGTTCGCCCAAGCGGGCCCACGCATCCAGGAACCGCGGGAAGGCGGCCACCACCGATGCGACCGCGTCGCGCCGGCGCTCGATGGGCTCGCCCACCGCGGTCCGCAGGCGCTCGGCCATCTCGGCAGGCGGCTCGGGAAGGACAGTCTCCGGGAGTCCGGCGGAGAGGTTGACGGGAGAGTCCGACATGGGTCGATCGTAGGTGTGCAAGCGTGGCCACCGTGCCCGAGCGACCGTGCCTCTTCTGCGCCATCGTCGCCGGGGACGCGCCTGCCGCCGTCGTGCTGGACGAGCCCGACGTCGTCGGGTTCCTCGATGTGCGGCCCGTCTTCCCCGGCCACGTGCTGGTGGTGCCCCGCGCCCACGTCGACACGCTGCCCGACCTGTCCGCCCCGCTGGTGCCCGTGTTGTTCACCGCCGTGCAGCGCGTGGCCGTCGCCGTCGTCGAGGCCATGGGCGCCCAGGGCACGTTCGTCGCCGTCAACAACGTGGTCAGCCAGTCCGTCCCTCACCTGCACGTGCACGTCGTGCCCCGGTCCAAGGGCGACGGGCTCAAGGGCTTCTTCTGGCCCCGGCACAGGTACGACTCGGACGGCCACATGGCCGACGTGGCCGCTCGAATCGCCGACGCCATCCTCAGGACCGGTTGAACCGGCCCGATTAAGGCCACATGCGGCACAGGGCGGGGCGGGCGCGGATCGGCGCCCTCGCGGTGCTCGGCCTGCTCATGGCCGCCAGCCCCGCGGCACAGGCCAAGTGGAGCTCGCCGCCCCATGACCCGCCGCCGCCGGGCGGCAAGCTCGGGCTCATTCAGGCCTACCAGGCCGGCCTGGACGTGGGCGGGCCATCGGGCTCGACCGCGCCGGCCAACGTCGGACCCGGACGGCGCGGCCTGGCCCTGCCCGCCAACTCCGGCTTGGGACGACGGGCCGTCTACTCCAACTCGATGCAGCACGTTTGGGTGGTCGAGGGCGACGGGCGGGTCATCCGCGACTACCCCGTCTCCGGGCGGCGCGGCCTGCCCAACCCCGGCACCTACCACGTGTACTCGCGCTCGCGGGTCAGCCGGTCGGGCTCGCTGGCCCTGAACTACATGGTGCGGTTTGCCACCGGACGGAGCCTGGCCATCGGCTTCCACGAGATCCCGGCCCGGCCCGGCGGCAGCCACATCCAAAGCGACGCCCAACTGGGAACGCCGTTGAGCCACGGCTGCGTGCGCCAGTCCGCGATCGACGCGGCCTTCATGTGGGACTGGGCCCAGATGGGCACGACGGTCGTCGTCCTGCCCTGACCGGCCTGCCCTGACCTGCCTGCCGCCAGCGCCGGCCCTTATTCGAAGCGGACCAGGTGGTGGTCCTTGCGCCCCCTGCGCAGCACGGCGTAGCGGCCGTGCAACGTGTCGGCCACCGGGTCGACGGGCCCGTCCTCGGCCTGCTTGCGGTTGTTGAGGTAGACCCCGCCCTGCTGCACCATGCGCCGGGCATCGCTCTTGGAGCCGCACACGCCGGTGAGGGCCAGCAGGTCGACCAGGCCAATGGGTTCGCGGGGCACGGTGGTCGAGGGCGCGTCGGCGAAGACCTCGAGCAAGGTGGGCTCGTCCAAGGTCGCGATCTCCTCGCTGAACAGCACGGCCGCGGCCCGCTCGGCCCGCTCGGCCTCGTCGGCCCCGTGGACCAGCGCGGTGACCCCCCGGGCCAGCGCCCGTTGCCCGGCTCGGCGCTCGGGGTGCTCGGCCGTCTCCGCGTCGAGAGCCTCGATCTCGTCGCGTGACAGCCAGGTGAAATAGCGCAGGTACTCCCCCACCACCGCGTCCTCGCTGTTGATGAAGAACTGGAAGAAGCGGTAGGGCGAGGTCTTGGCCGGGTCCAGCCAGACCGTGCCCGACTCGGTCTTGCCGAACTTGGTCCCGTCCGCCTTCACCACCAGCGGAGAGGTCAGCCCGAAGGCAGTCTCGCCTCGCTGCTTGCGGATCAGCTCCACGCCCATGGTGATGTTGCCCCACTGGTCCGAGCCGCCCAGTTGCAGCCGACAGCCGTGGCGGTCGAAGAGCTGGAGGAAGTCGTAGGCCTGGAGGAGCATGTAGCTGAACTCCGTGTAGGAGATGCCCTGGTCGCGGCCCTCGAAGCGGGCCTTCACCGACTCCTTGGCCACCATCTGGTTCACGGTGAAGTGCTTGCCGATGTCTCGGAGGAAGCCGAGCAGGCGCACATCCCAGAGCCACTCGCCGTTGTCGGCCGTGAGGGCCCGGCCCTCGGAGAAGTCGAGGAACCGTTCGAGCTGCACCCGGATGGCGGCCAGGTTGTGGGCCAAGGCGTCGGCGGTAAGCAGGTTGCGCTCCTCCGACTTGCCGCCAGGGTCGCCGATCATGCCGGTGCCCCCGCCCGCCAAGGCGATGGGCCGGTGGCCCGCCCCTTGCAGCCTGCGCAGGTTGCAGAGCTGCAACAGGTTGCCCACGTGGAGGCTGTCGGCCGTGGGGTCGAACCCGATGTAGGCGGTGAGCGACTCGGTGTCGAGGAGCTTGAACAGATGGTCGTCGGTGGCCTGGTGGACCAGATGCCGCCAGTGGAGTTCCTCGGAGAGCGCGCTCATCGGAGCCGAAGCCTGCCACGATGGCGACGTGCTCGAGCGCGCAATTCGGCCGCCGCACCCGGTCGACCTCCGACTCACCCTCGGGCCGTTGCGCCGCGGCTCGGGTGATCCGTCCATGCGCATCGGGCCCACGGGCATCTGGCGGGCCACCCGCACGCCGTGCGGGCCTGCGACGGTGCGCATCTGGCGCTCAGGTCCCGACGTGCGGGTGCAGGCGTGGGGCGAGGGCTCTGAGTGGGCCTTGGACGCCGCGCCCGCGCTGGTCGGGGCCGAGGACGACGACGGCGACTTCCCTGCGGCCGCGGCCCGTCATCCCGTCGTTGCCGAGCTGTGGCGACGGCTCAGTGCGGCGCGACTGTGCCGGTCGCAGGCCGTGGTGGAGGCGCTGGTGCCGACCATCATCGAGCAGAAGGTCGTCGGCCTCGACGCCCGGCGCAGCTACTGCGGGATGGTGCGGGCCTTTGGCGAGCCCGCGCCCGGCCCTTCGCCGGTCGACGGTTCGCCGCCGCTGCTCTTGCCGCCCGCGCCCGACCGGCTGGCCGGTCTGCCGGGGTGGGCCTACCACCGCTTCAACGTGGAGCGCCGACGGGCCGACACCGTGCGTCGGGCCTGCCTGGTGGCCCGCAGGCTGGACGAGTGCGTGGCCTTGGGCGCGCCCACCGCCCATCGGCGTTTGCGGTCGCTGCCGGGCATCGGCGCCTGGTCGTCCGGCGAGGCCGTGCGCCTGGCTCTGGGTGATCCCGACTCGGTCAGCGTCGGCGACTACCACCTGCCGCACTTGGTCACGTGGGCGTTGGCGGGCGAGCGCCGGGGCACCGACGAGCGCATGCTGGAGCTGTTGCAGCCGTGGCCGGGCCAACGGGCCCGAGTGGTGCGGCTGTTGGAGCTGGGCGCGGCCCACCCTCCCCGGCGGGCGCCGCGCATGCCCCGCCAGTCCATCGCCGCCCTGTAGCGGCGCGCGGCCGCGGGTGTGGCCAACGGCTACAGCGGCAGCAGGGCCACATGGTGGGGCAGGCGGGCCGGGCCGTACTCGAACCCCTCGCCCTCGACCTTCCACCCCTTGCCCTCGTAGAAGCCCAACGCGCTGTCACGGGCATTGGCCCACAGCAGAGTGGCGCCCGCGGCCCGCACCCGCTCCACGCCCGCGGCGAGAAGGGACGCGCCGACGCCGCGTCCCTGGTACTCGGGCAGCACGGCCATGCCTCGAAGCTGGTAGGCGACGTCGTCGGGCCGGGGCCCGCAGGGCGACGGGAAGAAGGTGGCCACGCCCACGATCGACGTGCGGATGTCGTCGACAACGCCGTCGATGTGGTCGCCGATAACGCCGTCGATGTGGTCGATCGCGGCCAGGTGGATGGCGCCCGGATGGTCGTCGCCGTCGAAGGCCACAACGCTGTCCGACCTGCCTTCGCGCAGCACCAGTCGACGGGTCGAATGGGTGTCCGCGGCGGTGACCTCGATCACATGCACCTGCATAGGCTGCCCGCCATGTACCCCGGCATGCACGCCTCCTCCTTCCCCGACAAGCCTGCCGTGATCATGGGCGGCTCAGGCGAGACCGTCACCTACGCCGAGCTCGACCGGGGCTCCAACCAACTGGCCCAGCTCCTGCGCTCTCGGGGCATCGGTGTGGGCGACAGCATCGCCATCTGCATGGAGAACAACGCCACCTACCTCCAGGCCACGTGGGGGGCCCAGCGCTCTGGCCTCTACTACACGGCGGCCAGCAGCAGGCTGACGTCCGGCGAGTTGGAGTACATCGTCAACGACTGCGCGGCACAGGCGTTCATCACGTCGTACGACCGGCGGGACCTGGCCGCCGACCTGCTCGACAAGATGCCCAACGTCCACACCAGGCTGATGGTGGGCGGGGTAATCGACGGCTACGAGTCCTACGAAGAGGTCGTGGGCGCGGCACCCGCCATCGAGGTGGCCGACTCGGCCCAGGGTCAGGACATGCTGTACTCGTCGGGCACCACCGGGCGGCCCAAAGGCGTGAAGATCCCGCTGTCGGGCAACCCGCCGCAGGCGCCCACCGGCGTCACCGCGCTCGGCCAACTGCTGTACGGGTTCACGTCGGACATGGTCTACCTCTCGCCCGCGCCGCTTTACCACGCGGCGCCGTTGCGGTTCTGCATGGCCGTGCAGCAGGCGGGCGGCACCGTCGTGGTAATGGAGCACTTCGACCCCGTCGAGTACCTGCGGCTGATCGGCGCCCACTCGGTGACCCACACCCAGGTCGTGCCCACCATGTTCGTGCGCATGTTGAAGCTGCCCGAGGACGAGCGGGCCAAGTTCGACGTGTCGTCGCTCCAGGTCTGCATCCACGCGGCCGCGCCCTGCCCGGTGCCGGTGAAGCAGCAGATGATCGAGTGGTGGGGGCCGGTCGTGTACGAGTACTACGCGGGCACCGAGGGCAACGGCTTCGTGGCCTGCAACTCGCAGGAGTGGCTGGCCCATCCGGGAACCGTCGGCAAGGCGCTGCTGGGGACGATCCACATCGTGGGCGAGGACGGTGAGGAGGTGCCGCCGGGCGAGTCGGGCACGATCTACTTCGAGGGCGGGGCCACCTTCGAATACCACAACGACCCGGAGAAGACCCGCGGGTCGCGCAACGCGCACGGATGGTCCACGCTGGGCGACGTCGGCTATTTGGACGGCGACGGCTACCTCTACCTCACCGACCGCAAGGCCTACATGATCATCTCGGGCGGGGTGAACATCTATCCCCAAGAGGCTGAGAACGTGTTGGTCATGCATCCCAAGGTGGCCGACGCGGCCGTGTTCGGCGTGCCCAACGAGGAGATGGGCGAAGAGGTCAAGGCCGTGGTCCAGCCCGTCGACATGGCCGACGCCGGGCCCGAGTTGGAGCGCGAGCTGCTGGCCTACTGCAAGTCGCAGTTGGCCGGGTTCAAGTGCCCCCGGTCGGTGGACTTCGAAGCCGAGCTGCCGCGCCATCCCACCGGCAAGCTCTACAAGCGCCTGCTCAAAGACCGCTACTGGCAAGGCCACCAGAGCACCATCATCTGACCCTCCGCTTTGCCGGCCTGGAGGACATAGCCCGTCGTTTCCGCCGGCTATGTCCTCCAGACGGGGAAGAACGGGGGGGTCAGTTGAGGCGGGAGCGGAGGAGCTGGCCGTGGGACCTGGCCTTGTTGGCCTCCTCTTCGGGCAGCAGCTCGGACAGCCGGTCCAGCGTGGCCGCCGCCTCCTCGTACCGCCCCAGCGCGGCCTGGGCCGTGGCCAACTCCCCCAGCTCACGCGGCTTGGTCCCAGGGATGCCCGCCCGCAGCCGCAGCACCCACGCGGCCGACGCCGCGTCGCCCTGGCGTTGGAAGACCTGGCGCAGGTTGTTGAGCATGCGGGCCAGGATGGCCCGGGTGTCCACCGGCGCCAACAACGAGGGCGTGAACTCGACCCGCTCGCCGTACAAGTGGCGGACAAGTCCCTCGCACTCCTCGAGACTCAGGGGATGGCCGCCGTTGAACGGGTCCAGCAGCATGGGCGGCACGGCCTCGTGCCTGACGAGGAAGTGCCCGGGCAGCCCCACCCCGGCCAGCGGCACACCGACCCGTCGCCCCACCTCGATGGTCAGCACGGACAACGTGATCGGGATGCCCAGCCGCCGATCGAGCACGTCGTTCAAGTACGAGTTGCGGGGATCGCCGTAGTCGTCTTCGTTGCCCCGAAAGCCGAGTTCGTTGAACAGGTACCGGCGCAGGCCGGCCACGTCGCCCGGGCCCGGACAGCCCGCAGCCAGTTCGTCCATGCGGGCCAACTGCGCGTCCACGTCCATGTCCGGGTAGGCGTGGGCCGCGATCAGCATGGCCCCTTCGTCCAATCGGGCGTCCTCCGTCTCGACCAGCGCGAGGAAGCGGCCGGTGGCGTCGGCCATGTCAGCGCCGGAAGAACAGGTTGAGGACGACGGTGCCGACCACCGACACCACGATGCACGTGGCGATGGGCGCATACAGCCGGAAG
Source organism: Acidimicrobiaceae bacterium (assembly GCA_030837965.1). Lineage (GTDB taxonomy): Bacteria > Actinomycetota > Acidimicrobiia > Acidimicrobiales > JAUTXP01 > JAUTXP01. The sequence continues at coordinate 25,273 of JAUTXP010000007.1, read as the reverse complement.
CCGCCCCGGCGCACGGCGATGTCGCCCGGCAGCCGGCCCAAGCCCAACGCGCCAGCCACCATCAAAAGCACGCCCGCGGCCGCGGCCACACCGGCCACCACCAGCAGCACGCGCCCGACCTGGCCCACGTCCATCAAGCTGGACTGTACCCACGGGTAGCGTCCCTGCCGACATGCGGGTCCTGCGCAGGCCGGTCGACAACCTGGTGCAGTTCGGAAGCTTCAGCAGCGTGGCCGTGGTGCTGGCGTTCGTGTGGCACGACGCCATCGCCTTCGCCATTGCCGCCTGCCTCCTGACGCTCGCCGTGCGGGCCGCCCGCTCAGGCCTGCGGGTAGACGACGACGGCATCACCGTGCGCAACGTCTTTCGCACCTACCGCATCCCCTGGGACCACTACCAGCGCGTCGACCTCCACCGCGCGGGCTGGCCGCCCATGCCCACCGTCGTGCTTCGACGCGACGACGGCGCCCCCGTCGCGCTGTGGTGCATACAGCCATCGACGCGCGGCCAGCGGGGTCACGAGGCCAGGCTGCGCGTGCTGCGCGAGGTCCAAGGCCTTGTGCGCTCTGTCCACCCGGACGCTTCGTAGGCTCGGCCGGATGCCACCCCCGCTCGTCCCCTTCGAGACGTGCCGAGCGCCGCGGGGGATGGTCTGCGCGGTCGACCACCTGGCCGCGGGCGCGGGCCTGGCCATGCTGCGGGCGGGCGGTTCGGCGGCCGACGCGGCCGTGGCCGCCAGCGCGGTGCTGGCCGTCACCACCCAGCACATGTGCGGCATGGGCGGCGACCTGTTCGCGCTGGTGTCCACCGCCGATGCCGCCATGCCCGCGGCCCTCAACGCGTCAGGCCGGGCGGGCTCGGGCGCCGACCCTGAACGCCTGCGCGCCGCGGGCCACACCGAGATGCCGTTCCGCGACAACATCCACGTCACGCCCGTGCCCGGATGTGTGGACGGGTGGCTGGCCCTGCACGAGCGCTTCGGTCGGCTCGCGCTGGCCGACGTGCTCGAGCCGGCCCGGTTCTACGCGGCCAACGGCTTCCCCGCGTCGCCCCTGCTCGTCGCGGCCGTGGCCTTGGTGGCCAAGCTGCCCGGCGCGGCGGACTACGTAGGCGCCGGCCGCCGCCTGGAGGTGGGCGACGTGGTCCGTCGCCCTGGGGTGGCCCGCGCCTTGGACGCCATCGTGGCCCACGGACGGTCCGGCTTCTACGAAGGCGAGTTCGGCGAGGGCCTGTTGGCCCTGGGTCGAGGCGAGTACACGGCCCACGACCTCGGCACGGTGCAGGCCGACTGGGTCGAGCCCATCGCCGTCGACGCGTGGAACCGGAGGGTCTGGACCATCCCGCCCAACTCGCAGGGCTATCTCACGCTGGCCGGCGCGTGGATCGCTTCCGGGCTCGACCTGCCTAGCGACCCCGATGACGCGCGCTGGGCCCACCTCACCATCGAGGCCGCCCGGCAAGCCGCGTTCGACCGGCTCGACGTCCTGCACGAGCATGCCGACGGCCCAGGCCTGGTCGCCCCCGAACGGCTGGCGCCCCGCCGCACCGCCATCTCACCCGATGGTGCCGCCCGGCTCGGTCGACCCGATCCGGCCCAACGACCGGGCGGCACCATCTACCTGTGCGCGGTCGACGAGGACGGCATGGGCGTGTCCCTCATCCAGTCCAACGCATCGGGCTGGGGGTCGCACGTGATCGAGCCCAACACCCGGATCTTCTTGCAGAACCGGGGCGTGGGGTTCTCCTTGCAGCCAGGACATCCGGCCGAGTACGGCCCCGGTCGACGGCCGCCCCACACGCTGTCGCCCGCACTGGTCACGTCGCCGAGTGGCGCACTGGACATGGTGATCGGCACCATGGGCGGGGACGGCCAGCCCCAGACGCTGCTGCAACTGCTGGCCCGCCTGCTGCACGCGGGCCAGTCGCCCGCCGAGGCCATGGCCGCCGGTCGGTGGGTGCTCACTGGCGGCGCCACCGGCTTCGACACGTGGGTGGACAGAGGCCGGGTGCGGGTCGCGGTCGAAGGCCACGCGCCCGCTTCCTGGGACGACGGGCTGCGCGCCCTCGGCCACGATGCGATGAGGGTCGACGCCTTCTCACACCAGTTCGGCCACGCCCACGTCATCCGAGTGGAGGACGGCAGGCTGGCGGGCGCGGCCGACCCGCGGGCCCGAACGGGTGCGGCCGTCGGCTACTGAACCGACTGAGCGGCTGAGCCGGAATGATCGACTGAGCCGACTAAGCCGACTGATGCGAGGCCGTCCAGGCCAGCAGCCCGTCGGCGTCCATGGCGTTCACCACCCGATCGACGGACACGCCGCACTCGGCGGCCCGGTCCGTGCCGAAGGGCTGCCAGTCGAGTTGGCCCGGCGCGTGGGCGTCGGTGTCGATCGAGAACCGGCACCCGGCCTCGACCGCCATGCGCAGCAGCCGACGGGGCGGGTCGAGCCGCTCGGGCCGGCAGTTGATCTCCACCGCCTTGTCGTGGGCGGCCGCAGTGGCGAAGACGGCGTCGGGGTCGAAGTCGGACTCGGGCCTGCCCCGGCCCACGACGATGCGCCCGGTGCAGTGGCCCAGGATGTCGAGGTGCGGGTTCTGCAAGGCCCGCACCATGCGCGGCGTCATATCGGCCTCGTCCATGCGCAGCTTGGAGTGGACCGAGGCCACCACCACGTCGAGGCGGGCCAGCATGTCGTCGTCCTGGTCGAGGGTGCCGTCCTCGTTGATGTCGACCTCAATACCGGTGAGCAGTCGGAAGGGGGCCAACTCCGCATTGAGACGCTCGACGATCTCGAGCTGCTCCAGCAGCCGCTCCCTGCTGAGGCCGTTGGCGATGGTGAGCCGAGGCGAGTGGTCGGTCAGCACTGCGTAGTCGTGGCCGATGTCGCGCGCCGCCTCGGCCATCACCTCGATGGGGCTGCCGCCGTCCGACCAGTTCGAGTGCATGTGGCAGTCGCCCTTTAGCGCGGCCCGCAGTTCGGCACCGATCCCCTCGGCCGGGTTGGGCGCCAACTCCTCCAGCTTGGTCAGGTAGGAGGGCGTCTCTCCGGCCAGGGCCTGCACGATGACCCGCTCGGTCTTCTCGCCGATACCGGGCAGGTCGCGCAGCCTGCCCTGCTGCGCCCGCTGACGCAGGTCCGGCTCGTCCAAGCCTCGGATGGCGTCAGCCGCGTTGCGAAAGGCCCGCACGCGATAGGTCGGCTCGCGCGATCGCTCGAGCAGATGGGCGATGCGGTCTAGCGCCTCGACCGGCTCCATCGCCGCTGTCTAGTCGTCGTGCTCCTTCTTGTGCTTGCCATGCCCCTTGCCCACCTGGATGGGAGTGGCGACGGGGGCCGGGGCCGGCGTGGGCGGCGGCGCGGCCTGGGCCGCGTTCACGTCCACGCCCGGCACCTTGGCCAGCGCGTCCTTGATGGTCTGAAAGGCCCGCGTGCCCAACTGGCGGTCCCTGTTCCAAGCCGCGGAGTCGGCCAGCAGCGAGTTGGCGTCGCTCGACGCGTCCTGGCCCTGATCGAGCTTGTCGGCTATGGCCTTCAAACGGTTCGAGGCCTCGACGCCCCTCGGCCCGTCGCCAGTGGCCAGGCGGTCGGCCGCGGCCCGGAGGCCCTGGCTGAGGTCCGACCCGCCTGAGGCGTTGGCCGCCGTCGATCCGCCGGGCGACCGGTCGGCGAAGGCCAAGGCCGCGAGCAGCAGGACGACGGCCGCGCCCACGGCCAACACGAGCACGGCGCGCGGGTCGAGGTTGCGCCTCCGGTTGGGACCAGGGGCGCGGGCCGCGGATGCGGGCTGGGCCGACGCGCCCGCTAGGGCGCCCGCCCCGGCGATTGCGGTGGGATCGGCCGACCCGGCCACCCATGCGTCACGGGCCACCGCGACGGTCGCATCCGCGCCCGCACTCGCAGCCCCATCAGCGCCAATGGCGGTGGCCGTGGTGTCGTCCACCCCGAGGACCACACCGCTGGCCTGGGCCACGGCCGCAGCCATCTCGCGGGCGGTGGTGAAGCGGGCCGCAGGATCGCGGGCCATGGCCTTGTCGACCACGGCCACCACGTCGGCGGGCAGGTCCGGTCGGAGTTCGGCCAAGGGCGTGGGCTCGTTGTGCTGCACGGCGAAGGCCACCGACACCGGCGTGTCGCCTTCGAAGGCCCGTCGTCCGCTGAGCGCCTCGTAGAGGATGACGCCCATGGCGTAGATGTCGGACGAGGCCGACGAGGTGGCGCCGTCGAACCGCTCGGGCGCCAGGTATCGGGGCGTGCCCAACAAGAGCCCGGCCGTGGTCGCGTCTCCCACCGCCTCGACGCTCTTGGCGATCCCGAAGTCGGCCACCTTGGCGCAGCCCTCGTCCGAGAACAAGATGTTCCCGGGCTTCACGTCCCTGTGCACGACGCCCGCGGCGTGGGCCACGGTCAGCGCGCCGAGCACGTCGCCCGCCATGCGCAGGACCCACTCGGTCTCCAACGGCCGGCCCGGCACCAACCGCGACGCCAACGACTCGCCGGATAGGCGCTCCATCACGATCCACGGCACCCCGTCGTCCTCGCCGGTGTCGTACACGGCCACCACGTTGGGGTGGGCCAGCTTGGCCGCGGCCCTGGCCTCGTCCTCGAAGCGGCGGCGGACGTCGGCGCGCACGGTCATGGCGGGCCGCAGCACCTTCACGGCCACCGGGCGACCGAGCCGGGCGTCGACTGCGTCGTACACGTCGGCCATGCCGCCTCGACCCAGCAACGGCCCCAATTCGTAGCGTCCGCCCAGGACGCGATCCGTCAGCGTCGTCTCCACGGGGCCGTCCTTACCCCGCGACCACGGAGAGGAAGCAGACTGGCGGGGTGCCTGATGTGGTTGGCCTTCTTCTGACGGGCGGTGGCAGCACGCGCATGGGGCGGGACAAGGCCGCCATGTTTGCCGGGATGCTGGGCGATCGCCTCATCGAAGGCGTGGGCCGGGCGTACGAGGTGGGACCTGGGTGGACGTCGCTGCCGCTCGTCCAAGAGCCGATTGGCCTTGTGGGACAAGGGCCGTTGGCCGCAGTGGCTGCGGCGGCCCCGGCGGTCGCGGGCCTGGATGTGGTCGTTCTGGCCTGCGACATGCCCTTGGTCACCGCCCGGTTGTTGGGGTGGCTGGCGACCCAGCCGGGCACGGCCGTGCCCGTGGTGGACGGCCGGGCGCAGCCGCTGTGCGCGCGCTACGCCGCGGCCGACGTGGCCCGATCGGCGGACGTGGTGGGCGGCGGCGGACGGGCCATGCGCGACCTGCTCGAGACGGCCGTCGGCGTGACATGGCTGGACGAACAGCAGTGGTCGGCTGTGGCTGCCACCCGTGACTTCGCCGATGTCGACACCGAGGCGGACCTCGAGCGATTGGGGGTGGCGTGGCCGCCGTCCGCCGTCCGGTGACCGATCGGCGCGTCCTCGCCCTGCGCGAGGGACGGGCCGTGGAACTGCCCGACCGGCTGGTCACCGAGGAGCCCTTGGAGATCAGGGCGGCCGGGCCTGGGCAGGACCCGCAGACGGTGACGGTGACCATGCGCACCCCCGAGCACGACTTCGACCTGGCCGTCGGCTTCCTGCTCAGCGAAGGCGTGATCGGCGGCTACGACGACGTGCGCCAGGTGAAGTACTGCGAACTGCCCGACGGAGCCGAGCAGCAGTTCAACGTGGTGACGGTCAAGCTGGCCCGACCGGTCAAGCTGACTCCCCGGCTGACGACGACCACTGCCAGTTGCGGCATCTGTGGCACGACACAGTTGGACGACCTCCAGGCCCGCTGCCCGGTGGTGGCTTCGGGCCGCGAGCGGTTGGCGCGGTCAGTGCTGCTGTCGCTGCCTGATCGCCTGCGCCAGGCCCAGTCCCTGTTCGACAAGACCGGCGGCCTGCACGCCGCAGGCCTCTTCCATTTCGACGGCTCCGTCGTGGCCGTGCGCGAGGACGTGGGCAGGCACAACGCGGTGGACAAGCTCGTCGGCCACGCACTCTTGGAGCGGTTGCTCCCATTGTCAGAGCATGTGCTCGTACTGTCCGGGCGGGTCGGATTCGAGCTGGTGCAGAAGGCGGCCGTGGCCGGGATCCCTGTGGTGGCGGCCGTGTCCGCGCCGACCAGCCTGGCCGTGGAGACGGCCGACCGGCTGGGGGTGTGTGTGGCCGGCTTCGTGCGGCCACCGACGGCGAACGTGTACACCCACGCCGAGCGCCTCGACTTGGAGAGCTGAGCGGGTCGGGGTTGGGTCAGCCGGCCTGGTTGGGCCCGGCCTCTTCGATGGTGAGCCGCAGCAGCACCCGCTGCTCGCGCTCCATGGCCTGGCGGAACTCGTCCCAGTCGGGATGCTCGCCCTTGACCGAGCGGTAGATGGCGACGAGCCCGTCCATGGCGTCGGGCAGCGAGACGATCTCGACCGGCCCGTCGACCCTGACCCACTCGCCGTAGAACGCCTCGGTGAACCCAACCAGCGAGGCCCACGGGTCGCGGCGCAGATTGCGCACCTTCATGGACGGCTCGCGGGTCGACACCACGACGAAGCCTTCGTCATCCACCGACGGCGTGACCAGCGACATCTGCGGCCGGCCGTTGGCCCGGGTCGTGGACAGCACCCCGTTGTGGTGCTGGCGGAGGAAGGCTCGGGCCTGGTCGCGATCGGTCACGGACCGAGCGTAGGCCCGGTGAGCGGGTTGGTCAGGAGACGGCTTTGAGGGCGGCCCGGCGAGCCCGCCAGGCCCGGCGCAGCACGCGGCGCTCGTCCTCGGTGGTGCCGCCCCAGACCCCGTACTCCTGGTTGGTCTCGATGGCGAAGGCCAGGCAGGTGTCGCGCACCGGGCAGCGGGCGCAGATGGCCTTGGCCTGCTTGATCTGATGCTCGGCCGGGCCGGTGACGCCTGCCGGGAAGAACAGGTTCACGTCCTCGTACCGACACGCCGATTCGGCGCGCCACTTCTCCACGTCCCACGTGCCGACGACGGCGGCTTCTGCTAGTGCCACGGGTACCTCCGCTTTCGTTGCTAGCCGCTGGCACCGGTCATCTACGACCCTTTGCATCCCCCCGTGGGATGGGGATGGCCGGTCCTGCCCTGCGCTACCCGGATTCTTGTGAATCCATGCACAAGCCTACCAGCCGGTATGCAGCCCCGTGCAACATCCCCTTGCGCCCGCCCCTTGCGCCCGCCCCTTGCGCCCCCCCATTCACCACCCGCCCCGCCCCCCTCCCCGTCGCGCCGCCGACTCTCGCCCGCAACTCAGGCCCGCTCCCCCCGTTCTGGGCACCTTTTCTTGTCCCTGGGGCAAGAAAAGGTGCCCAGAAGCGAAACGCCGGGGCGCAGGTGCGGTGGCAGGGTGGGACGGACGAGGTTGGTCGGTGGCGCGGATCGGGTAGGCGCGACGGCATGTCCACCTACGAACAAGGCATCGAACTCAGCGTCCCCGTCCGCACCGCCTACAACCAGTGGACCCTCTTCGAGGAGTTCCCCCGGTTCATGGAGGGCGTGGAGTCCGTCACCCAGGTCACGGACATCCGCAACCACTGGGTGGCCGACATCGGCGGGGTGCGCAGGGAGTTCGACACCGAGATCACCGAGCAGACGCCTGACCAGCGCATCGCGTGGCGCACGGTCGACGGGCCGCAGCACGCCGGGGTGGTGACGTTCCACCGCCTGTCCGACGACTCGTGCCGGGTCATGCTCCAGATGGAGTTCGACCCGGACGGGTTCCTCGAGAGCGTGGCCGACACGCTCGGCTTCGTGCGGGCCCGAGTGGCGGGCGACATGGAGCGGTTCAAGGAGTTCATCGAGTCCCGCGGCACAGAAGAAGGCGGCTGGCGGGGTGAGGTGCCGCAGCACCAGGTCGGCTGAAACCCCGACATTCGCCCTCCAAGCGGACAAAGCCCGGACCGGCCCAAACCATCCGCTGAGGCCGAGCCGCGGCGTTTGTTCTCAGGGCCGGGTCGGGATCGTCCGATATCTCATTCGTGGCCATGCAGGAAGAGCTCACGGCGCCGGTGTCGGCGCGCACGCGTCTACGCCTTGGTGAGCTGCTGCTGACCGAGGGGCTGGTCACTGAAGACCAGCTCATGCTGGCGTTGGACGAGCAGAAGCGCTCGGGCGAGCGGCTGGGACGCATCCTCGTGTCCAACCGCATCATCACCGAGAGCCAACTGGTGCGCGCCCTGGCCAAGCACTACGCCATCGACTTCCTCGACTTGGACGAGAGCCTGGTCGACCCAGGCGCGTCCCGCATGATCAAGGAGTCCTTCGCCCGCCGCTATCAGGCCCTGGGTGTGGGCTGGGAGGACGACCGGCTGATCGTGGCCATGGCCAACCCGTCGGACGTCTTGGCCCTGGACGACATCCGCAGCCTGACCGGCGCCGAGCTCAAGCCGGTCATGGCCGAGCCCGGCCAGCTCAACCGGGCCATCGAGAAGGCCTGGCGCAGCGCCAGCGAGGCCGAGGCCATGCTCCGGCTCACCAGCGACGTGGACGCCGACGACGACGTCATGGCCAACGTCAAGGAGGCGGCCGAGGACGCGCCCGTCATCCAGTTCGTCAACGAGTTGATCATCAGGGCCGTGCACGACCGGGCGTCGGACATCCATCTGGAGCCGGGCGAGGTCGAGCTGCGCGTGCGGTTCCGCATCGACGGCGTCCTGCAGGACGTGATGCAGGTGCCCCGCAGCATCCAGAACGCGGTCATCAGCAGGCTCAAGATCATGGGCGACCTGAACATCGCCGAGCGGCGCCTGCCCCAGGACGGGCGGGTCTCGCTGCAACTCGACGGGTCGAACTCGGTGGACCTGCGCCTGGTCACCCTGCCCACGGCCCAAGGCGAGTCCGTCGTGGTGCGCGTGCTCGACCGGCACAGCGGCGTCATCAACATCGCCAACCTCGGGTTCCAGCCGGACACGCTGACCCGCTACGAGTCCGCCTACCGCAGGCCGTGGGGCGCCGTGCTGGTCACTGGGCCGACGGGCTCGGGCAAGTCGACCACCCTCTACGCGACCCTGGGCGAGCTGAACGACCCGAACCGCTCGATCATCACGGTCGAGGACCCGGTCGAGTACCACCTCAACGGGGTGAAGCAGGTGCAGGTCAACCGCAAGGCCGGTCTGACCTTCGCCAACGCGCTGCGGTCCATCCTGCGGGCCGACCCCGACGTGGTGCTGGTGGGCGAGATCCGCGACCGGGAGACGGCGACCATCGCGGTCGAGGCCGCGCTGACCGGCCACGTGGTGCTGTCCAGCCTGCACACGAACGACGCGGCGTCGACGCCCGCCCGCCTGTTGGAGATGGGCGTGGAGCCGTTCCTCGTGACGTCGGCCGTCACCTGCATCCTGGCCCAGCGCCTGGTGCGGCGACTGTGCGACAAGTGCAAGGAGCCCTACGCACCCAGGGACGACGAGCTGTTGGCCGCGGGCTGGGCCGACATCGAGGGCAGCATCGACGGCACGCCGGAGTTCTTCCGGCCCGTCGGCTGTGGCTCGTGCGCCAAGTCGGGCTTCCGGGGCCGGTTCGCGGTGCAAGAGGTCATGCCCATGAGCGAGGAGATCATCGGCCTGGTGCTCAAGCGGGGCCCCTCGGACGAGGTCCGGGCTCTGGCTGTCGCCCAAGGCATGCGGCCGCTGCGCCAGGACGGCCTGCTCAAGGTGGGGCTGGGGCAGACGACGCTCGAAGAGCTCTACCGCGTGGTCGTCTGACCACTCTGCGCCCCACCCCGCGACTTTTCCACAGCAACAGGTGCTGTGGAAAAGATGGAGAGGGTCAGCCGAGGGCGTCGGACAGCAGGGCGACCTCGTCCATCAGGGCGGCCGAGCCGTCCCTGCGCACGTACGTCACCGGGGTGCCGGCGTCGCGCCAGCGGCCAAGGAGGTCGGCCCGCTCACTGCGCTCGTCGGCGTCGCCGAACGTGTAGATGAGCGTGCCGCACACGCAGTCCACGCCCCCGTAGATGTCGACGCGCAGTTCCTCGCCTTCGACTTCGACGGCGTGGATCAGCAGGTTCTGGATGACCTCGATGCCGTTGTTCACCGACCCCTGATTCGGCGGCTTGACCGGCAATGTGAGCAGTTCGGCGCGAACCACCCGACTGGAGGATGACGCGCGTAGCCCGCGCCAAGCCCGCCGACGGCCACGGGCCGATCAGTCCTTGGCCGATCAGTCCTTGGTGGCGACCTGGTTGGGCGTGACGTTCATCTTCGGCTCGTAGGCCGCAACGTCCACATCCTTGGCCTCGCCGCCCAGGTCGGCGCGCAAGGCCGACCGGCAGTCGTCGCACGGCCCGTAGAACCGGGCGGTGGCGTCCTGCCCGCAGCGGGGGCACGCGAAGTCGGTCGTGGCCGGCGCCGCGTTCACGACGCGCTCACGATGACCCTGGGCCGATCGAGCGCTCCTTGGCCTTGCCCGACCCGCCCGACCCGCCCACGCCGGACCCGGCCCCGGGCTTCTTGCCCCGGATGCCCAGATCGGCGGCCAGCTTGCGGCCAACCTCGGTGGCCTTGCGGCCGATCGAGTTGGACGTCTCCTCGACCAGGTCGTCGAGCATGGCCCGCAGCCCGTCGAGGGCGACAGAGAGCGCAGCCACCCGCTGGGTCAACAGCTCGGACTCGCGGTGCACCGACTCGCTGATGCGCTCGGCGAGGGCGTCGAGCCGGGCCGGGTCCTGTCCGGTGGCGACCATGGCCTGGACGTCGGCGACCAGTCGGCCGGTGGCCTCGTCGATGCGCTTCGAGACGTTGGCGCCCATCTCCGCCGCGTGGGCGTCGGCGTTGGCCGCCGCCTCCAGCGCGGCCCGCACCCGCTCGGCCAGGTCCTCGTTCTGGCCCGCCAGCGCGTCCTGGAGACGGTCCACCTCTCCGGCCAGCGCGGCCCGGTTCTCGGCCAGGAGGCCCCCGACCTGGCCGCTCACCGCGCCATGGCGCTCGACCGCCTCGTACAAGGCGCGCATGCCCTCGCGCAGCGCGGCCACCTCGCCCTGCTCGCCCTCCACCACAGCTCGCACCCGTTCGAGGACGGCCAGCACGGCGTCCTCGCGCTCGGTCGACGCCAGCGCATCGCGCACGTCGCCCAAGGCCGCGGCCACCGCGTCCTCGCGGTGCGACAGTTCGGCGAACTGGCCGCCCACGAACTCCTCGACCCTGGCCGCCAACTCGCCCGGCACGGTGGCCGCCGCGTCCAGCTTGGCGACAATGCCGGCCTGGCCCTCGGCCGTCTCGCTGATGCGGCCGGCCATGGTCGTGAGCAGGTCGACCAGCGTGTCCGTCCTGGCCTCGAAACGCTCGGCCAGGCCCGCAGCCACCATGGCCATGGCCGGGCCAGGACCGGGCTGGGCCACCAGCGAGGCCACCTGTTGCTCGACCCTCGCCATCGAGTCGACCAAGGCCGCGGCCGGGTGGTCGGCCAAAGCCGCATGCACGGCGGCCACGTCTGCGGCCACCGGGGCCAGCAATGCGGCCACGTCGGGCATCTCGACCGGCGGCGGCGGGTCGGGCGGGAGCGGCGGAGGCGGAATGGCGGCGGACACGGCCTCGGGCAGGCGGTCGAGCCCGGCAGCCAGGTCGGAGAGGCGGTTGAGGGCCAGGCGCAAGGCCGTTGAGGCCTCCTCGTCCCCTGCCGCCGCGGCCGCACTTCGATCGTCCAGTTGGCGCAGCCGCTCGGCCATGTCCAATAGCGCTGGCTCGGGCGTGGGCGGGGCCGCGGCCTGCTCGGCCATCTGCTGCGTCAGCCCGGCCATGTGCTGCGTCAGGCCCCCGAGCTGTTGCGTCAGCCCGGCCACGGCCTGTTGCACCTCGACCAGGCCCGTGCGCACGGCGTCATCGGGCTGGGCAGGCTGCGACGCCATCTCCAGCAGTACCGACAGGCGCTCGTGCAGCGATGTGACGCCGTCCCGCACCACGTCGTCCGGCGGGGGTGGAGCGGGCGGCGGGGGCGGGGGCGGCGGCGGTTCGGCCACCAGCTCGGCCAAGCGGGCCACCGCGTCGTGCAGGGCGTCGTCGCGCACAGGCCGCACGGCCAAGGCGTCGATCGAGTGGCGCAACGAGTCGAGGGCGGCGTCGAGCCCGGGGTCCGCGGCGGGCCGAGTGACGGCCGCCTCGAGTGCCTCAAGCCGCTCGCCGAGCCTGGCCACCGCGGCCTCGACCGCCTCGGCCAAGGCCCGGGGCGACCCACTCTCGGCCCGGGACGCCCGGAGCTGCTGTTCGAGGGCGGCGATGCGCCCGTCGATGCCGCCGAGCACCTCGGACAGGGTCGCCATCATGCCGTGCAGGACGGCGGTGGTGGCCGCGGGCACGTCGAGGACGCCGGCCGGCGAATTGGGGTCGTTCGACACGATCGTTCTCCCTCGGATTCGGCCCCATCTTGCCCGCGATGGCGGGGGCCCGTGGCGGACCATCATTCACCTTGGCCGCCAACGCGCCGAAAGTAAGGACATGGCCGGCGCCATTGAGACGCGGCAGGACACGGCGAGCCAGGCGCACGCCCAGCCCTTGGCGCCCGGTGACGTGGTCCGCACCGACGACGACGCGTCCACGGTGGCCGAGGTCGTCCACCGCAACGGCGCGGTCACCCGGCTCGACCGCGAGAGCGAGATCGGCGTCGATCGGGAGGACGCGGATGGCCGTTCCCGCATCGTCGTCAACCTCGGACCGGGTCGAACCTGGCACCGGACCGGGCCCATCGAGGACCCGTCGCTCTACGAGGTGCGCTGTCCCGGCGCCGTCCTGACGGCCCGCTTCGCCACCTTCGCCCTGGCCTGCGGCGACGACGGCTGGACCGTGGTCACGGCCGTGGAGGGCAACGTGGTGGTGCGGGGCGCGACCAGCGGCAGCGTGGCCTTGGGCGACGGCCAGCGGGCCGAGGTCGGCGCCGACGGGATCGTGGCAGGCGTGGCCGAGGCGCCCGACGCGGCCCTAGACCCGTGGGTCGTCCTGAACCAGTCCCTCGACACCGGCGGCCCCCTGCCGCCCCGGCCCGCAGCACCCCGGCCGTCGCCACTCTCAGCACCCGCTCCCGCGCCCACCGAGCCCCCCGCCGACTTTTCCACAGCACCTGCTGCTGTGGATAAGCGCGAGAGGGGGCGGTGGGGGGCGAGAGTGGCGGTGGTGGCTGCAGTCGTGGCCTTCGCCACCGTGCTGGTGTTCACGTTCGTCAACGCCGAGGACGTGAGCCGCGAGGCGACGCGCGCCGCGGACGACCCGGCCGTGGCCCCCTTGCCCGCGGGCGCGGCGGCCATGATCCGCGCCGCCCAGGACCGATTGGTGGCGCCGGAGACCACGGTCCCCGAGCCCGCGCCCGCCGAGACGCGCGACCAGTTGGCCCCACCCCCGGTCCTGCGCACCACGACCACGGCTGGTCGAGCCGCCTCCGGCGCGGCTACGGCAACGGCCACGGCCACGGGCACGACGTGTCGCCAGGCGGGCCGCACCATCGTCTACACCGGCACGCTGACCAACCAGTCGAATGTGACTGCCTCCTTCGCCGTCGACGCCGTCTTCTTCACCGACGCCCGCACCCGGTTCGGTTCGGGGACGGCCAAGGTCAGCAGCGTCGGGCCCAAGCGCAGCGCCCACTGGGAGGTGCGGGTGGCCGCGCCCCGCGACCTGCGCAACACCGGGGCGTCGTGCGAAGTGGCCGCCGTCCGCGCCCTGTAAGCGCTTCGAGGGCCGCGGCCGCGGCTTCGCCCACGAAGGCGCAGCCTCAGCGGGCGCCGGGCTGGTCGGTGCGCAGCTCGGCCACCAGGCCGTGGACCACGTCGCCCACGGTGCCGCCTTCGGCCACGATCTGGCGCTGGCGCTGATAGCTCGGGCGCTCGGCCATGGCCGCCACGAACTGCAACTCCTCCACGCAGTCCAGCCGGTTGGCCACGGGCATCAGCTCCTCGACCACCTCGGCGATGGCCTCGCGCACCGGCCGCAGCGACCCGTCCTCGTCGGTGACGATCTCGGCGTCGATGCCGTGGCGGGCGGCCCGCCACTTGTTCTCCCGCAACACCCAGCTCCGATACCGCGGCAGCGTGTAGCCCTTGTCGTCCAAGCCGTCCATCCACTCGACCAGGCACTGGCTCAGCGCGGCGATAGCGGCTACCTCGGCCATGGTCGGCGCCCCATCACAGATGCGCAGCTCGATGGTCCCGAAGTTGGGATGAGGCCGGATGTCCCACCACACCTCGCGGATGGTGCGGATCGTGTTGGAGCACACCAGCGTGGTCATGAACTGCTCGAACTCCGGCCAGCCGTCGAGCTGGTACGGCAGCCCGGCGGTGGGCAGGCCCTCGAACACCTTGGACCGGGCCGATGCCAGGCCGGTGTCGACCCCGACCCAGTACGGGCTCGACGCCGACAAGGCCAGGAAGTGCGGGATGTAGCCGGCCATGGCGTTGGCGATGGCGATGGCCTTCTCGGGCGACCGGATGCCGACGTGCACGTGGATGCCGAAGATCTGGAGGCGCCGGGCCAGCCACTGCATCTCCTCGACCAGCGCGTGATAGCGGGGGTCCGGGCTGATCTGCTGCTTGGCCCAGTCGGAGAAGGGGTGCGTGCCCGCGCACATGAGCTCGAGGTCGCGCTTGTCAGTGGTGGCCCGCAAGGCGCCGAGGGTCGACTCCAGATCGGCACGGGCCTCGCTCGCCGTTGAGCACACGTCGGTGATGATCTCGACCGTGCACTCGAGCAACTCGTGCTTGGCCTTGGTGTGACCCGCCGACTCCAACTCGTCCAGGAGCTCCGACGCGACCGAGACCAGCTCGCCGGTGTCTCGGTCGACCACGGCCAGCTCCATCTCCACACCGAGGCTGGACCGGTCGGAGGAGTTGAATTCGATCTGCATGAGGTCGGCGTCAGACGGCGAGCAGGTGCTCGGCGGTCGAGGCCATCTCCTGGCGGAGGTGGTCGATCTCGCCTTCGAGACGGGCCATGGCGACCCTGTCCCCTTGCACCCTGGCCCGCTGCCGCCGTTCCTCCAGCTCGATCATCTGGAGTTCGAGGCCGACCATGTGGTCGGCCAACCGCGGGTCGGTCATGGCCGACCACATACCCCCTCTGTCGGCCGGCGAACCAGTTACACCCCGGCTTCGCGAACCTCCACCGAGCCGAGCCCGGCCGCCTCCAGTCCTGGCCTGACCGCGGCCGCGTCCCCCACCACCACGATGGCCATGCGATCCGGGTGCAGATGGTCGGCCGCGGCCTTGGTCACCTGCTCCGAGCTGACGGCGGCCATCTCCGACCTGACCGAGTCGTGCCAGTCGTCGGCCAACCCGTGCACGACCAGATCGGCCAAACCGTGGGCCACCGCATCGGGCCGCTCGTAGGCGATGGGAAAGACGCCGACGCTGTACTCGCGAGTCGACGCCAGCTCCTCTTCGGGGATGCCTGACTCGGCCGTGCGGGCGATCTCGGCCACGGCGTCTGCGACTGCGTCGGCGGTGACCTCGGTCTGCACCGCGGTCTGGGCCGAAAAGGTGCCGCCGTGGCGCCGGAAGTCGAACCCGGCGAAGGCGCCGTAGGTGTAGCCCTTCTCCTCCCGCAGCTTCAGGTTGAGGCGGGACCCGAACACGCCCCCCAGGCACATGGCGAGCATGTCGATGGGCACGTAGTCAGGCGTCCGCCGCGGCGGCCCCGCGTGCCCGATGGTCAGGGTCGATTGGACGGAGCCGGCCCGGTCGACCAGCACGACGCGCGTGGGCTCGTCCCGCGCGTCGACCACGGGCGTGGACTGCCCGACGTTGTCGACGGGCCACTGGCCGAAGGCGTCTGCCGCGATGCCGGCGATATCGACGCCGGCCACGTCGCCCACCACGACCAGCGTGGCGGCAGAGGCGTCGATCCTGGATCGGTAGAACGACTCGATGGCCGCAGTATCGAGGCCCTCCACCGTCTCCACCTGCCCGCCGATGGAACGGGCATAGGGCGAGTCGGCCACGAACACGGCCCCCTCGAAGGCGCGTGCCGCCAGCGCACCGGGCACCGCCTGCTCTTGGGCCAGTTGGTCGAGCCGCTCCTTGCGGAGTCGTTCGACCTCGCCTGGACGAAAGCCGGGTCGGCGCACCACGTCGCCGAACAGGGCCAGGGCCGGGCCCAGCCTGGTGACAGGCACGTCCATGCGGACCTGCATGGAGTCGTACGAGACCTCGCCCCTGATCTCCGCGCCCATCCCCTCCATGGCCTCGGCCAACTCGAAGGCGTCGAGGGACTCGGTGCCCTCGGGCAGGGCTCGGGCGGCCAACAAGGCGACGCCCGCACGGCCTGCGGGCTCGGTGATCGCGCCCCCGTCGAGAACGAGCCTGGCCGCGGCCAACGGTCGTCCAGGCTGGTGGCACACAAGGAGTTGCAACCCCGAGTCGAGTCGGGTGCGCTCGAAGGACGGGAAGCGCCATGGGCGGGGCGGGGCGCTGTCGGGGCGTTGATCGACCAGGGTCATCGGCCCTCCTGCGGCACGAAGGTCAGCACGGCCCGGTTGTCGGCCGTGAGCACGCGGGCAGCGGCCTGAGCCACGGCGTCGGCGTCGATGGCCAACAGCGCGTCGAGCCGGGTGTTGACCAGGTTCGGGTCGTCGAACAGCGTGGCGCACTCGCTGAACGCGTCGGCCCGGTCGGCCACGGCCTGCAACTGCCCGAGCTCGTAGCGCTCCATGAGGCCGCGGGCCCTGGCCATCTCCTCTTCGGTGACGCCGTCGGCCAGTCCGCCCAGCACGTCGTGCATGGCCGCTTCCAAGTCGGCCGCGGGTACGCCTTGGCGTGCCGTTGCACTGGCCGTGGCCACCGCCGCGCCGCCCACGAACGGCCACGGGCTGAAGTCGACATCCTTGGCCAACTGGCGCTCGATCACGAGCGTGCGGTGCATCCGGCTGCCCCGGCCCTGGCCCGCGACCAGCAAGGCCATCGTGAGGGCGTCGAACTCCGACGTGCCGTAGGCCGGGGCCCGGTAGCCGATGAACAGCTTCTCCAATTGCACGTTGTCTGGGACCGTCTCGCGCACCTCGGCGCCGATGGCCGCGGGCAGGGTGCCGTCGGGCGGAGGCGGTATGTCGTCGTTGCGGGGGATGCCGCCGAAGTAGCGCTCCACCCAACCCCGAGCCTCGTCGGGGTCGAGGTCGCCCACGATGGTGAGCACGGCGTTGTTGGGCGCGTAGTAGCGGCGGAAAAAGGCGCTCACGTCGTCAAGGGATGCCGCGTCCAGGTCGCCCATCGAGCCGATGGTCGGGTGGTGGTACGGGTGGCCCTTCGGGAACACGGCCCAGTGCATGCGCTCGCCCCACGTCCCGTAGGGCGCGTTGTCCATGCGCTGGCGGCGCTCGTTCTTGACGACGTCGCGCTGGTTGTCGAGGGTCTCCTGGGAGATGCCGTCCAGCAGGCCGCCCATGCGGTCGGCCTCCAGCCACAGCAGGAGTTCCAGGTGGTTGCTGGGCGCGCTCTCGTAGTAGTTGGTGCGATCGCACCACGTGCTGGCGTTGAGGGTGCCGCCCGCGGCCTCCACGGCGGCGAAGTGCTCGCCCCGCTTGACGTGGCGCGAGCCCTCGAACATGAGGTGCTCGAACAAGTGGGCGAAGCCGGTGCGGCCTTCGGGTTCGTGGCGGGAGCCGACGTTGTACCAGAGGTTGACGGCCACCACCGGCGCGGCATGATCCTCGGACAGGATCAGACGCAGGCCGTTGTCCAGGCGTTCGTCGGTGAGCTCGAAGGCGGGCATGTCCGCCAGGGTAGGGGCGGGTTGTGGCCGGTCCGTCTGGGCCCGGTCAGGCGAGGGTGGCCTCGAGAGTGGCGTCCAGGGTGATGTCGACGCCGGCCAGGGCCTTGGAGACCGGGCAGTTCTGCTTGGCCTCCTGGGCGATCTGGTCGAACTGGGCCTGGTCGATCCCGGGCACCACGGCCGTGGTGGTGAGGTGGATGCGGGTGATGGCGAAGCCGGACTCGGCCTTGTCCAGGTGGACGGCCGCCGTCGTGCTCACGCTCTCGGGGTCGTGGCCCGCCCGCCCCAATGCGCCCGACAGGGCCATGGAGAAGCAGCCCGCGTGGGCCGCGCCCAACAGCTCCTCGGGGTTGGTGCCGGTGCCGTCCTCAAAGCGGGACGAGAACGAGTAGGGCCCGTCGTAGGCGCCCCCCGCCAGGCGCATGGTGCCCTTGCCCTCGCGGAGCGAGCCTTCCCAACGGGCGTCAGCAGATCGAATCGGCATGCCGTCAGCCTACGCGCTGTGGCCCTTGTGCCATTTGGGCGCAGTTCGACACCGCCTCGGTGGTCAACTGCGCCCAAATGCGGGCCGGGGTGGGCCGGGTGCGGGGCGGCCGGGGGGCGGGGGTAGGCGGGCTCGTTAGGTGAGGCCGGTGGCGGTGACGGTGTAGGTGCCGGGGTTGGGCAGGGGGAAGACGCCGGCCACGTCGACCGACTGGCCTGGGGCCAGGCCGGTCAGGCCGGGTGCTCGCACGACCCACGCCGCGCCCCGGGCGCGCCGGCCCTGGGTGACCATGGCCCGCACGACGACGCCGCCCGGCCCGAAGGCGGCCGGCCCCGAGGACGGGTTGCGCAGCGTGGCCCGCACGGCGGCGGCGTGGCCGTGGGGCGCGACGGAGATGGTCAGCACCACGGGCTGGCCGGGCGTGCGGGTCATCACGCTGGACGAGGTGACCACGGTCTGGTCGGGATGGCCGGCGTCATAGGTGAAGGTGACCGAGTTGGCCCCCTTGATCCACCCCCCGGCCTGCGCCCCCGGAGCCGACAGCACCGCACCGGCCAGCATGACGAGAGCCGTGAGGACGGCCATCACGGTCACAGTGCGCGTCGAACGCCCCCGGCTCCACATGACAGCGACCGTAGAGCACGAACGGCCGCTGGGACATGGCGGGAGCGGAACGTCCTGATTCGTCCCGATGGGACCAACCAAGGGTAAAGCCACGCCCCATCCCTGCCGACACTCTCTGTGAGAAAACAACAGCAGTACCCACGACAAAGGCAACCCCTGGGAAACCAGGGAGACGCAAAGCCACGGACCTAAAGGGAAACCCAAGGCCGCCGGGCTGCCGAATGGGGCCATCGCGCTCCCGTGGGCCTCACACCCTTGGAGGGGTTCGATGGCAATGCGACTGGCTCGTATCACCGTGGTCTTGGCCGTTCTCCTGGCCGGATGTCTGGCCTTGGCACCGGCGGCATCGGCGGCCGACGCCGACGCCGAGACGGCGTTCGTCAACGCCATCAACCAGCTTCGTGCGTCGAAGGGGCTCCGGCCGCTGGCCGTCGACCCCCGCCTGGTCACGGTGGCCCGCAACTGGGCCTCCCACATGGCCGCCACCAAGACGCTGGCCCACAACCCCGACTACCAGGCCCAGGCTCCTTCGGACTGGATGAAGATCGGCGAGAACGTGGGCTACG
The DNA here is from genome assembly GCA_030837965.1 of Acidimicrobiaceae bacterium. GTDB lineage: Bacteria > Actinomycetota > Acidimicrobiia > Acidimicrobiales > JAUTXP01 > JAUTXP01. The sequence continues at coordinate 5,943 of JAUTXP010000007.1, read as the reverse complement.
GCGGCGACGTCCAGACAATCCACAACGCCTTCGTCAACAGCCCCCACCACTACGCCAACCTGATCGACTCGGAGTACAACGCCGTGGGGATCGGCGTGGTCGTGGCCAACGGGACCATGTGGGTGACCGAGGACTTCGAGAACTCGGCCTCCGCCCCCGCCCCTTCCTCCCCCTCGGCCCAGTCCGCGCCCAGCAACCCGACCCAGGGCTACTGGCTGGTGGCCCGCGACGGCGGCATCTTCTCCTTCGGTGTGGCCGGCTTCAAGGGCTCGACCGGGAACCTCCGCCTCAATCAGCCCATCGTGGGCATGGCCAAGTGCAAGTGCGGCGGCTACTGGTTCGTGGCTGCCGACGGCGGCATCTTCTCCTTCGGCGCCCCGTTCTTCGGCTCCGCAGGCGGCGCCCCGCTGAACCAGCCCATCGTGGGCATGGCGGCCACGCCCTCGGGCAACGGCTACTGGCTGGTCGCCCGGGACGGCGGCATCTTCTCCTTCGGCGACGCGGCCTTCTACGGCTCGACCGGCGCACTGAAGCTGAACCAGCCCATCGTGGGCATGGCCTCCACCCGCAGCGGCAGGGGCTACTGGCTGGTCGCCCGGGACGGCGGGATCTTCGCCTTCGGCGACGCAGGCTTCTACGGCTCGACCGGCGGCCTCAAGCTCAACCAGCCCATCGTGGCCATGGCCGCCAACCCGGTCGGCAACGGCTACTGGTTCGTGGCCTCTGACGGCGGCATCTTCTCCTTCGGCGACGCGGGCTTCTACGGCTCGGGCGCCGGGCAGTACCTCGGCTCGCCCGTCGTGGGCATGGCCGCTGCGCCCAAGGGCGGCGGCTACCGCCTAGTCACCTCGGCCGGCCACGTGGCTGCGTTCGGTGCGGCCGAGTTCGACGGGGCCTTGACCAACATCCCCCTGAACCAGCCCATCGTCGGCCTGTCCGCCGCCTAACCCTTCCCCCTCCAACCCAAAGCCCCTCCGACTGGGGGACATGGTGGTCGCCCAAGACCACCATGTCCCCCAGTTCGCGTCTACGAGCAGGGCTGGGTGAAGAAGGGCTGGTCGCCGGTGGGCCAGTCGCCCAGACGGTGGCGCTCCCCCCGCCGCACGTAGCAGACGGCCCCCGTGTTCTGCGGGTCGACCGTGCTCTGGCGGTTCGGATCGAGCCAGAACATGGAGGCGTCGTCTATGAACGTGCGCCTGCCGCCGTCGAAGCCGGCCGGGGCCTGGAAGTACGGCGGCGCACCCGCGCCCGGGTTGGCCCATCGAGTGCGCAGCAGCCCGGCCGCGAACGTGTCGGGCGTGAGGTGCGGCCCCGCCATCTGGATGCCGGACGCCAGCACCAGTAGCGAGGAGTATCGGGCCGCCACCGAGTAGTACGCGCCGCCCTGCGGGTCCGACGTGGGGTTGGCCTCCTTCAACGCCCAGTAGAACGGCATGTCCTGCTTGGCCAACAGCTTGTTGCGGAAGACCAGCCCGAGCACGTGGGCCGACTGGTCGTTCGGGGCCCCGTTCAACGAGTTGTCCAAGTCGTTGTCGAGGTAGCTGCCCACCAGCCATTCGGGCTCGTACAACTGGGCCGAGGCCGCGGGCATGATCGTCTCCCGCAGCTCCTTGCCGTCGCACAGGCAGATGATCGACGTGACGTCGGCGTCGGTCATGGCCGCGATGACGGCTTGTCCGGTGCGGCCGGTGGCCGACGTGACCCGGTCGTTGACGGTGGCCGCAATCGACGCGTCGCAGCGCGTCATCTCGTCCTGCAAGGGCTTGAGGTCGGGCCGGGACCCGTCGGCGGCTTCCTGGACGATGACGCCGAACACCCGCTTGGGCGCGCCCGCGGTGGTGCCGCCCGCGTACTTGGGCGGCCTGCCCGCTAGCGACCCGCACAAGAACTGCCCGTAGTTGCGCAGCATCGAGTCGACCGTGGGTACCGAGCTCCACTCGTACGGCGACTGGCGCCGGAAGTGGGCGTCGGTGGCCTGGGCCTGGACCCGATGGGCCACGCTGACGATCTTGAGCCGGGCCGCAGCGTCGTAGAACGAATACTCCGCGCCGGAGCGAGCCGAATAGTTCAGGGCCGCGAACGACGCCAGGTCATAGGCGTCCTGGGCATCGGCCTGCATGGCCGTGGGGTCGGCGTCGCCAGGTCGCGGGTTCTGCCGGTTCATCACCAGCTTGCGCCCGTAGAACTCGAAGCGGGCGTTGAAGAAGTTGGCCATGTCCTCCACGAAGACGTTGGTCTCGAGGAAGTCCGGGGTCCAAAAGACGTTGATGGCGTCCGGCCCCACACCCCGCCACGTCGACCCGCCGTTGCTCGTCTTCGGGTCGAAGTAGGGCACGCACGGCGGCGACTGGGGGTCCTCGATCTGGCGACCCGGATCGCCCACGCAATGGCGGACCCGCGGCTTTTCGACGACTGCTCGCGCCGTGGTCGTCGTCGTGCTGGACGACGACCCGACGCCTTTGCCATCCGAGCCTGGCGCGGTGGTCGTGGTCGTCTGCTGCACGCCGCCACGGCCGGGGTCGACCGACTGCTCAACGGGGGCCTGGGTGATCTGGGACACGGCCTGGGGCGCGTACTCGGCCACCGTCGGGGGCGGCGGCTGCCGGGCCGTCAACGAGACCGCGGCCACCACGCCCAACACCACGGCCACCACCCCGGCTTGAAGCAGCACGGGCAGACGAGGGGGACGGGGAGGACGACCCGGCTCGTCGATCGCTGCCGCGGCACCGTCCGTCATCGGACGAAGGCCTTGATGGTGGCCATGGCCGACGGGCCGTGGGCCGAGCCGGCACCGGCGCGGGCCGACGGTGTCACTGTGAACGGACCGGCGTCGGCGGGGACGATGAACGTCTCCGCGTAGTGGACCGCGAAGGGGTCGAAGGCCCGGTCAGGCGAGGTCACCACCGCCTCTTGGCCCTCCACCAGGTTGAGCACGCAGACACCGCCCGTGGCCGCGTGGGGCACGGGTCCGTGGAACCAGTGGCGTCTGGTCTCGATGAACTCGGCCTCGTGCAGGCCGGTGCGCTCCTCGCGCCAGCCCTCCCCCTCGGCGACCGATGTAATGCGGTTCACCAGGTTGGCCTCGACCCACGGCTTGTCCCTGTCCCATTGGATGTTGCGCAAGCCGTGCTCGACGGACACCGGCCGGGGCAGCCCGTCCAAGCCGAGCCGATCCCAGTCCCACAGCTTGAACGTGAAGATGAACGGCGTGGCGCTGATCTCCAGCACCATGCCGTCGGCCCCCGAACAGTGGACGGTGCCCGCCGGGATCAGGAAGTGGTCGTGCTTCTTGGCCGGGAACCGGTTCACGTACTGCTCGGCGGGGAACGGGCCCTCGCCCCGGTCCGCGCTGCGCAGGTCGGCGGCCATGGCCTCGGGGTCGACGCCGGGGCGCAGGCCGAGGAACACCGTCGCGTCCGGTCCCGCGTCGAGCATGTAGTAGCTCTCGTCCTGGGTGTAGTGCAGGCCGAAGTGCTCGGCGATGTAGGCGGGCAGCGGATGCACCTGCAACGACAGGTTGCCCCCGCCCATGGTGTCGAGGAAGTCGAAGCGGATCGGGAACTCGGCACCGAACCACTCGTGCACCCGGTTGCCGAGCAGCGCGGCGGGCTGGGCCAGGACGAGGTCGAGGGCGGGCACCTCGATCGCGTGCGACCCGAAGCCCAGTCGGAGCGAGTTCTCCTCCGGCACGCAGTCGAAGCACCAGCCGTAGTTGGGCGCGTCGGTGTCCAGGTCGCACACCTCCTTCATCCACTGGCCGCCCCACGGCGCCGGGTCGAAGAAGGGCACGACCCTGAAAGGCCGACGGGCCGTGGCCGCCAAACCCTCGAAGAACCGCGCCGCCGCCACCAACTTGGGCGACCGGGCCGACGTGGTGTCGAGGACGAAGTCGGTCTCGGGCCAGACCTGCTGCTTGTGGCGGTCGGCCACTCGCCAGTCCACGAAGTAGCACCGCTTGTAGAGGACCGAAGGCCGATCGTCGCCCAGCTCCCCCGCCCGCTGACGCTGTTGGATCTCCCACCGGGGCAGGTCGGCGTACACCAAGAGGTCGCCCGTCGTGATGAGGGAGGCGCCTTGGCCCACGATCAGGACGCGGCCCTCATCGGGCACGGGCGGCAGGCGCGAGAAGTCGAAGAAGTCTGCCAGCGCAAGCGAAGTCAGGCGACCGAACACGGGGTCGTCGGTGAGGTCGGGCTGGATCATGGCGTCGATCTCGGCCTCCGGCTTGCGGAACTCGGCCGGGTCGATGCCCACGTCGGGCGCCAGCCTTCGGGACAGTTCCACGAAGACGTCTTGGCGGACACCGGGATAGCACTCGACCACGATCACGCGGGCGCCCGGGCGCGCCAGCCGCGACGCGACGGCGTCCCAGCCCACGTCGATCTCGTTGGACGAGCCGACGGGCACCACCGGCTGCTTGTCGTAGTTGCTCATGGCCCGCTCATCCGGGCCACGCCGATCACGCCGCCCGCATCGCCCGACACCGCGGCCTCCACGGCCACCTCGAGCCAAGGGGCCAGGCGCTCGTTCACCATGTCGGCCAAGCCGTCGACCGCGGGGGCGCGGCCGCCGCCCACCACCACGACCGCGGGCTCGTGGGCCAAGCACATGGCGGCCAGCGCCTCAGCCAGTCGGGCCTGGCTGACGGGGCCATGCGATCCTGGGCCGCCTAGGCAGGCCGCCTCCCACGCCAGTCCGCTCAACAGCCCTCGCACCGACGTGCCGTCCACCAACGCCGTTCCCAGCCCGGTCCCCACCGTGACCGTCAGCACCGGCCCCCGGCCCGGACGGGCCGCGGCCTCGGCCCACCCCCACGCGGCGGCGTCGTTCACCACTGCGCCCACGGGCAGCCCGAAGGTCGAGCCCAGCCACGAACGCACGTCCGTGCCTTGGACACCGGCCAGCTTGTCGGGCAGCACGTGGACCACCCCTTCCGCGCTCACGACGCCGGGCACGCACATGGCCACCGCGTCGGCGGGCAGCAGCCGCTTGCCCACCGCGGCCACCGATGCCAATCCCGTGTCGGCCACGACCAGCTCGAAGGGCGCGTCGCCGTCCACCACCGCGGCCTTCAGCCTGGTGCCGCCCATGTCGAAGGCCAGCACCCTCACAAGCGGCGGGCGCCTTCGCGCGTGACCTCGTAGTCCGCGCCTTGATAACGCAGGCCCACCAAACGGGCCTTGGGATCGAAGTCGGCGAACTGCGGGGTGGCCGTCAACCCGTCGGCCAACGTGGCCTCCACGCCGAACAGCGACTCGATGATGACACTGGCCCACGCCCCGCCCGCGGAACAGGCCCAGTCGCAGATGAAGGGCAGGTTGGCCGACGACTTGCGGGCCCCGCCCGCGTCCGGCTCGATCACGGTCTCGGCGAAGTGGGCCTGGCCGAACGGCCCCTGGTTGGCCGAGGCGGCCAAGCCCTTCATCCACTCGAAGGCCAAGTCGGCCTGGCCCACGCGGTACAGCGCGGACAGGGCCTGGGCGGGCCACGCCGTGTACGCGCCCGTCCACTGGTGGTCGGAGCACATGAAGAGCTTGAACAGGCGATCGACTTTGGCCGCGGCGCTGCTCGCGGCGCTGGGCTTGGCTTCGGGCGCTGCGCAGGCGCAGACCAAACAGCTCACGCTGTGCTGGGCCGCCTGGGACCCGGCCAATGCACTGGTGGAGCTGTCGAAGGACTTCACCGCGCAGACCGGCGTGCAGATGAAGTACGAGTTCGTCCCCTGGCCGAACTTCGCGCAGCGCATGCTCAACGAGCTCAACTCCAAGGGCAAGCTGTGCGACCTGCTGATCGGCGACAGCCAGTGGATCGGCTCGGCCGCGACCGAAGGCCACTACATCAAGCTCAACGAGTTCTTCGACAAGAACGGCATCAAGATGAGCGACTTCATGCCCGCCACCGTCGAGGGCTACTCGACCTGGCCCAAGGGCACGAAGAACTACT
>JAUTXP010000003.1 GCA_030837965.1 Acidimicrobiaceae bacterium | reverse complement strand
GGCGGGGCCGCGGCCAACACCATTGCCGGGGCGGCGTCGTTCGGCGCAGCCGCCGCCTTCGTGGGCAAGGTGCGAGACGACCAGTTGGGCACCGTGTTCGGCCACGACATCCGGGCCGCGGGCGTGCGCTACGAGGTCGCGGCCGCGACGAGCGGACCGGCGACCGCACGCTGCCTGGTGCTCATGACGCCCGACGCGGAGCGCACGATGAACACCTTCCTCGGTGCCGCGGTCGGACTGTCCTCGGCCGACATCGACGAGTCATTGATCCGTAGGGCCGCGGTCACGTTCCTCGAGGGCTACATGTGGGACCCGCCCGAGGCCATCGACGCGCTGCGGCTCGCAGTGGGTGCGGCCCAGTCGGCCGGTCGAACCGTGGCCTTCAGCCTGTCGGACCCGTTCTGTGTGGACCGCCACAGGGACGAGTTCTTGGAGTTCATCGAGCGGGACGTGGACGTGCTCTTCGCCAACGAGGAGGAGGCCATGTCGCTGTTCAAGACCTCCTCGTTGGACGACGCGCTCGACGAGCTGCGGTCGCGGTGCAAGGTCGTGGCCGTGACGCGAGGGGCGATGGGCTCGGTGGTGTTGTCGGGCGATGCGACGGTGGTGGTCGACCCTGCGGCCGTCCAGCACGTGGTCGACACGACGGGGGCGGGCGACCTGTATGCCGCGGGCTTTCTGGTCGGGCTGGTGCGGGGCGCGGACGTGGAGCGGTGCGGGCGGCTGGGCAGCCTGGCCGCGGCCGAGGTGGTCTCGCACGTCGGGGCCCGGCCCGCCGTGGAGCTGTCGCGACTGGCCGAGGAGGCCGGGCTGCTGCCGTAGTCGGCTCGGGCTTCGGGGGCGCGGCTACGTTCGTTTCGTGGCTCGGCGCGCAAACCCGTGGATGGGGCGCGGGCCCCTCAACTACGCCCACCAGGGCGGGGCCAAGGAGGCGCCGTCCAGCACGCTGTTCGCCATGCGGGCCGCACTGGCGGCTGGGGCCGACGCCATCGAGCTCGACGTGCACGCCACTCGCGACGGCGAGTTGGTGGTGTGCCACGACGCCACGGTGGACGCCACGACCGACGGGACGGGGCGCATTGCCGACCTGACGTTGGCCCAGGTCCAGGCGCTCGACAACGCCGCGGCCTGGCCCGAGTTGGCGGGCCGGGCACCGGAGGACCGGTCGTTGGGCGTGGCCACGCTCCGGGAGGTGCTCGAGGAGTTCGCCGGGGTGATCCTCAACCTCGACATCAAGCAGACCTCGCCCGATGTGCCGGGCTACGAGAGCGCCCTGGCCGCGTTGCTGCGGGAGTTCGGGCGGGTGGACGACGTGATCGTGGCCTCGTTCCTCGACTTGGCCACCGACCGGTTCTCGGCGTTCGCGCCCGACGTGCCCATCTCGGCGGGGACGTTGGCCACGGCCCAGTTCTGGCAGGCCGTGCAGGAGGGGGTTACGCCGTCGGGGCCGTCGGGGCTGTTCGCCAGCGCGCGCTACGCCGCCTTGCAGGTGCCGCCCGCCTTTCAGGACACGGTGGTGGTGGACGAGCGCTTCGTGGCCGCTGCCCACGCCGCCGGCATGGCCGTGCATGTGTGGACCATCGACGAGCCCGACGAGATGGCGCGCCTGCTCGACCTGGGCGTGGACGGGATCATCACCGACCGCCCCTCGGTCCTGGCCCAGGTGCTCGCCACCCGCCGCTAAGCCCGCCGTCTTGCGCCCCGCCTCGACTTTTCCACAGCAACAGGTGCTGTGGAAAAGTTCACGGGCAGACGGCCGCGATCGTGAACTGGACGGTGTGGCCCGCATAGGCCGCGATGTAGTGGACCACGGCCGAGCCGAGAGGCGCGTTGACAGGCACGCGCCACGTGACGTGGAACGCGCCGGTCCCGTCGGCTCGACCTGGCCCGTAGCCCTCCTGGTAGCCCCTGCTGGCGATGTTCTCGTTCGTGTGATCCGAGTACTCGGTGCTGAAATACACCTGGTCGTTCGGCGTCGTCGAGATACCGAGACCCTGCGTGCCGCCCGGGGTCGCGCACGCATTGTCGAGACTGGCCCGGACGGGCACGTTGGGGACAGTGGGCGGCGGTGCTTCCTGGGGAGGGGGTGGCGCCGAGGCGCCCTTGCGTGAGCTAACGACTGATGGCGCAGAAGTGTCGGACGTGGCCTTCACGCCTTGCGGTCGCGGTCCTTCAGGACTCGGGCTGACAGGCACCCCGGGCTGGGCTGCCGGCGACGTGCCGTGGGTCGCAGCACTCTCATCGTCGTGCATCCGGGCCGACGTCGCCGACGATCCGCGGCCACAGCCAGCCAGGGCCAGCCCGACGGTGATCGCCAACAACGGCTGCATCACCACATCCACTCTTCGCACGTTGCACCCCCTTCTTTGCGACCCACCCCAACAACGGACTTATGGCTTGGCCGGGGCGGCAGGGTTGGTCTCCGTTCCGGGATCGTTCTCCGGATGCCGTCCCTTGGCTTGCTCTTGTTTGAGCCGTTGGATCAAGCCTTCGAGCGGCGCCTGACGGCCGTCGGCGTTGGCAGCCATGACCCCGTTCACGGTCCAGTGCCCCTGCCACCCGCTGACCAACGTGAGGGCTCGTCGAGTGGAGCCGTTGGGGCCGGGGAACCTGTCGAATTGGCGAAGCAGCAAGAAGACCCGGTCGCCCGCCGCGAAAGAACCGCTGCGCTGATTCTCTGCGATCACACCGCCGGATGCGGCCTGTACGGCGTCGCCTTCTTGCTCCGCAGCGATGCTGAGGCTTTGGCCCACGGACGCAGACACCACCGGCCCGGGCCGGCCGCCGCACGGGGGCGTGGCGGAGGAGTTGTCGAAAGCCACGCGCTCCACTCGCACGTCGACGTCTTGAATGAGCTTCTCGACGCTGGTCTCCGGCGTCTGGGGGTCACGCGCGAGGGTGTACGTGGTCTTGTACGGGGCCTGGACGCTAGTCACGGTTGCGACCACGGCAAGCTGCGTGGTGCACGCCAAGGCGTTGACGCCATCGAAACGAACGGTGTCGTCGACCGGCGTCACCTTCTTGCGCTCGGCCACAAGCCGCGCTGGCGATTGGCTGTCCTTGGTGCACGCGCCTGCCAACGACAGCACGAGAGCGACGACGGTCGTGAGCACGGCCGCCCTGCGCGAGACGCCTTGGGCGGTCGTCATTGGATGACCACGTTCAGGTTGTCGACGGCGAGGATGTTGCCCGCCTGCTGACTCCCGTTGTAGACGGCCGCGGTATACGTCCCCGTGGTTGCGGTGAACCAGCCCGAGTCGCACGTCGTCCAGCCATTCCACACGAAATTGCAGTAGATGTTGGCCAACACGACTGCGGACTGGGCGTTCCCCTCGGTCACGATGACGTTGGCGAAGAACGGCGACACGCCCGCCTCGTAGATCGCGCTGTTGAACCGGTGGGGTCGGGAGATGTACCAACCGTTGTGACCCGCATCACTTCCGATATCGGACAAGACCTGATGCAGGTTGACGGGGCCAGTCGCCCCGCCGCCGCTCATCATCTGAATGCCTGGAGTGCCTCCAACGCCGTAGTTCGACCCCCACCAGGCCGTGCCCGTGGTGGGCCCGGTGACGCCCGCGCCGCCGATCTGCCACATCGTTCGGTTGAACCCGCCCCACTCGTTGCGGACATTGCCGAGCCCGCCGTTCGCGGCCACATTTCGGTTGCTTCCGAGTCGTGCGCCCCGAATGCAGTTGATGTCGTCCTGTTGGAGCGTGCGATCGTCGACCGTGCCGCCTTGGTTGCGCATGGTCGGCGTGGCCAAGCCATCGCTTTCCAAGGCGATGGTGGAGTGACCGCACCCGGCCCAGTGCGTCTTCTCATGCGCCAGCGTCCCCCAAAGGTCTGCATAGCCGTTCGGAGGAGTCCCGCTGCCCTGATACCAATTGATCCGAGTGGGATCAGTGATGACCGTGAGCGTGCAGCGATTGGGAAAGGCGATGGTGTTGTCCTTGCACCCGAGGGTGGCGCAGGCCAAGGCGCTGGCTGGGCAGGCCGCAGGGCCGTCAGCCGTCATATAGCGATCGTTGTTGCCAGGCTGCGATTGCAGGCTGAAGACCCCTTGGAGGTCATCGACTTGCAACGACCCGTCGGCCCATCCTGCTGCGGCCACCGAAAACGACTGCGAGTAAAGCCCGTTAATCAAATAGGTGAGCGGGCTCACAAGAGGCAACTGTCGATCAGGTGCGGCAGCACTGACTGGGGCGACGGAGGTGTTGAGCGCGCCAGCGAGGGCAATGATCCCGACGGCTAGTGCCAGGAGGCGACGACCTTTCGGGTGTCGGTCCCGCCCCTTATGCCTTCTATCGACATCTCGGTCCATGGATTTCTCTCCAAAGAGCCTTTTCCACAAGTGCCGAGAGGCGCCATGGAAGGCCGCTTCTATCGAACGAGGAGAGTTCCACAAAAAGGGGCGCACACAACCGCCCTCGTCTATTTTTTCTGTACTACGCCGGGGTGTGGACGTCGTGTCGGCTTTTTTCGGGCCGAACGTCTTGTGTGGCCCGGCTTAGCGGGACATGAAGGCGATGGGCACAGTGGAGCCCGCGTCGCGGTCCAACGTGGCGATGCGGCGGCCGGGTTGGACGGCGGCTTTCGCCGGATGCACGCGAGGCCCGAGCCAGGCCGCGGTGGCGTCCAGGTCGTCGGACGTGAAGGCCAGGCCCCAGAAGCGGGCCGGCCCATCGCCCGTGGGTTCGGCCGGGCCGACCACCTCCAGCACGACCGAGTCGATCTTGAAGAAGCCTTGCCGCATGGGCGTGCCGTAGGTGTCGGTCTCGCGCACCCGGCGCAGGTCCCAGCCCTCGGCCGCGAAGGCGTCGAGGGTGCGCACGTGGTCGGGCGTGGTCAAGACCAGATGGTCCAGGCCGACCACGCCGTTCGGATGTCGGCCCGCCGCCGGGCCATTCGTGGCAGCCGGCCTTGAGGAAGCAGGGTCGCACGTTCGCAGGCCGTCGATGGCGGCCAGCGACCAGGCTCGCACCCCACGGCCCTGCGCCCCCAGCGCAAAGCACACGCCCCCGACGACACAACACCCGCCGTCGACCTCGAAACCGAGATCGTCCCAGACCGCAGCCGGGTCGCCAACCGCGAGCGTCAGCAAGACCCCGACCGGCGAAGCGTCAGCAAGACCCCGACCGGCGAAGCGTCAGCCTCGCCCGCAGTTGGGCTTCTTGCCGTGATTGGCCTTCTTCTTGGAGCGCAGCTTGCGCTTGTTGGTCTTCTTCGACATGAGGGGGAGAGGGTAGCGGCGGGCGATAGCCTCCGACGAATGGAGCGCACCCCGGCCCGGCCCGCGTAGGCACGTCGAACCATGGAGCGCCTCGGCATCGTCGGCCTGCCCAACGCGGGCAAGTCATCCCTCTTCAACGCCCTCACCGGCGCCAGCGCGCCCGTCGCACCCCACCCCTTCTCCACCACCGAGACCAACGTGGGCGTGGCCCAGGTCCCCGACGACCGCCTGCTCAAGCTGAGCGAGATGAGCAAGAGCAAGAAGACGGTGCAGGCCACCGTCGAGTTCGTCGACATCGCCGGACTGGTCGCAGGCGCGTCCACGGGCGAGGGGTTGGGCAACCGCTTCCTCGCCGGCATCAGAGAGGCCGACGCCGTCTGCCTCGTGCTGCGGGCCTTCGAGGACGAGAACGTGGTTGGCGGCCACGACCCCTTGGACGACCTTCAGATCCTCGAACTCGAACTGGTGCTGGCCGACGCGGCGACGGTCGACAACCAGATCGACAAGCGGCGCAAGGCGGCGAAGTCCGACAAGACCCTGCTGGGCGAGGTGGCCGCGCTCGAAGCGGCCCAGACCACGTTGCAAGGGGGCACACCGATCTACCGCAGCCCGCTCGACGCCGAGCAGCGGGCCGCGCTGAAGCCCTTCTTCCTGTTGACCAACAAGCCCGTTCTCCCGGTGATCAATCTGGGCGAGGACCAAGTGGGCGAGGCCGACGCCCGCTCCAAGGAGGTCGCCGACGCTTTGGAGCTCAACGCAGACGACGTCGTGGCGGTCAGCGTGCAACTCGAAGCCGAGGCCGCGCAGCTCGACCCTGCTGAGCGCACCGAGCTGCTCGAAGGGCTCGGCCTGGGCGAGGGGGCGCTGCCCCGCGTGGCCCGGGCGGCCTACCACCTGCTGGGCAGGCGCACGTTCTTGACCACCGGCGACAAGGAGTCGCGGGCCTGGACGTTCAGGGCCGGGGCCAAGGCGCCCGAATGCGCAGGCGTCATCCACTCCGACCTGCAACGGGGGTTCATCCGAGCCGAGGTCATCCGTTGGGACGAGTTGCTCGAACTCGGTTCGTGGCACGCGGCCAAGGAGGTTGGCAGGCTGCGCGTGGAGGGCAAGGAGTACGAGGTCGTCGACGGCGACGTGCTCGAAATCCGCTTCAACGTCTGACCCATGCCCTGGCTTCTCCGCGATGGCGAGGTGCTGGCCGCTCTGGAGGTGGCCGACTCGTTCAAAGGCCGGCTGCGAGGCCTGCTCGGACGCGACGGCCTCGACGGGGCCCTGCTCATCGAGTCCACCAAGGCCGTCCACACCGTGGGCATGCGCTTCCCGATCGACGTGGCCTTCTGTGACGCAGACATGGTGGTACTGACCACGCTTTGCCTGCGCCGACACCGCCTCTGCCTGCCCCGGCTCAAAGCCCACTGCGCGATCGAGGCCGAAGCAGGCGCCTTTGAACGCTGGCGGCTTCGGCCCGGCGACACGCTCGAGGTCAAAGGGTGACCAAGGCCGAGACTGCACCCGACGTGGCCCACGACGGCCGAGGTCGACTCGTCCTGGTGGGCACGCCCATCGGCAACCTGGGCGACCTGGCGCCGCGCGCCATCGAGGCGCTCACCGACGCCAAGACCATCGCCTGCGAGGACACCCGCAACCTGCGCAAGCTGCTGTCAGCCGCGGGCGTGTCCACCGCGGGCAAGCGCCTGCTGGTCATGGCCGACCACAACGAGGCGGCCGCGGTCAGACAGGTTTTGGCCTTGTTGGACAAGGGCGAACGGGTTGCGGTCGTCACCGACGCGGGCATGCCCGGCGTGTCGGATCCAGGCGAGCGCATCGTCGCCGCCGCGGCCAACGCCAACCACCTCATCGAGGTCGTGCCCGGCCCGTCGGCCGCGCTGGCGGGCCTGGTGGTCAGTGGGCTGCCCAGTCATCGGTTCGTGTTCGAGGGCTTCCTCCCCCGCAAAGGCTCAGGCAGGAGCGAGCGCCTTCAAGCCGTAGCCGATGAGCCTCGGACCACCGTCCTCTACGAGGCGCCGCACCGCGTGGCCCAGACCGTGCGCGACCTGGCCGACGCGTGCGGGCCCTTGCGTCGAGTCGCCTTGGCCCGCGAGCTGACCAAGCTCCACGAAGAGGTGTTCAGGGGCTCGCTGGCCGGCGCGGTCGAGCACGTCGAGGCCCATGAGCCGAGGGGCGAATACGTCATCGTGCTGGACGGGGCGCCGCCGCCCGGCCCCGCGACCGAGCAGGACATCGCCGACGCGCTGGTCCGGCATCAGGGCGCGGGCGAGTCGAAGAAGGACGCCATCGCCGCGGTGGCCGCAGAGCTGCGGGTCCCGAAACGAGTCGTCTACAACGTGGCGCTGACTTCAGGGAACTGAAGCCCGCCCGCACAACCTGCGCATACCAGCTTTCCCTTGAACTGGCGCAGGTCTTGGTCGCCTTCGCAGAAGACGCACGACCGCTCGATCTTGCGCAAGTTGATGGCGCCGTCGGCCACGCTGATCTCCAACGCGTCGCCTGGACTGATGCCGAACAGCCGGCGGGTCTCTACCGGCAGCACGATCCGCCCCAGCTCATCCACCTTGCGAGCCATCCCAGTTGACCCCACCCGCGAGACTCTAGGCCGGTCGGACCTCATCAAGTTGTGCGATGAGCTTCTTCGTCGCCACGTTGCGGTAGCTCTCCTCGATCCAGTCTTGGAGCAATTCGACGTCGGCCCCCTCGAAGGGCACGCTGACCCAGCCCGCCTTGCCCAGTCCATAGCCAGTGGGCTTGGCCCCGACGACGGACAGGGCGTGCTCGTGCGACTCCGTCAGCTTCACCGACATCCCGGAGCCGTCGGGGCCGTCCATGCCGAGGAAGACGAAGACCTTCTTGCCCACCTTGGCGACGATCTCGCCCCAAGGGTGGTCCTCCCATGCGCCAGGCAGCGTCAGTGCGAAGTCCCGCAACTGCAAGCGGACGCTGGGTTTTCCTGACCGCTTCGGCATCTGGTCCTCCTAATCTCCACAACGTGCCCCCGCCCGCGCCCGACCGCTTCTATGTCACCACACCGATCTACTACGTGAACGACGTGCCGCACATCGGGCACGCCTACAACACGGTCACCTGTGACGCCGCGGCGCGCTGGCACCGCCTCTTGGGCGACGACGTGTGGTTCCTCACCGGCACCGATGAGCATGGGCTCAAAGTGCAGCGGGCGGCCGAGGCCAACGGGCGCACGCCGAAGGAGCAGGCCGACATCACCAGCGAGCGGTTCAAGGACACGTGGCGGCTGCTGAACGTCAGCCATGACGACTTCATCCGCACCACCGAGCCGCGGCACTACACCTCGGTGCAGCAGTTCCTCCAGCGGGTGCACGACAACGGCGACATCTATCTCGGCACCTACGAGGGCCTCTACTGCGTGTCGTGCGAGGCCTACTACAACGAGGACGACTTGGTGGACGGCAACTGTCCGATCCACAAGCGGCCCGTCGACTTCCTGTCGGAGGAGAACTACTTCTTCCGGCTCTCGAAGTACACCCAGCCGCTTTTCGACTGGTACGAGGCCAACCCCGAGGCCGTGTTCCCCGAGGGCAAGCGCAACGAGGCGTTGGGCCTTATCCGACAAGGGCTTCAGGACATCTCGATCAGCCGCACGTCCATCACGTGGGGCGTGCCTGTGCCGTGGGACGAGAAGCACGTCTTCTATGTCTGGTACGACGCGCTCATCAACTACGCGACCGCGGTGGGCTACGGGGACGACCGGTCTCGGTTCGAGCAGTGGTGGCCCGCCGTGCACCACGTCATCGGCAAGGACATCATCCGATTCCACTGCGTGTACTGGCCCGCCATGCTGCTGGCCGCGGGCGAGGAGCCCCCGCACCGCATCGGCGTGCACGGCTTCTTGTTGGCGGGCGGCGAGAAGATCTCCAAGTCGGGCTTGAACACGACGCAGATCTCCCCGCAGGACCTGGCCGACGAGGTCGGTGTCGATGCCGTCCGCCACCATCTGCTGCGCAACCCGTTCGGGCCCGACGGCGAGTTCAGCTTCGAAGGACTGGTGGCCCGCTACAACGCGGACCTGGCCAACAACTTCGGCAACCTGGCCTCGCGCGTGGCCACCGTCGTGGGCAAGAAGTGCGGCGGCGTCGGGCCCGCGCCGGCGAGCGACAGTCCGCTGGCCGACGTGGCCCGTCAGGTCTACGACGACACTGCACAAGGCTGGGCCGACCTCCAGCCCGCGGCCGCGCTGGACGCAACCTGGCGGCTCATCCGCGAGACGAACTCCTATCTCGAGGCCAACGAGCCGTGGAAGGCCGAGCCCGGACCTGCGCTCGACGCGGTCTTGGGCGACGCGCTCGAAGCCCTGCGCATCGTGGCCGTGCTGGCCTCGCCCGCGCTGCCCGACGCGTGCGACGAGCTGTGGCGGCGCATCGGCCTGTCCGGCCTGCCCGCCGAGCAGCGCCTGCCCGACGCGGCCGCGTGGGGCCAGTATCCGGGCGGGCTGGCGGTGGAGAAGGGCGAGCCGCTGTTCCCGCGCAAGTGAGTTGGACGTGACCGGCGCGTGAGCTGGACCGACAGCCATTGCCACATCCCCTACGAGGGGGTAGACGAGTCCGTCATCGACGAGGCGCGTGCGGCGGGTGTGACCCGCATGATCACGGTCGGCACGGATGCCGAGCAGTCGGCCGCGGCCATCGCCGCGGCCCAGCGCCACGACGGCGTGTGGGCCACAGTGGGGCTGCATCCGCATGACGCGGTGAACGGCGTCGACTCGATCGTCGCCCTGGTGGGGCAGGACAAGGTCGTCGCTATCGGCGAGTGCGGACTCGACTACCACTACGACCATTCGCCACGGGACCAGCAGCGGGCCGCCTTCGCCGCGCAGATCGCGTTGGCCCACGAACACGACCTGGCGTTGGTCATCCACACGCGTGAGGCATGGGACGACACCTTCGACATCCTCGCGGCCGAGCGCATGCCCCACCGGACGGTCTTCCACTGCTTCACCGGCGGGCCCGCCGAGGCCAGGCGGGCCTTGGACCTCGGCGCGTCGCTCAGCTTCAGCGGCATCGTGACGTTCAAGGCCGCAGGCGAGCTTCGAGAGGCGGCCGCCCTTTGCCCGCTGGAGCGCGTGCTGGTCGAGACGGACTCGCCGTATCTGACGCCGGTGCCCCATCGGGGCGAGCGCAATCGGCCCGCGCTGGTGCCGTTGGTGGGGGCGGCGGTGGCAGGCGCCAAGGGCCTGTCCGTCGAAGAGGTTGCCGCGGCCAGTTGGTCGGCCGCGGCCCGGATGTTCGATTTGCCGGACTTGTAATTCCCCTCCTAGGTTCACCCCCCGAGCCCAGAAGCGTCCCGACGGAAAGGGTGGAGCCCTGCCGGGAAGAATCGCACTGGGGAGACGGTGCGCGGTGCCGCTGCTGTTGTGTGGCGCCCTGTTGTCAGTACCGCTCCTCGTCGCGCGTAGGAGTCACGACACGACGTCCACGGTCGTCAGTGTCCAGCGACCCGCTCAGGCCGACATGGCCGAGCGCGAAGCCTTGGACCGGTCCAGCCGGTCGGCCCGTCGCGTCGGCATGGAGGAGGCGGCCGCGGTGATGGTCGAGACCACTGTGGCGACCACGTCGACCACTCTCGCCGCCCCCTCGACGACGGCCGCCACGGTTCGGGTCGTGGCCAACAAGCCCGTCGCCAAGGCTGCGGCGGTCAAGAAGCCGGCCACGACGACCACGACGGTGCGCAAGCCGCCGCCCACGACCACGACTACCAAGCCGCCCAACACCCAGTCGGGCAAGGCGTCGTGGTACGACGCGCCCACTGGGACATGCGCCCACCGCACCCTGCCCATGGGGACGGTGTTGACGGTGATCAATGTGGCCAACGGCCGGTCCGTGAAGTGTCGTGTGGCCGACCGCGGGCCGCATGTGGCCGGTCGCATCATCGACCTGGCCAAGACGTCGTACGACGATCTGGCCCCGCCCTCGACTGGTGTGATCGACGTCCGCATCGAGTGGTAGCGGACTGACCCGCGGGCAGGTCCTGCGCCTGCTCGAAGAGCACGGTCTGCGCCCGAGTCGGGCCCTGGGGCAGAACTTCGTCGCCGACCCGAACACCGTGCGCCGCATCGCCCGGCTGGCGGGCGTAGGGCCGGGGGACCGGGTCGTGGAGATCGGCGCCGGGCTCGGATCGTTGACGCTGGCCTTGGCCGCCACTGGCGCGTCGGTCACCGCGGTCGAGGTGGACAAGTACCTCGTCCCCGTCCTGCGCGGCGTGGTCGAAGGGCTCGGTGTCGCCGTGGTGGAGGCCGACGCCATGTCGCTCGACTGGGCCGCGTTGTTGGGCCGCGAGTCGCCTGGCCGGTGGGTGCTCGTGGCCAACCTGCCGTACAACGTGGCCACGCCGCTGGTACTGGACCTGCTCGACGACGTGCCGCAGATCGGGCGCATGCTGGTGATGGTGCAGCGCGAGGTGGGGGAGCGGCTGGCGGCCGGTCCGGGCGACGAGCAGTACGGGTTGCCGTCGGTGAAGGTGGCCTACTGGGCCGAGGCCGCGGTGGTGGGGCGTGTGCCTGCCAGCGTGTTCGTGCCCGTGCCCAAGGTGGAGTCGGCATTGGTGTCGATCGTTCGCCGGGAGCGACCCTTGCTGGGGTCGGACGTGGACGCAGGGTTGCTGTTCGAGTTGGCCCGAGCCGGGTTCGGCCAGCGGCGCAAGATGCTGCGGCGTTCGCTCGCCGCGCTGGGGGTGGACGAGGCCGTGTTCGAGGCTGCGGGCGTGCGGCCGGAGGCCAGGGCCGAGGAGCTGGGGGTCGCCGACTGGGGCAGGCTGGCCGCGTGCGTGAGTCGGTGAGTGGGGTGGAGGTTGTGGAGGGGGAGGTTCAGGCGTTCGCCAAGCTCACGCTGTCGCTCGAGGTGGTGGGCGTGCGCGACGACGGCTATCACCTGATCGACGCCGAGATGGTGTCGATCGACCTGTGCGACACCTTGGTCTTCTCTGCGGGCGTGAACGACCTGCCCGCCGACAACCTGGTGTCCTTGGCGTTGGCTGCCGTGGGCCGCGACGCCCATGTGTCGCTGGTGAAGCGCATTCCCGCCGGGGCTGGGTTGGGGGGCGGGTCGGCCGACGCCGCGGCCGTGCTGCGGTGGGCAGGGTGTCGGAATCTGTCGGTGGCGGTAGCGGTCGGGGCAGACGTGCCCTTCTGCGTCGTGGGCGGCCGAGCGCGCGTGCGGGGGATCGGGGAGGTGGTGGAGCCGCTTCCGTTCGTGGACAAGGCTTTCACTCTGCTCACGCCCCCGCTGCACGTGTCGACGCCCGCGGTGTACGCCATGTGGGATCGCCTGGGCGGCGAGCGTGGCTTGGCCGGCGCCGCTGGTGGCGGCGGCGGGCTGGGCGCCGGCGTTCCCCGAAACGATTTGGTTGCCGCCGCGCTGGCGGTGGCGCCGGACCTGGCCCGCTGGCGGGACCGGCTGGGCGACGCCACCGGCCAGACGCCGGGTCTGGCGGGCAGCGGCGGCACGTGGTTCGTGGAGGGCGAGTACGAAGGCGACGGCCTGGTCGTCACCCGCACCGTCCCCCCTCCCGGCTGACCTGACCCCCGCGCTTTTCCACAGCACCTGTTGCTGTGGAAAAGTTGAGGGGGGTGTAATCGGGGCGGAGCGGGCTCGTTTACTCCTCGGAGCAGAAGCTCGCTGGGGGCTTGGCTCGCTGGGGCGAGGAGAGGGACATGGGGCGGGTGCGGACGATCGCCATCGGTGTGGCCAGCGCGCTTGTGCTCGGGCTGGTGCCGATGGCAAACGGGGCGTGGGCGGCCGACGCATCGACACCCAGCGCCGGCGCCACACCCAGCGCCAGCGCCGGCGCCGCGTCGCCCAAGCACAAGCCCGCCGCGGGCGCGGCCGTGGCCCACCCGCTTTCCGCCGCCCCCACGCAGACCGCGGGCCGCAAGCTCAACGAGCGGCCGCCCAGCCAGGACAGCGACTCGCTGGCCGCCACCACCGTCGAGCCACCCATGACGCTCACCGACGCGGACGCGGCCGACGCACACGAAGCCCCGGTCAAGCGCGGTCGCTTCGACCCGGCCACCAGCGTCGAGCTGCCGGACAAGGCCACGGCCGACTCCACCACGTACAAGAACGCGGACGGCTCCTTCACCACCGAGGTCTCCAGCGCGCCCGTTCGCTTCCGCGGCCCGGACGGCGCCTGGCGGACCATCGACACCACGCTCGCCGCCGCGCGCGGCACCAACCCCAACGACGACCACCTCGCCCCTCGGGCCACGCCCGTCGCCACCCGCCTGGCCACCACCGCCGCAGCCCGGCCGCTGGCCTCCATCGAGGTCGCCCCCGGCCACGCCCTCGCCTATGCCATTCGCGGCGCGGCCAACGTGCCCGCCACTGTCGTCGGCGCCCGGGCCACCTACCCCGACGCCCTCCCGAGCACCGACGTGCAAGTCGACACCAGGCCCGACGGGCTCAAGGAGACGCTGGTCCTCAAGAGCGCGGCCGCGCCCACCGAGTTCACCTTCCCGCTGACCCTCACCGGCCTGATCCCAACCGTCGACCAGGCCACCGGCGACGTCCTCTTCAACGACGCCACCGGCACCACCCGCGCCCGCACGCCCAAGGCCACGGTCGAGGATGCGGCCTACGACCCAGGTCCGGGCATGGGCGCGACCAACAGGAACTCGCGCTACTCCATCGTCGCCACCACGCAAGGCCCAGCGCTCAAGCTCACGTTGGACGCGGCGTGGATCCACGACCCGGCCCGCGTCTTTCCAATCAAGGTGGACCCGACGACGGTCAGCAAGACGACCGAGTCCGACGACACCTACGTCCAGACCAACTACTCGGCCAACAACAGCACTGAGACGGAGCTCAAGGCGGGGACGTACGACTCAGGCGGCCACCCGGCCTTTACCTACCTGCACTTCAACACCATCAACTCGACGTACAACAACTACTACGTCACCGGCGCCGAGCTGGACCTGTACGAGACCCACTCGTGGATCTGCACGCCGCACAGCTTCTCGGTCTACACGGTCAAGGCCTCGTGGTCCGGCTCGAGCATGCTGTCGGGCCCCGGCGCGGCGTACGACGCCACGCCCGTCGACACCATCTCCACCGCCAAGGGCGACACGTGCGGCGGCGCGGGCTGGGACGCCATGGACGTCACCGACGCCGTGCAGGCCTGGACCCACGGCAAGGCCAACTACGGCCTCACCGTCCGGGCGGGCAGCAACACCGACAACTACTACTGGAAGAACTTCGCCTCCTATACGGCCGACCCGACGAACCACACAAGCGCGCCGAAGCTGAAGTTCACCTACACGCCCTATGGCGCGCTGTACGCGCCGGGCTCCGCATTCACCACGCCGGTCACCAACAACACCGACGGCGTCGTTCCCGTCAAGGTCACCAACTGGGGCACGCTGACCTGGCCCGCCAACAGCGCCTACAAGCTGGGCTATCGGGTCTACGACAGCGCAGGCGCGTTCGTCGAGTCCGGTCCCCGCACCCCCATGCCGCAGGACGTGAGCCCTCGCGAGGCGATCACCGTCAACGCCAAGGTCGGCAACCTCCCGCCCGGCAGCTACAAGATCATCTGGGACATGGTGCGCGACAGCGTCACCTGGTTCTCCAGTGAGGGCGTGAAGATGTCGACCGCCCAGGCCTTCACCGTTCGCAATGTGGCGCCCAAGATCACGGCGACCAACGCGCCCGCCGACAAGGCCGCCGTCACCACCACCACGCCCACCTTCTCGGTGACGGGCGACGACCCTGACGACTACCCCGGCCCGGTCACCTACTACTTCCGCGTCTGCACCGGCACGGACGCCGAGGCGGGCACGTGCTTCAACTCCGGGTGGATCAGCGCGTCGTCGTGGACGCTGCCCGCCAACAAGCTGTACTGGCGGACGACGTACTACTGGCACGTCTACATCAAGGACGGCAGCGTCCAGACCGACCCGACGTGGGTCCGCTCGTTCACCACCGTCGTCCCTGACGCCAACGCCGCCTCCCACTTCGGCGACGATCCGTACGGCGTCTCCGAAGGCGGCGTGAACCCGTCGATCGGCAACTACGTCACGTCCGCCTTCGAGGCGCCGGTGCAGTCGGTGGGCCCGCAGCTCGGCGTGCAGCGCACCTACAACAGCGGCGACGCCGCCAACCATGCCTTCGGCGTGGGCTGGTCGAGCCTGTTCGACATGCGCGTCGACTTCGCGGGCGCCAACGCGACCGTCTCTTATCAGGACGGCCGCCGTCAGGCCTTCGCCCGCAACCCGGACAACACGTGGGCGGCATCGCCGGGTTACTTCGCCACGCTGACCTCCACCGCGTCGGGCGCGACCCTGTCCGACAAGTCCTCCACCACCTACACGTTCGACACCACTGGCGCGCTGTCGTCCGTCACCGACCCGACCGCTCGCAAGGTGACGCTCACGCCCGACGGTGCGGGCCACACCGTTTTCGCCGACGTGGCCAGCGGCCGCTCGGTCACGCTGACCTGGACGGGCGCCCACATCACCTCGGCGACGACGCCTGCGGTCGACGGTGCCGGGCCGAGGTCGTGGACCTACGCCTACACGGGTGACCGCCTGGACCGGGCGTGCGACCCGCTGGACACGCCCACCGACCGCCATTGCACGACGTACGCCTACGACCCCGCAGGCAGGCTGGCCTCAGTCACCCGGCCCAAGGGCAACACCACCGAGCAGGTCCACTACGACGACGTCACCGGTCGGGTGGACTGGCGTCAGGACGGTCGCAACAAGCGCTGGACCTACGCCGTCACCACGCAGGCCTCGCCCGCCCAGACGACGGTCACGTTCACCGACCCTCTGCTGAACGCGGTGGCGATGACCTACGACGGGTCGAGCCGCCTGATCCTGCGCAAGGACGAGTTGGGGAGCTCGCGGTCGTTCGCCTACGACGTCAACGGTTCTGTCTCGCGCATCGCCGACGAGAACGGCCACGCCATCACGCTGGTCAACGACGGGCGTGGCAACGTGGTCAAGCGCACGGCTTACGACGGTGCGCCCGCGTCGTACTACGACTACTACCTCGGCGCCGCCAACGACCTGCGCAACGACCGGCTGGTCGCCTATCGCGACCCGCGTTCGAGCGGCCCCACCGACGACCGGTTCAAGACCTCGTACACCTACACGGCCAGCGGCGCGCCGGCTTCGACCGTCACCCCGCCCACGGCCGAGTTCGCCCAAGGCACTACCGAGTCGCAGTCGTACACGACGGGCACGGAGGCTGCCGTCGGGTCCACCGGCACCGTTCCCGCCGGCTTGTTGTCCACCAAGACGGACGCGCTCCAGCGCGCGACGCAGTTCTTCTACAACGCGGCGGGCGACCCCACGCGCACCATCGACCGCGCCGGACTCCGGACCGACTTCGCCTATGACGCCATGGGCAGGCAGGTCACCGCCACCCAGTTCTCCAACTCGTATCCGGGCGGCCTGACCACGACGAGCACGTACGACGCGTTGGGCAGGCTGGAGACGGTCACCGAGCCCGCCACCACCGACGCGGTGACGTCGACGCCGCACCAGCGCCGCACGACGTACGCGTACGACGCCAACGGGAACTGCACCGACGTCATCGTGTCCGACCTCCGCGGCAACGACCCGGCCCGTCGAACCCACGTCGACTTCGACGCGGCCGACGTGGCGCAGGGCGGGGCCGACGCCGAGGGCAACACCACCTCGCGCCGCTTCGACGACGCGGGCCGGGTCGTCGCCTCGACCGATGGACGCGGTCACGTCGTGGGGTTCGGTTACACCAAGCGGGGCGAGTTGTCGTCCATCGTGGCTCAGGGCTTCGTCGACGATCCCATCACGCCGGGGCCTGGGCGCGACGTCACGCTTCTCCAGCGGACGTATGACCCAGCCGGCCGAATCGACACCGAGGTCGACGCCCGGGGTCGGACCCGCAAGTTCGCCTACTACGACGACGACCGACTCAAGGCGGTCACCCTGTTGGGCCTGCGCGACCCTGCGGGGACGACGCGCGACTACGTCGTGGAGTCGCACGACTACGACGCCGCGGGCGACGAGACGACCACGCGCCTGGGCAACACGCTTCGGGTCGTCACATCCGCGTATGACGCGGCGGGACGGCTCACCGGGACCACGCTCGACCCGACCGGGCTCAACCGCCGGGTCGCGTACGCGCACGACGCCAACGGCAACGTGCTGCGCCAGACGGTCACCGACGGCACTCGCACCGAGGAGCAGCGCTGGACCTACGACAACGAAGGCCGGATGCTCCAGAGCACGGTCGAGAACGGCGCTGTCGACCTGGTCACCAACCGGGTGCGCGACCAGCGCGGCCTGGTGACCTCGGTGACCGACCCGCGGGGCGGGACGACCACGCCGCCCGATCCGGCCTATCGGACCACGATGTCCTACGACCCGCTCGGAAGGCTGGTCCGCACGGACAGCCCGGCCGTGCCGAACGCGTCTGGCGGGACGGCGGCGCCAGTCAGCTTCCAGGGCTACGACACCTTCGACGACGTGGTGGCGTCCAAGGACGCCAACGGCAACGTCACCAGCGTGGCCTTCGACCGGCTGGGCCGGCCCACGGTCACGACCTATCCGACCTACACGCCGCCCGGCTTGGCCCCCATCACGCCGACCGAGCGCAGCACGTATGACGCCAATAGCAACGTCGTGTCCATGGTCGACCGTCGTGGCCAGACCACCACGTTCGACTACGACAACCTCAACCGGCCGGTGCGCAGGACGGAGCCAAAGGCCAACGCCTCTGCCGCCGCGGGGGTCACCCGCTTCAGCTACGACGACGCGGGCAACACCACGTCGGTCGTGGACCAGGTGGGCGCCGTCACCGAGTCGACCTATGACGACCTGAACCGCCTGCTGTCGTCCACCGACGTCGTCCGCAACGGGACGGCAACGCCCAGCCGGTTCACGACGTCGTACCGCTATGACGACCTCGGCAACGTCAACCGCACCACGCTGCCGCACGGCGAGGTCTCCTACGCCGACTACAACGCGGCCTCCGAGCGCATCCAGGCCCAGGACGGGGCCGGGAAGATCTGGCGGATCGGCCGGGACCTGGCGGGTCGGGCTGCGTCCACCACCGACCCGTTGAACAGGGTCAAGCGCACCACCTACGACCTGGCGGGCAGGCCCACGTCGGCGGCCGAGTTCGGGCCCACCGGCACGCTGCTGCACACGGCCAACACGGGCTACGACCTGGCGGGCAACGTCACGTCGCGCACGCCGTCGGCGTCGGGTCCGGGCCTCACCACCAGTTCGACCCGCACTGCGTCCTACGACGCCCTCAATCGCATCCTGTCAGTGACCCAGCCGTTGGCCAACGGAAGCTCGGCCACGACCGCGTTCGCCTATGACGCGGTGGGCAACCGGGTCAAGACCACCGACCCGCTGAACCAAGCCACGACGGCTGCATTCACGCCGTGGAACCTGCCCGAGTCGGTGGTCGAGCCCGCCACTGCGGCCCAGCCCGCGGCGGCCGACAGGACGTTCACCGATGTCTACGACGCGGCTGGTGCAACGGTGGAGACGCGCAAGCCGGGAGGCGTCTCGGTCACCAAGACGCGCGACGCCCTGGGCCGGGTCGTCAAGGAGACCGGGGTCGGCGCACCGGGTCTGAAGTCGTGGACCTATGACGCCGTCGGCCGGGTCACGTCGATCAGTCATCCGTCCGGAACGCAGACGTTCGCGTACGACGACCGCGGGCTGTTGACCAGCGCCACCGGGCCCGCGGGCGCGGTCACGCTGGCCTACGACGAGGACGGACGGTTGACGTCGCGCACCGACGCGGCGGGCGCGGCCACCTTCACGTGGGACCTGCGCGGTCTGCCCGCGACCGCCACCGACGCGGTGACGGGCAAGACGCGCACGTGGACCTACACCGATGCGGCCGAGCCCCGCACCGAGACGGTGGGTGCCAACGGACCGGTGCGGACGTGGACGTACACCGACCGCACCCAGTTGGCGTCCGACGTGTTGGCCGGGCCGAACGGCGCGGCCACCTACCGCACGGACTACACCTACGACGCCGACGGCAACGTCGTCACCAAGGCCATCGGCCCAGTGGGGACGGCCGGGGCGGGCACCTCCGCGTACGCCTACGACTTGGCCGACCGCCTCGTTTCGTGGACCCCCCCGGGTGGGGCCGCGGTTTCCTATGGCTACGACGCGGCAGGCAACCGCACGTCGGCTGCGGGCGTGACGTCGGCCTACGACGAGCGCGGCCGACTGCTTTCGGACACGGCCGGCAACGCGTACACGTACACGCCGCGGGGGACGCTGGCGACCCGTCGCAGCGGCACGACCACGACCGCACTCACAGCCGACGCCTTCGACCGCATCCTCAACGACGGACCCAGCACGTACTCCTACGACGCCCTCGACCGCACCGCGCTCCACAACGGCACAGCCATGTCGTACAGCGGTCTCGACCTCGAGCCGGTCGCCGACGGCGGCGTGAAGGTCGCCCGCGACGCGCAGGGAGACGTCCTGGCCCAGAGCGGCGTCACGGCCACGGCCACCGAGCTGTTGGCCGACGGCCATGACGACGTGACCGCGACCTTCGACCCGGCGACGGGCTCGGTGTCGTCGGCCACCGCCTACGACCCGTGGGGCGCAACGACGGCCTCGTCCGGCTCAGGCATTCGGGGGCCGCTGGGCATGCAGAGCCAGTGGACCGACTCGGCCACCGGCAGCGTGCACATGCAGGCCCGCTGGTACAACCCGGCCCGAGCCCAGTTCTCGTCGCGCGACGAGGTGACCCAGGACGACTGGACCGTCTCCGGCGCCAATCGGTACGCCTATGTGTCGGGCAACCCGCTGTCGGGCCGCGACCCGAGTGGTCACGTGGGCGTCATCGAGTCCCAGGGCGCGCCTGCGGGCATGACGTCGGCGCAGATGGAGGGCGGCGGCGGCATGGGTCCGCCGGGGTCGAGCAATGCCATCCAGGCGCTCGTGGACGGCATCGGCGCCCTCATCGGCGGGGCTCTGGCGTGGTCGGGGCTGAGCGGCGGCGGCAAGTCGAGCCCGCAATCCGCTCCCGCGACCAGCCACATCAACTTCACCTCCAACTCCGGCGTGTCCATGTACTGGGACCCGGTCTCGCGGGAGTTCGACTGGGACACGGTCGGCCACGGCTTGGGCCACTACGTCTACGACTGGCCGTCCACCGACCCGCGCCACGGCCCTCCGGGCGGCCGTCCCGGCGGACCCCGTCCGCCTCGTCCGCCGAAGCCGAAGCCCCTGCCGCCAGTGGTCGCCCCGCCCGTGCCTGACGGCGGCCCCGGTGCGTTCAAGGTGGCCAAGGCCGACCTGACCAATGCGACCACGCTGGTCAACGAGGCGCCCGACCGGCCCACGCACATCAAGACGGCCAAGGCCACCGACAAGGGGAAGTGCGGTGCGGGCGGCACCGTCGCCTCGTGCACGTCAAAGACGGGCTCGGTCCCTGACGGGTGCTCCCTGCTGCGCACGGGCGACGCGGCCGACGCGTGCGAGCCCGCCACCGCCGCGGGCGCGGGCGGCAATGGAGACGGCGGCCGGGGCAGGCGGACGAGGACGGAGAACTGCGACGCGTCGGCGGACCGGCCCAGTCGCAAGGCCGAGGACCAGTCCATCCGCAGAGCGGCCCGCAGGACGTGGCAGGACGTGACCGGCCAGGAGGCGAGCGCGTCGGGGCTCCAGGTGCACCATCGCATCCAGATCGAGTGGCGAGACGTGTACTCGGGCGACATCAACGCCATCGACAACCTGGCGGGCCTGACGCCTTCGGACCACGCCAAGGTCAGCTCGGCCTGGCAGCAGTTCAAAGCCGGGCTGTGCGGACGCACGCCCACCGAGGACGAGCTGCTGGCCCAGCGCGATCAGGTGGACGAGATGTACGGCCACCTCATGCAGAACCTGAGTGATCAGTAGGGCGCGCCGGTTGGGCAGGCATGATCGAGCGGGCATGATCGAGCGGTGATGGAAGACGTCTTGGCCTTGCTGGCCCGGCTGACGGACGGTGGACCGCCCCCGACGGGCGCATCGGCGGAGGACGTGCGCGGCTTCGAGGTCAGGACCGGGCTGACGCTGCCAGGCGAAGTGGTGAGCTGGCTGCAACGGGTGAACGGCGCAGTGGTGCCGCCCGGCAACGTCTTCGGGCTGCGCGACGCCGACGACTTTCTCAGCATCGAGCACTACCTGCGGATCTTCCCGGACTGGGCGGGACTGGGCTGGGTGCCCATCGCGGGGGACGGCAACGGCGACTACTGGGTGGTCTTCCGGCGCGACGCCGCGGGTGGCGCTGGCGGCGAGCGGGTCTGGGTCGGCTTCGTGGACGCCCAGGAGGGCTTCGACGCCATCGACCAGATCGTGGCTGGCAGCGTCCTCAGCTTCTTGCGGTTCCTGTTCGAGGGAGAACTGGCCGACGACGACCGCTGGCCCTATGACGCCGACTACGTCCTGGCCCGCGACCCCGAGTTGGCCCAGGCCCCGTCCGACCTTTTGCCCTGGCGCTGACCCCCAGCGCGACTTTTCCACAGCAGCAGGTGCTGTGGAAAAGATGAGGGGCGGGAGACGCGAAACGGCCGCCCCGTGAGGAGCGGCCGCGCTACTTGCCTGCCCGCCTCTGCCAGCGGGTGGCCTTCAGCATCTTCTTGTGCTTCTTCTTCCGCATGCGCTTGCGGCGCTTTTTGATCAACGAGCCCATGGCGGGGTCAGAGGGTAGGTGGCGGCCGGTGCCGGTGCCAACCCCGGTATGTTCAGGGGCGCCGATCGGGGGTCGTCCAAACGGCAGGACATCAGACTTTGGATCTGAGAATCAGCGTTCGATCCGCTGCCCCCGAGCTACACGATCTCGAACTCGTCCTCGAACTGGTCCCGGTGGACGAGGGCCTGGTCCACGTTGTCGTCGTCTGCGATGTCCAGGTCGGCATCCGACCGACCGCCGCTGTAGACCCTGCGGGCGTGGGCGGCCAGCTTGACCCCCAGGATCAGCGCCACCCAACCCGGCCAGAACACGCCTGCCCCGGTGAGGGCCCACACGGCGAGTCCCACCGCGAGGATGGCGGCGACCCGCTGCGCATGGCGGACAAAGCCTTGGTGGGTGTCTTCGTATCTGGCCCGGCACATGTCTGGCATTCTGCGCTTCGTCGGCCCGCCCGGCAAGGCTCGGAGCCGCTCGGTGACCGGCGTCACGGACGGTCCTTGTCCGAGGGGGTAAAACATCATCATGAGCGAACGCCCGCTGTCTGCCGTCGTCCTCGCCGCCGGAGAGGGCACGCGGATGCGCTCGACCCGGCCCAAGCCGCTGCACCTGTTGTGCGGCCGCCCCATGGTCATGCACGTGATCGACGCCTTGGGCGAACTGCCCATCGAGCGTGTGGTCGCCGTGGTCGGTCACGGCGCCGAGCGGGTCACCAAGGCCTTGCAGGAGCTGGCGTCCCCTGAGCTCATCCTCGACTTCGTGGAGCAGCACGTGCAGCGCGGCACCGGCGACGCCGTGGCCGTGGCCCTCACCGGCTTTCCCGAGGACGACGACGCAGACGACGGCGACATCGTCGTGCTGCCGGGCGACACGCCGCTGCTGCGCCCGGCCACGCTGGCCGCGTTGGTCCGCACCCACCGGGCCGCCGACGCCGCGGCCACCATCCTCACCGCCCGCATCGAGGACCCCACCGGCTACGGCCGGATCGTTCGGGACAAGGGCGACCGGGTGGCGCGCATCGTCGAGCATGCCGACGCGGACGACAAAGAGCGCCAGATCGACGAGGTCAACACGTCCATCTACTGCTTCCGCCGCAGTGTGCTGGCTCCGTCGCTGCGCCGCCTCAGCCCTGAGAACGCGCAAGGCGAGTACTACCTGACCGACGTCATCGAGGTGCTGCACGACGCGGGCTACCCGGTCGTGTCCATGGTCGTGTCGGACCCGATGGAGGCGGCGGGCGTCAACGACCGGGCCCAGTTGGCCATCGCCGAGGCCGAGCTGCGGGACCGCACCAACGAGCGTTGGATGCGAAGGGGTGTCACCATGCTCGACCCGGAGCGCACGTACATCGACGCCTCTGTCGAGCTGGCCTCGGACGTGACCCTGTTCCCCGGTGCCATCCTCCAAGGCGTCACCAAGGTCGGGGCCGGGGCCGAGATCGGGCCCAACACGCGCCTGGTCGACTGCATCGTCGGGGACGGCGCCGTGATCGAGAACAGCGTGTGCCGGCAGGCCGAGATCGGTGCCGACGCGCGGGTGGGGCCGTTCGCCTTCATCGCCCCCGGGGCCCAGCTCCCAGCGGGTACCGTGACGGGGCCCTTCTACAGCACGGGCGTCGACACAGGGGAGTAAGCGATGGAGCTGGTGCCCACGAAGCGACTCGAGCTCTACTCGGGCCGGTCCCACCGAGGACTGGCCGAGGAGATCGCCGAGCGCCTGGGCGTGCAGCTCGGGGAGCCCAACCTCAAGCAGTTCCCGAACGGCGAGATCCACTGCCGCTACGACGAGTCCATCCGGGGCGCCGACGTCTTCATCGTGCAGACCCACTGCGTGCCGGTGAACGACTCGATCATGGAGCAGCTCATCATGATCGACGCGGCCAAGCGGGCTTCGGCCAAGCGCATCACGGCCGTGTGCCCGTACTACGGCTACTCCCGACAGGACCGCAAGGCGTCGGGGCGCGAGCCCATCACGGCCAAGCTGGTGGCCGACATGTTTACTGCGGCGGGCGCCAACCGGATCGTGAGCGTGGACCTGCACTCCGGTCAGATCCAGGGCTTCTTCGACGGGCCCGTCGACCACCTCACCGCGACCCCTGTATTGGTGACCAGGTTGCAGGAGGAGGCCTCGGGCGACTTGGTCGTGGTGGCGCCCGACGCCGGTCGATTGAAGGCGGCCGAGGTCTACGCCCAGCACCTCAACGCCGACCTGGCGTCCATTTGGAAGAAGCGGTCCAAGACCGACTCGAGTCAGGTCGAGGCCCTGGGCGTGATGGGCGAGGTCGAGGGCAGGCTGTGCCTGCTGGTGGACGACATGATCGACACGGCAGGCACCATCGTGGCCGCCGCCGACCGGCTGGCCGCCGCAGGGGCGTCCGAGGTCTGGGCCGCGGCCACCCACGGCGTGCTGTCCGACCCGGCCACCGACCGGCTCAAGAACTCGTCCATCAGCCGGCTGTTCATCACCAACACGCTGCCCCTGCCGCCCGAGAAGCAACTCCCCAACATCGAGGTGCTGTCCGCCGCGGGGATCATCGCCGACGCCATCGACGCCGTGTTCGAGGACACGTCCGTCTCCGAGATCTTCGGCGGCGAAAACCAGTCCTGACCGCTTCTGCCATGCCCACCGCCGCTGTGCCCGCCGCCGCTGCTGCTGTGCCCGCCCGCCCCGCCCCCCTCAGCCCCGCCCACCCGGCCCACGCGCCCCTCCACCGTTCTGGGCACCTTTTCTTGTCCATATGACCAACAAAGGTGCCCAGAACGGGATGGCGGCCGCGGTCGCGGTGGGGATCGCGGTGCTGCTGGTCCTCGACCTGCTTGCCTTGGTCCTCGCGTCCCCCCGATCTTTGAGCCGGCACCCACGAGCACGAAGGGCGGCCGCGTCGACGCCACCGCAGGCGCCTGTGGACGAACCGTCGCCGGACGCCTCTCGCGCCGTACCGACGTCGGGGCCGCCGACAACGCGTGCGCCTTCGCAGCCTTCCGCCTCAGCACCGGAGCCCACTGTTGCCCAGGCACCGAGCGGGCCCGCGCCACGCGGGGCGCCGAAATCGGGGCCCCAGAGTGCCCACGCACACCAGGCCGTGCTCGATTTGATGGCGCCCAAGGAACCGGACGCGGTCATGGTCACGTCCGGCCAGGCCAAGCACGACCGAGGCGAGTGGAGGTTCTACGCCTACACCAAGGGCGGCCAGCCCTGTGATGCGGAGGTCGAAGTGGCCGACGGCCCGGACGACTCCGCCCATGGAGGGGGAGGCGGGTCGTGCCACCGGCGCCCGCCGGTCGACGCGGGCGGCGGCAAGATCAGCAACGACGAGTGGCTCTACGGCGGCCAGGCCAGCCTGGAGACGGCCAAGGTCGTGGCCACGTTGACCAACGGCACCAAGCTGACGGTCGACGTGTTCAGATACGACCAGTTCCCTTGCGTCTACTTCGTCGTCCAGCCCGACCCCGACCTGATGGTCAGTGACGTGGCCGCCTACGCCGCAGACGGCCGGCTGCTGGGCCACAATGCGGTCCCGGTCCTCCCCTCGGCCTGAGCCGCGAAGAGGGCGAAAGGACCGGTGAAATCGGCGTGGCCTAGAATGGTCGGCCATGCCTGAGATCACCCTCCCCGCTGTCGTCGGCCGTCCCACCGGCTCCCGGGCCGCCAACCGGCTGCGCGCGTCGGGCCAGATCCCCGGCGTCTTGTACGGCCACGGCACCGACCCGCTCCCCATTGCCGTCGAGGCCCGGGCCCTGCGCTCCGCCTTGTCTGGCGACGCCGGCCTCAACGCCCTCCTGAGCCTGGAGCTCGACGGCCGGGCCCAGTTGGCCATGGCCAAGGACATCCAGCGCGACCCCGTGCGCGGCACCGTCTCACACGTCGACTTCCTGCTGGTGAACCGCGACGAGATCATCACCGCCGACATCCCCATCCAGGTGGTGGGCGACGCCCAGGCCGTGCTGCGGGCCGACGGCGTGGTCGACCAGTCCCTGTTCACCCTCACCGTCCACGCCAAGCCCGGCGACCTGCCCCACGCCATCGAGGTCGACGTGTCCGACATGGTGATCGGCGATGCCATCCGGGTCGACGACCTCGACCTGCCCGCAGGCGTTCACACCGACCAGGACCCGGAGACGGCCATCGTCGTGGCCCAGGCCCCGCAGGCCGAGGTGGCAGCCGAGCCCGAGGCGGGCGCGGAGGGCGCGGCCGACACGGGTGCAGGCGGCGCCGAGGGAACCGGCGGCGATGCCGGCCAATCAGGCCAGTCCGGCGGCGGGTCCGACTCGTCTGGGTCCGGGTCTTCGGGCGACAGCGCGTAGCGCGCCCGTCCCCATCAAGCTCGAGTGCTGCGCGCCCGGAAGGGGACGCCTGCCGACTGGCTCGTCGTCGGCCTGGGCAACCCCGGACCCGAGTACGCGCACACGCGCCACAACGCGGGCGCTGACGTAATCGCCCTGCTGGCCGATCGCCACGGCGGCCGGTTGCGCATGGGCAAGGAGCGCTCGCTGGCCGACGAGGTGCGCATCGAAGGCCGACGCGTCGCATTGGCTTTCCCGCAGACCTACATGAACGACTCGGGACTGGCCGTGGGCCTGTTGGTCCGGCGCTACGGCGTCGAGTCGATGGACCGCATCGTCGTCGTGCATGACGAGCTCGACCTGCCGGTCGGCCGCATCAAGGTCAAAGAAGGCGGCGGCCTGGCGGGCCACAACGGCTTGAAGTCCATCCACCAGCACCTGAAGGACAACGGCTTCGTGCGCGTCCGCATCGGGGTGGGCAAGCCCCCCAGCAAGGAGCACGGGGCCGACCACGTCTTGCGCCGGCCGGGCAAGCGGGAGCGCACCGAGTTGGAGATCACCGTGCAGGAGGCGGCGGACGCGGTGGAAATGATCATCTCGGAGGGTGTGCCGGCGGCCATGAACCGCTACAACTCTCAGTAATGGCCTCGCCGGACGAACGCCGCCACCGCCTCCTGGCCGCGGCCCTCGTCGCCCTCGTCCTCGGCGCCGCTGTCTACGGCATCGGCCATGTGCGCGGCGGCACCTCGCATGCCGCCGCCGCCGACCCGGCTGCCACCGCCACCGCACCCGTCACCCCCGCCACCAGGCCTCCCGACCCCACCCGTCCCGCCGCCGGCCTACCCGCTCTCGACCTGCCCGACCCCACCGAGGACTTGGTCCCCCGCGTCGTGCCGGTCGCCGCGGGCGGCCTGCCCGAGGTCGAGAGCCTGCTGTGGTACCCGGGCATCCCCGGGGCCGATGAGCTGATGGTCGGCACCGTGAGCGGGCGCATCGACGCCACCCGCAGGCTGTTCGACCCGCAGCCCGCCCGCCGGGAGATGGCGCCCGTCGTGGCCCTTACCTTCGACGACGGTCCCGACCCGCGCTGGACGCCGATGATCCTCCAGCTACTCGCCGAGAAGAACGTGAAGGCGACCTTCTGCCTGGTCGGCTATCTGGCCCGCCGCCACCCCGAACTGGTGCTGGCCGAGCGGGACCAAGGCCACGTGCTGTGCGACCACACCGAGCACCACGTGGAGCACCTCGACGCCGCGCCCCACGACCAAGTGGTGCAGGAGGTGACCGACGGCGCCCGCTCCATCGCCTCGATCACCGGCGTCGTGCCGCCCCTGTACCGGGCGCCCGGCGGCCACCTCGGCCCCGACGTCATCGCCGTGGCCCGGGGCCAGGGCCTGCGCGTCCTGCAATGGAGCGTGGACCCGCATGACTACGAGCGCCCGCCCGCGGCCGTCATCGCGGCCCGCATCCTCAGCACCTTCAGGCCCGGCGCCGTCATCCTCCTGCACGACGGCGGCGGCGATCGGGGCGAGACGGT
This sequence comes from Acidimicrobiaceae bacterium, assembly GCA_030837965.1. Classification (GTDB taxonomy): domain Bacteria; phylum Actinomycetota; class Acidimicrobiia; order Acidimicrobiales; family JAUTXP01; genus JAUTXP01. The sequence goes on along the minus strand of JAUTXP010000003.1, from coordinate 69,934 downwards.
GGCCGCGGTCCGCATCGTCATCGACACGCTGAAGGCCCAAGGCTGGGCCTTCGCCACGCCCATGTTCGGCCCGGCCCCGCCCTGACCGCCCCGCCCTGACCGACCGCGCCCCGACCGCGCCGCCCTGCCTGGCTATACCGCCGTCTGCGTGATCGTCGTGCTGTACGACGTGGCGTAGGTGTTGGCCGGCACCACGAGGGTCACCGTGGCCGTGTAGGTGTAGGTCCCGAGCCCGGCGCCCGAAACGGCCGTGGCCACGACCAGCGGCGTGGCGCCGAAGGTGCCGCCTCCACCCACGCTGACCCCCGACAACAGGCCCGACGTGGCGGTCAGGTTCTTGGTCTGCCACGAGAGCTGCGACTTGGCGATGCTGTGGCCGCCCCCGCTGAGCGTCGTGGCGTCCGCGGTCACGGTCCAGCCCGCCGAGCCGACTCGCGAGTCGGCCACCGTCGTGGTGCCCAGGTTCACGGTGACGACGGTGCCGGCCACCGGGCTGCCCGCCGCCGCCGTCGGGTTGGCGGGCACCGTGATCGACAGTGTGCCGACAGCCAACTCGGCCGCGGGCGCGCCAACCATGCGGCCAGGCGCCAACCCGGCCGCGGCGGCCAGCGCCGTCAGCCCGACCACCTTCCGAATGGCCCGCACGTCGCTCTTATCGGCACGAACCGCTCATGGGGATAGGCATCCGGGCGAACGTAGAATCGCCTGAGTGAGCCTGCGCTCGCTTCCCTCCCTGCTCGGCCGCGACGACACCCTTCGCGACCTGTCCGGCTCGACCACCGCGCTGCTGGCCGTGCCCGAGCCCGCGCGCGCCTATGTGATCGCGGGGCTGGCCGAGCTGACCCGCCGACGTCCGCTGGTCGTGGCTGTGGCCAGCGCGGTCGACAGTGAGCGACTGGCCCACGACCTGCGGGCCTTTTTGGGGGAGGACGCAGTCGACACCTTCCCGGCTTGGGAGACGCTCCCCTTCGAGCGGGTGAGCCCGAGCGTCGAGACCATGGGCCGCCGGCTGCGGACCATGTGGCGGTTGAAGACGGGCGGGTCGGACGCGCACGTCCTGGTCGCCCCGGTGAAGGCCCTCATCCAGCGCCTCGGCCCACACGTGGAGGACACCGAGCCGGTGATCATCCGGCCCGGCGACAGGGTCGACCCGCAAGAGCTGGTCGAGCGCCTGGTGCACATGGGCTATCGGCGCGAGTACCAGGTCGAGCATCGCGGCGAGGTGGCGGTGCGCGGGAGCATCGTCGACGTCTTCCCGTCGACTGCCGACGTGCCGGTGCGCGTCGACCTGTGGGGCGACGAGGTCGACCGGCTCACCGAGTTCAGCGTGAACGACCAGCGCTCCACCGACTCGCTCGCGTGCGTCGACGTGTTCGCGGCGCGCGAGCTGCTGCCCACCGACGAGGTGCGGGCCAGGGCCGAGCGCCTGATGGGCTTGGAGCCGTGGGCCCGCGACCAGTGGGAGCGGCTGTCCGAGGGCCTTACCTTCGACGGCATGGAGTCGTGGCTTCCGTGGCTCACGGAGGGCGAGCACCTGTTGAGCGACTTGATCCCGGCCGACGCCCAAGTCCTGCTGCTCGAGCCGCGACGAATGCGCGACCGGGCCGCGGAGCTGTTGGACGAGGAGGCCAGCCTGGCCGCCACCCTGGCCCAGACGTGGGGCGCGGACAAGACGGGGACGGGCGAGTTCCCCCGGCTGCATCTGCCCTTCGACCGGCTGTTGGCCCACACCAAGGCCCCGGTCTGGCACGTGACCACCGCGCCCGAGGGGCCGCAGACCACGACGGTCCAGGCCATGGGCTGGGACCCGGTGGTGGGCGACCCGGCCAAGCTGGCCAAGCAGTTGAACGACCTGCTGGCCGACGGCTATCGGGTCGTGGTGGCCGCGGACGGCGAGGGCAGTGCGGCCCGCATCACCAGCGTGCTGGCCGACGAGGGCGTGCACCAGGCCGAGGTCGTGGTCGAGCCCTTGGAGCGCGGCTTCATCATGCCCACGGTGAAGCTGGCCGTGTTGGCCGAGTCGGACGTGACCGGAAGGCGCAGGGCCCACCGCAAGGCCCGTCCACGGGCGCGGGCCACCGAGGGCTTCTTCGACGACTTGAAGCCGGGCGACTACGTGGTGCACCACCAGCACGGGGTGGGCCGTTACGCGGGCATGGTGAAGCGGGCCATCGGCGGGTCCGAACGCGACTATCTCCTGCTCGAGTACAAGGGCAACGACAAGCTCTACGTCCCTTCGGACCAGATCGACCTCATCCGGCCGTATACCGGCGGCGAGTCGCCGTCGCTGCACAAGCTGGGCGGCTCGGACTGGCAGAAGACCAAGAGCAGGGTGCGCTCGGCCGTGCGCGAGATCGCGCAAGAGCTCGTAGTCCTTTACCGCAAGCGGGTGACGAGCGCGGGACATGCCTTCGTGGCCGACACGCCGTGGCAGCACGAGATGGAGTCGGGGTTCCCCTTCACCGAGACGCCCGACCAGGCCAAGGCCATCGTCGAGGTCAAGGAGGACATGGAGGCCGAGCACCCGATGGACCGACTGGTCTGCGGCGACGTCGGCTTCGGCAAGACCGAGGTGGCCATCAGGGCCGTGTTCAAGGCCGTGCAGGACGGCAAGCAGGCGGCCGTGCTCGTGCCCACCACGCTGCTCGCGCAGCAGCACTTCCAGACGTTCTCGGACCGCTTCGCGGGCTACCCCGTGCGCGTCGAGGTGCTGTCCCGCTTCCTCACCGCGGCCCAGGCCAAGCGGGTGGCGGACGGGTTGAACCTCGGCAGCGTCGACGTCGTCATCGGCACCCACCGCCTGCTCTCGCAAGACATCGTCTTCAAGGACTTGGGCCTGCTGGTGGTGGACGAGGAGCAGCGCTTCGGCGTGACCCACAAAGAGGCCATCAAGCAGTTGCGGGCCAATGTGGACGTGCTGACCCTGACGGCCACGCCCATCCCGCGCACGCTGGAGATGAGCCTCACCGGCATCCGCGACCTGACCCTGCTCAACACGCCCCCCGCCGACCGCCAGCCCATCCTCACCTATGTGGGCGAGTACGACGAGCGGGCGGTGGGCGAGGCCATCCGCCGCGAGCTGCTCCGCGAGGGGCAGGTCTTCTTCGTGCACAACCGAGTGGCCGACATCGAGCACGTGGCCGCCCGTCTACGCGAGCTGGTCCCGGAGGCGCGCGTCGCCATCGCCCACGGGCAGATGGACGAGGGCACGTTGGAAAAGGTCGTCATCGACTTCTGGGAGGGCGGCTACGACGTGCTCGTGTGCACGACGATCATCGAGTCGGGGATCGACATGCCCACGGTCAACACGCTGGTCGTCGACCGGGCCGACCTGCTCGGGCTGGGCCAGCTTCATCAGATCCGCGGTCGGGTCGGCCGCAGCGGCCAGCGCGCCTATGCCTACTTGTTCTTCCCACCCGACCGGTCGCTGAGCGAAGAGGCCTACGAGCGCCTTCGCACCATCGGCGAGCACACCGAGTTGGGCTCGGGGTTCAAGATCGCCATGCGGGACCTGGAGATCAGGGGCGCGGGCAACCTGTTAGGCGCCAGCCAGTCCGGCCACATCGCGGCGGTGGGCTACGACCTGTACGTGCAGATGGTGAGCGAGGCGGTGGCCGAGTTGAAGGGCGAGGAGCCCCGCGAGCCGGCCGAGATCAAGCTCGACATGCCGGTCCACGCCAACCTGCCCAAGGACTACGTGTCCCGTGAGGACTTGCGCCTCGAGGCCTACCGGCGGCTGGCCACGGTCACCACGGCCGAGGAGGTGGAGGACATCCGCACCGAATGGGTCGACAGGTACGGCCCCGTCCCCGAGCCCGCCGAGGCCCTGCTCAACGTGGGCAGGCTGCGGGCCGAGGCGGCCCGCACCGGCGTGCGTGAGATCACCGTGTCGCGCGACGTGGCCCGCATCTCGCCGCTGACCCTCAAGACCAGCCAGACCATCCGGCTGGCCCGCCTGTTCCCGAAGGCGATCTACAAGGAGGACATCGGCCAGATCGTGGTGCCGGTGCCGCCCCGCACACAGCCCACGGATTACCTGCTTGCCTTCCTCGACGCGATCGTGCCCTCCGAGGTCGGTTCGGTAGCATCGTCCGCATCGTGAAGAAGCTCACCCTCCTCCTCGTGTTCCTCGTCGCGCTCGTCAGCCTGGCCGGCGCGTGCGGTCCCGCCACCAGCTATGCCGCAACCGTCAACGGCGTGCGGCTCAGCCAGCAGGACTTGAACGACGAGCTCGAAGCCATCCGCGACAACAAGTCGTACGCCCAGGCCGTCGAGCAGCAGCTCTCGCAAGGCGGCGAGAAGCTGCGGGGCTCGGGCAAGAACACGTTCGACGCCGCGTTCGTGGCGCGCGTGCTGACCCGCCAGATCTTCCTGTCGATCGTGCACCAGGGGGTCACCGACAAAAAGCTCGTGGTCAAGCAGACCGACCTGAGCGAGTCGCGCAAGCAGCAGGAGCAGCAGTTCGAGCAGCAGTTCGGCGACAAGAAGGTGTGGGCCGCCTTCCCCAAGACCTATCAGGACACGCTCGTGCGCAGGGCGGCCGAGGTCAAGGTGCTCCAGGAGGGGCTGTCCAAGAACAAGGTCGACGACAAGACGGTCAAGGAGTACTACGAGGCCCACAAGGCCGAGTTCTCCGAGACGTGCGCCCGCCACATCCTCGCCTCGTTCCCTGGCGACCGCAGGTCGGACACGTCGCCCCCGCCGCCTGACGTGGACGCGGCCACCAAGGCCAAGGCCCAGGGTTGGAAGGACCGCATCGACAAGGGCGAGGACTTCGCCGCCATCGCCAAGGCCGAGTCGGGCGACCCCGGCAGCGGGGCCAACGGCGGCGACCTCGGGTGCCAGGGCGGCTTCGTCAAGGAGTTCACCGACGCCATGGCCGCCTTGCAGCCCGGCCAGACCAGCGGCCCGGTGCTGACCCAGTTCGGCTACCACATCATCCAGGTCACGTCCCGCAAGGACAAGACGTTGGAAGAGGCCACGCCCGCCATCAAGCAGACCTTGCAAGGACAGTCCCAGGGCGAGGTGCAGACCTTCCTCGAACAGCAGATCAACAAGGCCAGGATCAAGGTCAACCCGCGCTACGGCACGTTCGACAAGGGCGACGCCCAAGCGGGCAAGCAGCCCCAGGTGATCCCGCCCAAGGGCCCGTCCACCACGACCACCTCCGGCCCGGTGCCGGGCGCGGGCGCCGGTGGGGCGGTGCCGGGTGGCGGTGCTCCGAGTGGCGGCAGCGGGCCGAGTGACACGGCGCCGAGCGACACCGCGCCGAGCGACACGGCTCCCAGCGGGACGACTCCCTCGTCCACCCCGTGACCCCGCGGGTGGTGGTCGGCGGCCTCGGGCCTGCCGGTCCCGACCTGCTCACCCAGGCCGTGCGCGACGCCATCCAGGCCGCGCCCGCCGCCTTCTTGCGCACGGCCCGTCACCCCGCCGCGGCCGGTGTGCAGGCTGTCTCGTTCGACTCGCTGTATGAGGGGGCGGCGTCCATCGATGAGGTCTACGCCGCCATCGTGGAGGCGTTGGTCGAGGCCGCGGCCGAGCACGGCCATGTCCTGTACCTCGTGCCCGGCTCGCCCGCGGTGGCCGAGCGCACGGTTGCGCTGTTGCGGGTCGACGAGCGGGTGACGATCGAGGTGCTGCCAGGCATGTCGTTCCTCGACTTGGCCTGGGACCGCCTCGGCGTGGACCCGGTGGCCGAGGGCGTGCGAGTGGTGGACGGACGGCGGTTCGTGGTGGAGGCGGCGGGCGAGCGGGGGCCGCTGCTGGTGGCCCAGTGCGATACGAAGCAGGTGCTGTCCGACGTGAAGCTGGCTGTCGATGACGGCGGCGTCGATGGTGGTGGCGACGGCGATGGCGAGGGCAGCCGGGTTGTCCTGCTGCATCACTTGGGCCTGCCCGACGAGCAGGTGGTCGAGGTGGCGTGGTCCGAGTTGGACCGCACGTTGGAGCCCGACCATCTCACGTCGGTGTACGTGCCCGTGCTCGGCGCCCCCGTGGCGTCCGAGGTCATGCGCTTCTACGAGCTGGTGCGCACGTTGCGGGAGCGCTGCCCGTGGGACCGCGAGCAGACGCACGCGTCGCTCACCCGGCACTTGGTGGAAGAGACGTACGAGACGGTGGAGGCCATCGAGTCCGGCGACCCTGCGCATTTGGAGGAGGAGCTGGGCGACTTGTTGTTCCAGGTCTTCTTCCACTCGGTGCTGGGCGCGGAGGACGGCGAGTTCACGTTGGCCGACGTGGCCCGGGGCATCCACGACAAGCTCGTCGTCCGGCACCCGCACGTGTTCGGCGAGCGGGTGGCCGACACCGCCGAGCAGGTGGTGCGCAACTGGGAGCAGATCAAGAAGGAGGAGAAGGGGCGGTCGTCAATGATGGAGGGCATTCCGTCGGCGCTGCCGTCGCTGCTGTACGCCCACAAGGTGCAGCGCAAGGCCGCTTCGGTTGGGTTCGACTGGCCCGCAGTGGCCGACGTGTACCCGAAGGTGACCGAGGAGTTGGCCGAGTTGCAGGCCGACCCGTCCGAGGAGGAGTTGGGCGACCTGTTGTTCGCGGTGGTGAACGTGGCCCGGCATCTCGGGTTCGACGCCGAGTCCGCGTTGCGGGGGGCGACGGCGAAGTTCCGGACTCGGTTCATGGAGGTGGAGCGGCTGGCCGATGAGCGGGGGCTGGTGCTGGGGGAGATGGACCTGGCTGGGCTCGACGGGCTGTGGGACGAGGTCAAGGCCCACGTGGCTGCGTCGTCGGGGTCGGGGTCGGGGCCGGGGTCGGCGTCGGCGTCGGGGTCGGCGTTGGGGTCGGCCGGTGTGTCCGGCCCGTCGGCCAGTCCGTAGGCTCGGCGGCATGGACGACAGCGATCGGCAGCGCGCCATTTGGTTCTCGTGGGCCCGAGCCGCCTTCGGCGTGGCCTTCCTCTTGGCCCCGGGGCTGCTCAAGGGGTGGCTGGGCGAGGACGCCCGCAGGCCCGCGGTGAAGGTGTTGGCCCGGGCCTTCGGGGCCAGGGACCTGGTCTTGGGCGTGGGCACGTACATGGCCCTGTCCGATCAGGACGACAAGTCCGAGTCGGTGCGCCGGTGGCTCACGCTGTGCGCGGTGTCGGACTCGGCCGATGCGGCCGCCACGCTGCTGGGCGCGCGCCATCTGCCCAAGCGGGGCGTGCTGGCCACCCTCGCCTTCGCAGGCGGCGGGGCCTACACCGGCTTCCGCCTGGCCTCCCGCGCCACCCCCCGCTAACCCCTCCCGCGACTTTTCCACAGCAGCAGGTGCTGTGGAAAAGCGCGACTTTGGGCCGGAGCGTGCTTGACCGGGCAGTTCTTTCCAGTACCTTCTTCAACAGGAGTCACATGAGCACCATTGAGCACATCAGCGGCAGGCAGGTCCTCGACTCGCGGGGCAACCCCACCGTCGAGGTCGAGGTCTTCCTCGACTCGGGGGCCAAGGGCCGCGCCATCGTGCCGTCCGGCGCGTCGACCGGCGTCCACGAGGCGGTCGAACTGCGCGACGGCGACGCCGGCGCGTGGAACGGCAAGGGCGTGTCGCAGGCCGTCGGCCACGTCAACGACGAGATCGCCGACGCGCTCGAAGGGATGGAGGCCCTCGACCAGCGGGGGATCGACACTGCGTTGATCGACCTGGACGGGACCGACAACAAGTCGCGCCTGGGCGCCAACGCCATCCTGGGCACCAGCCTGGCCGTGGCCAAGGCCGCGTCCGACGAGTTGGAGCTGCCGCTGTACCGCTATGTGGGCGGGGCCAACTCCCACGTGCTGCCCGTGCCCATGCTGAACGTGGTGAACGGCGGGGCCCATGCCGACAACACCATCGACCTTCAGGAGTTCATGGTGATGCCGGTGGGCGCGGCGTCGTACTCCGAGGGTTTGCAGTGGGGCGTCGAGATCTACCACGTGCTCAAGAAGGTGCTGCACGACCGGGGCCTGTCCACCGCGGTGGGCGACGAGGGCGGGTTCGCCCCCGACCTGGGCCACAACGAGGACGCGGTGCGGCTGCTCGTCGAGGCCATCGAGAAGGCGGGCCGCTCGCCGGGCGACGAGGTTGCCATCGCCTTGGACCCGGCCGCATCCGAGATCTATCGGGACGGCGTGTACGACCTGGCGGGCGAGGGACGCAAGCTGTCCTCCGAGGACTTCGTGGGCTTCTGGGTCGACCTGTGCGACCGCTATCCCATCGTGTCCATCGAGGACGGCATGGCCGAGGACGACTGGGACGGCTGGTCCATGATGACCAAGGCGTTGGGCGACCGGGTGCAGCTCGTGGGGGACGACTTGTTCGTCACCAACGTGGAGCGGTTGTCGCGAGGGATCACGTCGGGCACGGCCAACTCGATCCTCGTGAAGGTCAACCAGATCGGGACCCTCACCGAGACGCTGGAGACGGTGGCTATGGCCACCCGGTCGGGCTACACCGCAGTCATGTCGCATCGTTCGGGCGAGACCGAGGACACCACCATCGCCGACTTGGCCGTGGCCACCAACTGCGGCCAGATCAAGACGGGCGCGCCGGCCCGGTCGGACCGGGTGGCCAAGTACAACCAGTTGCTCCGCATCGAGGCCGACTTGGGGCCCGCGGCCACGTACCGGGGCGAGCAGGCATTGGCAGGCCGGGGGAGAGGGGCACCGTAAGACGATGCGACGAGCCGCTTGGCCATTGGTGGCCTCCGTGGTGCTGGTCGGGATGCTGTTTTTGTTCGTGTTCCCGTCCCGCACCTACCTGGCCCAGCGGCAAGGGCTGCATTCGGCGCGCCAGCGCGTGGCCGTGCTGTCCAAGGAGAACGCGCAGTTGACGGCCCGGGTCCAGCGGCTCAACACCGATGGCGAGATCGAGCGCCTGGCGCGCGAGCAGTACAACCTGGTGAAGCCGGGGGAGGAGGCCTACGCCATCCTCCCCGCGCCGACGCCGGTTGCGCCCGCGGCCGGACCCGGCCCGGCCAAAGCCGCGAAGAAGCCGAAGTCCCGCGGCTTCCTCGCCACCGTGGCCGACCGCATCACCTTCTGGTCGTAACCGGACTGGCGCCCGCGCCAGCGCTCGGGCGCTTGGGCTTCGGGCGAGTGGCGAGCCTCCTTTCTTGGCACCATTACTTCGGTTCGCAGGCGTGCCTTCGGTGCCAAGAAGCCGTGGCGCCAGTCGGCGCGAGTACGGTCCGGCGGTGTGAGCATCCTCGGCAACCGCGTGGTGCGGAAGGAGGACCCCCTCTTCCTCACCAAGGGCGCCACCTACGTCGACGACCTGGTCCTCGACGGCGCCGTCCACCTGTCCTTCGTGCGCTCCACCATGGCCCACGCCCGCATCACGTCCATCGACGTGGACGAGGCCAGACAGGCGCCCGGGGTCGTGGCCGTCTTTACCGCGGCCGACCTCCCGCTGCCACCGATCCAGCCCGAGGTCCCCATCCTCAACCAGTCCATGCCCCAGCCCATGTTGGCCAAGGACAAAGTGCGCTTCGTGGGCGAGCCCGTCGTGGCCATCGTGACCGAGGAGCGCTACCAGGGCCCCGACGCGGCCGAGCTGGTCTTGGTCGACTACGACCCGTTGCCTCCCGTCATGGACCCCGAGTCGGCACTCGAGACCGAGACGCTCCTGCACGAGGAAGCGGGCACCAACGCCGCGCTCGAACTTGCCTTCCCGTTGAGCGAGGACCTGTTCGACGGCTGCGACGTCGTCGTGCGCAGGCGGATCAACAACCAGCGCGTCGCGCCCGCGCCCCTCGAGGTCCGAGGCGGCGCGGCCCGGTGGGAGTCGGACGGCCGGCTCACCTATTGGGGCAGCAGCCAGCATCCGCACACGTGGCGGGACGAGGTCGCGAGGGGACTGGGCATCGACCCGGCCCAGGTCCGCTTCATCGCCCCCGACGTCGGCGGCGGTTTTGGCGCCAAGATCCACTCGTACCCCGACGACGTGCTGTGCTGCTGGATCGCGCAGCAGGCGGGCAGGCCGGTGAAGTGGCAGGACACCAGGTCGGAGTCCATGGTGGCCATGGGCCACGGGCGAGGCCAGGTGCAGCACATCGAGATCGGCGGCACGCGTGACGGCAAGGTGCTGGCCTACCGCCTCACCGTCTTGCAGGACGCGGGCGCCTATCCGCGCCTCGGAGCCGTCCTGCCCTTCATGACCCGCACCATGCTCACGGGCGTGTACGACATTCCGAAGGCCGAGTTCACCAGTCGCAGCGTGGTCACCAACACCACGCCTACGGTCGCCTACCGCGGCGCGGGCAGGCCCGAGGCGACGGCTGCGGTCGAGCGGGCGGTCGACCTGTTCGCGGCCGAGATCGGCATGGACCCGGCCGACGTGCGCCGGGCCAATCTCATCGACCGGGCCGCCTTCCCGTTCACCACGCCCACGCTCACCACCTACGACAGCGGCGACTATGCGGGCGCCCTCGACCGTGTGCTCGAAGCGGCCGACTACGCCGGACTGCGGGCCGAGCAAGCTCGCCGCCGAGCCCAAGGCCAAGCCGACAACGCCGGCATCACCGCCACCCTGATGGGCATCGGCGTGTCGACCTACGTGGAGATCACGGCTGTGGGCGGCGGCACCGAGTTCGGCGCGGTGGAGGTCAAGCCCGACGGCAAGGCCTTGGTGCGGGCGGGCACGTCGTCACACGGGCAGGGCCACGCCACGTCCTACGCCATGCTGGTCAGCGACCGCCTGGGCATCCCCATGGACGACATCGAGTTCGTCCAGTCCGACACCGACCTCATCCCGTATGGCGAGGGCACGTCCGGGTCACGGTCGATGCAGCAGGGCGGGGTCGCGGTGGCCCAGGCCGCCACCCAGTTGGTGGACAAGGCCAGGCAGTTGGCGGGCGACCTGCTCGAAGCGGATGTGGCCGACGTGGTGCTGGACCCGGCCGAGGGCCGGTTCCATGTGGCGGGCACGCCTGCCATCGCCAAGACATGGGCCGAGGTGGCCACCGCGGCCGCGGCCACGCCCGACTTTGGTCCGCTGGGCACCGAGGTGCAGTTCACTGCCGAAGGGCCGACGTTCCCGTTCGGCGCCCACGTGGCCGTGGTCGAGGTCGACCCGGAGACGGGCAAGGTCGAGTTGACCCGCATGGTTGCGTGCGACGACGCGGGCACGCTCATCAACCCGCTGCTGGCCGAGGGCCAGGTCCACGGCGGTCTGGCCCAGGGCGCGGCCCAGGCCCTGCTCGAAGAGGTGCGCTACGACGAGGACGGCAACCCGGTCACGTCCAACCTGGCCGACTATGCCTTCATCTCCGCGGCCGAGCTGCCCAGCTTCGAGATCGTGCACATGGAGACGCCGACCCCCTTGAACGAACTGGGGGCCAAGGGCATTGGCGAGTCGGGGACCATCGGCTCCACGCCCGCCGTGCAGAGCGCGGTCTGCGACGCCCTGGCGCCGTTCGGCGTGCGCCACGTCGACATGCCCGCCACGCCGGAGCGGGTCTGGCGGGCCATCAACCGACCCGCCGACGACTGACGCCGCCCCCTCCGCGACTTTTCCACAGCAGCAGGTGCTGTGGAAAAGCGCGGGGGCCGGGCCGGGTCAGCCGGGCTGGGTCAGCCGGGCCAGGCGGCGACGGGGTAGGCCGACGTGGGGACGACGACCGACGCGGCGACCTTGTCGTGCCACGTCTGCTTCTCCTTGTCCCACAGCATCCAGAGGTAGCCGAGCAGGCAGACGATGCCGGACACGAAGCGCATGATCTGGCGGATGAGGGCCTTGCCGTAGCCGAGCTCGCCGCCGGTCTGGAAGTCGATCACCCTGATGTTCATGGCCTTCTTGCCCGGCGTCTGACCCGACGGACTGCCCTCGAAGTACGTGAGATAACCCAGCGTCACGAGTAGGCCGAGCCCCCGTCCCGCCACGCCGAGGATGGCGGCCAGGATGAACTGGACGACGGCCAAGATGACCACGTCGATGAGGTAGGCCACGAAGCGGACGCCGAAGTCGGCCCTGGGGCCGGACGCGCCCCCGCCGCCAATCGGCTGCGCGGGGGGAGTGAACTCTGACATGGATAGCTCCATTCGTTGTCGGGGCCTACAGGAACTTGAAGCGGTGCAACTCGAACAGCCACATCCCGGCCAGTCCGACGCTCATCGCCACGGGCACGACGAGTGCGGGCACGACCAGTCGCTCGATCCGCCGACCGAGCACCACCAGCACGACGGCGGCCACCGCGGCGACCAGCCCCATGGGGTTGGCGGCCAGAGCAGAGCCAACGTGGAGGTGCACGGCGTCGGTGACGCTCGTGGTCATCCCGCACAGCGGGCACGGGATGCCGGTGAGGCTGCGCAACGGGCAGGGGACCCCCGGGTTGCCGACGAAGGGGCGCACGGCTGCAACCGCGAGCATGAGCCCGCCTGCCACGCGCAGGTCCCCAAGGTCGACGACTCGGTTGGCCCGCCACAGTCCAACCATCGAGACGGGAGCGTAACCGCCCCACCGTCTCCCCTGGTGCCGAGCGTGGCGCCGGTCAGCGGCGCCACTCACTGGGCGCGACCGGCCTTGGCCGCCACCAGGCGCTCGAGGAACTTCTCCGGCCCGATGCGCTCGTCGGGCAACGCGACCTTCGGACGCAGCCTGCCCGCCAAGGACCGGGCCAGCCGGGTGCGGGCCTCGCCGGTGAGCGACTCCCGACGAGCGAGGAACTCGCGCACCGCGGCCACCTCCTCGGCGGTGACGGCGGAGACGTCCCACGCGCTGAGGTCCGCGTGCACCGCCGCGTCCGACCATCCCGTCCACGACGACCTTCCACCCCCCGCGGCCGACGACGTCGCCGGGGCAACGGGCTGCGTGCGCTCGCGCACCACGATGGTGCCCGCGGCCAAGTCCCCCAGGCGCTGGTTGTGGGGCGTGGCCAGGATGGCCGCGATGCCGACGAGATAAGCGGTGGGAAGGATGTCGACCAGTCGCAGCAGGTTGCGCACCGCGCTGGTCGTGAACGTGACCGGCGCGCCGCCGACCTTGACCACGCGCAGCCCGGTCCACCGTTTGCCCAACGTGCGGCCCGACGCCAACGTCTCGAAGGCGATGTCGTAGCCGAACACGACGACGAAGCTGCCGACCACGCCGACGGCGATGGCCCATGCGCCGACCGCGTTGGTGCCTGCCCATGTCAACAGCCACATGCCGAGCACCAGCACGCCCTGGATCAGCGCGTCCAGCAGCCCGGCGAAGAAGCGCGAGCCCACCCCGGCCAACGTGAATTCGAGGGTTACGCCCTCGGGAGTGGCGACAGCCATGCGATCCTCGTACAGCATGGTGCGGTGAACCTAGACCAGTTCGTCCGCGAGCGCGAGCCCTCGTGGACCGAGTTGCAAGGCCTGGTGGACGAGGCGGGCGGGCGACCCGAGCGCCTCGGCCCCGAGCGCGTGCGCCGCTTGGGCGCGCTGTATCGCAGCGCGGCGGCCGACCTGGCCGCGGCCCGAAGACGCTTCCCCGGCGAGCTGGCCGTGGCCAGGCTCGAACAACTGGTGGCCCGCGCTCGGCACGTCGTCTACGACGCCGATGCCAGACGCGACTCGCTGCGCGTCTTCTTCGGCCGCACCTATTGGCGGCGCATCAGAGAGCGGCCGGCCGTGCTCGCGTTGGCCGCGGCCATGCTGTTCGGCCCTGCGCTGCTGGGCGGCATCTGGGGCGTGCGCGACCCTGGCGCGGCCAGTCGATTCGTCCCCGCCCAGTACCGCTCCGTCACCGAGCCCCGCACCCGCGGCACCAACCTCGGCCTCACGCCCGGCCAGTCGAGCGCCATGGCGTCGAGCATCTTCACCAACAACATCAAGGTCGCGGTCTTCGCCTTCGCGGGCGGGATCACCCTCGGCCTGTTGACCGGCTACGTGCTCGTGTTCAACGGCGTGCTCTTCGGCACGCTGCTCGGGCTGGCGTTCAGCGCGGGCAACGGCCGGTCCTTCGCTGAGCTGGTCACCCCGCACGGCGTGTTGGAGCTGTCGTGCATCCTCGTGGCGGGCGTGGCCGGCCTGCGCATGGGGTGGGCCGCGGTGAGCCCCGGTCACCGAAGACGCTCGACCGCGCTCCAGCACGAGGCCAAGGCCGCGGCCGAACTGGCCCTGGGCACCGCGCCCTGGCTGGTGCTGGCGGGACTGGTGGAGGGGTTCGTAACGCCGCAGGGGCTGGGGCTCGGCCCCGCCCTTGCCGTGGGCCTGGCCCTCGGCGCCCTCTACTGGACGCTGGTCGTGCTCAGAGGCGGGCCCGCGCCTTCAACCGCAGATACGCGCTGACGCACGCGGCGGGAAGGGCGCCGGGCGCGGCCTCGAGCACCGACACGCCGGTCGCCTCCAGCCGGGCCGCGGCCCGATGCCGGGCCTCCAGCACGTCGACCGCCACCGCGGCCGAGTAGGCGTCAATGGGCAAGGCAGGCGGGGTCGACAACAGCGCGTCGAGGTCTGGGTCGATCGAGCCCGCCACCACCACCGCGTGGCGACGACTCAACACCGGTGCCGCGGCCACCAGCGGCTTGGCCGCCGACTCTTCAAGCAGGTCGGTGAGGACCAGCACGAGCGAACGCTTGGAGCCGCCCACTGTGCGGAAGGCCAACTCGTAGTCGGACTCCACGTCGTTGGGCTCCAAGTCGAACACCGCGGCCACCACCCGGTCGCTGCCGTGCCGTCTGGGGCGAACGTGGCGACGGACCTCGCGGTCGAAGGCCAGCACGCCGACGCGGTCGCCGACCACGTCGGCCACCATGGCCACCGCCGCCACCGCGTCGAGGGCGGCGTCGAGCCTGGTCCTGTCCGAACCCAGGGGCGCGGCCATGAGCCTGCCCGTGTCGACCACGCAGACCACGTCCCTGTCCTGCTCGACTCGATAGATGTTGCTCATCGGGCGCTGCATGCGGGCCGTGGCCCGCCAGTTGACCTGGCGGATGTCGTCGTCGGGCTGGTAGTCGCGGATGGACTCGAACTCGGTGCCCAGGCCCAACGGGCCGCGCATGCGCAGGCCCGCGTCGGCCAGCTTGCCGTGGCGAACAGCCGCGGCCAGTCGCCGGGCCGTGTGAAGGTCGGGGTAGACGGTGACCTCGGCCGCCGCGGTCACATCGCTTCGGTCCCACCGGCCCAGGCCCAGCGGACCGACCCGGCGCAGGGCGGGGCCGGGAAGGGTGTGGCGGCCTCGTCGGGTGGCGGTGATCGAGGCATCCAACATCGGCCCGCCGACGGGCGGCTCGACGTCGAGGTCGGGCGGAGTGGGCTGACGCACCTGGCCATGGCCAGGTCCCGACGGGTCGACGGCCACCAGCAAAGGGGCGGCCACGCCACGCGACAGGATGCTTGGAACGGTGCGCTCCACGTCGAGCCGGGCCCGCACCGACCACGCGTCAACCACCATCGCCGTGGCCCAGGCCAGCGCGGCCAGCAGCACAAGGCTGATGGGAAGCAACAGGGCCAAGCCCGCCAAGACCACGAAGCCGAGGGCGGCGCGCGGCGTCGGGCTCAACGGGGGACAGGGACAGCGGCGATGGCGGTGCGGATGGCGTCGTCGGGCCGGTAGCGCTCCAACTCGGCTTCGGGCCGCAGGATGATCCGGTGACGCAAGACGGCCGGGGCCATGCCGACCACGTCGTCAGGGGTGACGAAGTCGCGTCCGGCCAGTCGGGCCGCGGCCTTGGACGCGGCCAGCAGGTGGACGGCCGAGCGCGGCGACGCGCCGAGCGAGACGCTGGGCAGGTCGCGCGTGCGGCGCACCACCGCGGCCACGTAGGCCGCGACCTCGTCGCCGACGGTCGTGTCGTCCACCTCTTGTCGAGCGTTGCGCAGGTCGCGGTCGGATGCCACTGCGTCCACGTCGTCGAGAGTCACCGGGTCGACACCTCGATGAGTGAGATGGAGCATGGCGACCTCGTCCTCGGCGGACGGGTAGCCCACTTCGAGCTTGAGAAGGAAGCGGTCGAGCTGGGCCTCGGGCAGCGGGTAGGTGCCCTCGTACTCGATGGGGTTCTGGGTGGCCACCACGATGAAGGGGTCGGGCAGTGGACGGGGCTGTCCTTCGACCGAGACCTGCCGCTCCTGCATGGCCTCCAACAGCGCGGCCTGAGTCTTGGGCGGCGTGCGGTTGACCTCGTCGGCCAGCAGCACGTTGGTGAAGACGGGACCGGGCCGAAACGCAAGCTCGCCGCCTTGCAGGGTCATCGTCCCGGTGAGGTCGGAGGGGAGCATGTCCGGCGTGAACTGGGCCCGCTTGAACTCGATGCCGACGGCCCGCGCCACCGCATTGGCCAACAGGGTCTTGGCCACGCCGGGCACCCCTTCGAGCAGGACGTGGCCTCCCACCGAGAAGGCGGCCAGCATGGCGTCCACCGCGTCGTCCTGGCCCACCACCACCTTGGCCACCTCGGCGCCGACCCGCTCTCGCAGCTCGCTCAGGGTCATGGCCGATCGCCGTCCACGGGTCACCATCTCGATCCTCCCAGTCGGGCCATGGCCCGTCCCACGGCCATGGCCTTGTCGTCACCAGTCACCGCTCCGAAGAGGGCGTCGATCTCGTCGGGGGGCAGGCCCAAGTCGGCCGCCGCCCTGCGCACCTGCTCCTTGTCCGCCTGCGGCCCAAGCCCGGCCCGTTGGAGCAGCCTCTGGCGAGCCGCCTCCCGCAATGGTGCCAGCGAGGCGTCGGGCTGCTTGGTCCTGGCCAGGGTCGCGGCCACGGCATCGACGTAGGCCCGACGGGGCGGGGGCAACGTGCGATGGTCGTCCTGGGGCGGCCCGAAGCGCCGGCCCGCGGACCACATGGCCAAGGCGGTGGCCAGCGCGCCGGCCACGATGGCCCACTTCCACTGGCTGGGGACGGCCCGCCAGCCCTGGGCCGTGCCTCCCATGTGGGCCGCCTCCGCGAAGGCGATGGGCCGCTCGGCAGGTCCGGCCGCGGCCAGTCCAAAGGCGGCGTTGTCGGCCGTGGCCAAGTTGGCGTTCTCCAGAGGCGTGGGGTCGGCCAGCAGGACGAGCCGACCGGCGCCCACGTCGGCCACCGCGGCCAGGGCCTGTCCCCGCTCGCCCAGAACGGGCAAGGCCGGACCGGTCTCCGGCCACGATCCTTGGCCATGGGCGACGACGTCGCGCACGCCCGCCGTCTCGGCCACCGGCACCAACGGCGAGACCGGGCCGATCGACTCGGGCGTCCACCGCACCGGCCCGTCGAGGATGCGACGCAGGGCCGGGCCTGATTGTTGGCCGGCCAGCAGCACGCGGCCACCTCGTTCGAGAAAGGCCTTGGCCCCATCGGCCTCGTCGTTGGTGAGGACCGACCCGGCCACAATGGCCGTGGCTTGATCGGGAAGGCTCGACAGAAGGTCGCCCAAGCCCTGACGGGCCCGGGTGACTTCATGGCCCGACTCGGCCAACAGCTCGGCGTAGCCGGCCAGCCCGCGGGCGGCTGTGGAGTAGGCGGACGACTGGGACCGCTCGCGTCCGCCATCGCCGCCGCCGAGGGGGGCGACCAACGAGGCGGCCATCTCGAAGGCGACCAGCAGGGCCAGTCCTGCGAGCAGCACACGGCCCACGAGGGGGAGTCGCTTGAACGCGTCGAACGTCGATGCGGGCGGCGACGCGGGCCCGTTCACCGACGGGCCTCTTCGAGCACGCGAGGCCACGTCTGCTTGGCCCGGGCCACGTCCTCGGGACCCGACGGCCGGCCCCCGTAGGCGATCTCGTCGAACGTGCGGGCCAGGTCGGGGAATGCGGCCGAGCGCACCGTCTTCACCAGTTGGCCGGTAGTGGCCGAAGGCCGGTCGGCAATGAGGCCGGCCCGGTCGAGTCGGATGACGCCCGCTTGGAAGCGGAGGCGGAAGGCCCGGTCGTAGCGGCCCGCGGCCTCGGCTGCGTCGGCCTGGCGCTCGAGCTCTTTGGGGTCGGCTCGGCGGCTGCCGATGCCGCCCTCTCCGTCGTCTACGCGGTTGACGTCGAGCCTGCTGCGGCGGTTGACGGCGGCGACAGCCACCACCGCGGCCAAGCCCACCACCGCCGCGCCGAGCATCCCCGTGGCCACCGCGTTGCGAAAGACCCCGCGCAAGACGCGCCCGACCGGGGCCAGCCACCGGCCGAGGGGTGCGATGACAGGCTCCAGCCATTGGCCGAGCCGATGGATAGCGCCCCTCAAGGGCCGGGGCGGGGTGGCCGGGCGGAAGCGGCGGCCGTGAAGGATGCGACTGGCGGCCTGCTGCGGGCCCCGTCCGGCCAACGCGGTGGCCGCGTTGCCGGGGTCCTGCGCGCCCGCACTCGACTCGATGACGTCGAGCCGGTGGTCGAGGTCGGCGCCACTGGCCTGGCCCAAGGCGGTGTCGAAGTCGGCCGGAGTGCCGTCCACGTCGTGCACGGCCCGAAGCCGTTCGCGGGCGGCCGGGTCGGTGTGGGCCCGACGGGCCAAGGTGCGGACTTCGGCCGCGGTCTCGGCCTGGGCGGGTGTCGTGCCGAAGGCGAGGAGCGCAGCGACTGTGAGGGCTCCGGCCAGGACGCGCGCGTCAGCCACCTTGGGGCCGCCACCCCGGAGGCGGGGGCCAGAACGGCGGCTGCTCGGTGCCCGGCGATCCCGCCGCACCGGGCGCACCAGGCCCACCCGGCCCGCCCGGCCCGCCAATGTCGTCTTGGGCCCAGGCGTCCGCAGACGCGGCGGCCAGTCCCGCGGGCGGGTCGACCCCGAGGGTGCGGGCCAACAGCTCGATGTCGAACCCCTCTTTGCGCACCCGCAGGTCGAAGTAGATGACGATGCTGACGGCGGCGGTGAACGGCGTCACCAACGCCGACGCCGCGATCGAGGCCATGGCCGATGCGATGGCGCTCACCACCTCATTGTGGGCACCGAAGACCACACCGGCCAGCACGCCTTGGAACACGCCGGTGATCACGCCGGCCAGGATGAACGAGACGATCAGGCACACGAAGACGCGCCCCCAGTGGCCTCGCACCAGGTCGCGCGAGCGGCGCAACGCGCTCATGCCCTTCTGGTTCTCGAGCAGCAGCACAGGGATGGCCACTGACCACGCGGTCCACAAATAGACGCCCGGAACGACGCACAGCAGCAGGCCGACGCCGAGCAGCAGCAGCGAGAGCAGGGCCAGCCAGATCAGTGAGCGGAGGCGTGCTGCGGCGAAGCGCAGCGACTCTTGCCAGTCGCGCTCTTCACCGAGATACGAGTCGCTCACGATCTTGAGGGCGGCCGCGGTGGCCAGCTCGGCCGCCACCCACGTCAGGATGCTGATGAGGAGGACGGCGGCGATCGACCCGATCAGCGCGGCCACGTCGAAGTCGTTCTGGCCCAACTCGTTGGTGTTCACGATGCTCTCGCTGGGCAGCGAGATGCGCACCACGGCCGAGAAGGCCTGGACGGGCGCGACCACCACGAACACGACCTTCACCAACGTCGCGAAGCGGGCCCGGTAGACCTTGATGGCGGTGTCGAGGATCTCGCCGATCTCGAGGGGCCGCAGCCTCGTTGGTTCCACAGGCCAACCCTAGCGACGCCCTCCCCGCGCTCCCGTCGTTGCCGCGCCCCGCCCTCGCCCCGCGCCCTTCCCGTTCTTGTCAGCCTCAGTTCGAGGTACGGCCGGGGCGACCTGACGAGAACGGGAAATGCGCGACGGGCCTAGTGTCGGGTCATGGAGATCTCGCTCACGGTCAACGGCGAGGCGCGCACGTCCGACGTCGAGCCGCGGCTGCTGTTGGTCCATTACCTGCGCACGGTGCTCGGGCTCACCGGGACCAACGTTGGGTGCGACACGTCGTCGTGCGGGGCGTGCACGGTGCTGATCGACGGCGAGTCCGTCAAGTCGTGCACTGTCCTCGCCGTGCAGGCCGACGGGCTCGACGTGACCACCATCGAGGGCCTGGCGCCCAGTGCGGAGGAGATGCACCCGATGCAACAGGCCTTCCGCGAGCACCACGGATTGCAGTGCGGCTACTGCACGCCGGGCATGGTGCTGGCCGCGGTGTCGCTGCTGGCCGAGAACCCTTCGCCCACCGAGCGCGACGTGCGCCTCGGTTTGGAGGGCAACCTCTGTCGCTGCACCGGCTACCACAACATCGTCAAGGCCGTGCTGGCCGCCGCGGGCCAGCAGGTGTCGCCGTGATCCCCGCCGCCTTCGACTACAAGCGGGCGCCGTCCGTCTACGACGCATGCGAACTGCTCAGCCAATACGGCGACGACGCCAAGCTGCTGGCAGGCGGGCACTCGTTGCTGCCGCTGATGAAGCTGCGGCTGGCCACGCCTTCGGTGCTCATCGACGTGGGCAGGCTGACCAACTTGTCGTACGTGCTCGACGCGGGCGACGAGATCCAGATCGGCGCCTTGACCCGACACCACACGTTGGAGACCGACCCGCTGCTCAAGGCGGAGTGCCCCTTGCTGGCCCACGCCGCGTCGCACGTGGGCGATCCACAGGTGCGCCATCGGGGCACGCTCGGCGGGACCTTGGCCCACGGCGACCCGGCCTCGGACCTGCCCGCCGTTGTCCTCGCGCTCAACGGCACCATGGTCATTCGCGGGCCGAGGGGCCAGCGCGAGGTGGCGGCCACCGACTTCTTCACTGGCTTTCTGGAGACGGCGTTGGAGCCGGACGAGATGCTCATCCAGGTACGGCTGCCGAAGACGGGCGGCGCGGGCTGGTCGTTCCAGAAGTTCAACCGCAGGGCCCAGGACTGGGCCATCGTCGGCGTGGCCTACGCGCACGGGCACGGCGTGGGCCTGATCAACATGGGCCCGACCCCCATGCGGGCCAGCGCGGTGGAGCAGGCCTTGTCGTCCGGGGCCTCGGCCGCCGACGCCGCCGCAGTGGCAGCCGAAGGGACGGACCCTTCGGCCGACCTGAACGCGTCGGTCGAGTTCCGCCGCCACCTGGCCCAGGTACTGGTGCGGCGGGCGTTGGTGGAAGCGGGCGTTTGACCCCTGCCGACGTGCGCGAGGCCTTGGCTGACGACTACTTGGCCGACGACGGCCTGGCCACCGTCGTGTTCCTCGCCCTGAAGTTGCGCAGGCCGCTGCTGTTGGAGGGCGAGGCGGGGGTCGGCAAGACCGAGGTGGCCAAGGTGCTGTCGCGCTGGACGGGCGGCGAGTTGGTCAGGCTTCAGTGCTACGAGGGCATCGACGTGAGCCAGGCCGTGTACGAGTGGGACTACTCGCGCCAGCTCCTTCACCTGCGCGCGGCCGAGGCGTCGGGCGACGTGGCCGCGGCCGAGGACGAGCTGTACTCGGAGCGCTTCCTCGTGCGCCGGCCGTTGCTCCGGGCGCTGTCGTCGACCGGGGCGGCAACGGGCGCGGCGACTGACGCAACGCCGCCGCCGGTGCTGTTGATCGACGAGGTCGACCGGGCCGACGACGAGTTCGAGGCCTTCTTGTTGGAGATCCTGTCCGACTACTCGGTGACGATCCCCGAGCTGGGAACGTTTCGCGCCGCCGTGCCGCCGGTGGTCGTCATCACGTCCAACCGCACGCGCGACGTGCACGACGCGCTGAAGCGACGATGCCTGTACCACTGGGTCGAGCACCCCTCGTTCGAGCGGGAGGTGGCCATCGTGCGGCTGCGCGCCCCCGAGGCGGGCGAGGCCTTGGCCCGACAGGTGGCCGCCGCGGTGGAGCGGCTTCGGGACATGGAGCTGTACAAGCCGCCGGGCGTTTCCGAGACCATCGACTGGGCGTCGGCGTTGGCCGCGCTGGGCCGCACCGAGCTTGACGAGTCCGTGGTCGACGCGACATTGGGGGCCGTGGTGAAGTACCGCGAGGACCAGGCCCGGGTCCGGGCCGCAGGCTTTTCGACGCTGTTGTCGTAGCGCCCGGGGTTGTTTGCGGCTATGGGCCGGGTTGCTCGCCCAAGTCCTTGAGGGCGGCGGCGATGGCGGCCCGCAGCCGCCGGGCCGTGGCTGGGGCGAGATGGGCGGCCACACCCGCACCGGGCCTGCCCTGTTCTTCGAGCACCAGTTCCACGCGCAGGTCGTCGCAACCCTCGCAGTCGTCGAACAGCGATACCGACCAGGCCACCGGCCTGCGGTCGTCGTCCGCGGGTGCGGTGGCCGCGGTGGCGACCGAGTCGTCGGGGGCCGGATGATCGTCGAAGGCGAAGTCGATCGACTTCTTCACGCCGGCCTCACGCCGGACTCACGCCGGATTCTTCACAGCCGGCTTCAGCGCCGACGGGTGATGACAGCCCGGGCGATGAGGCCGAAGACGACGGCGGCCACGGCCAGTCGAACCAAGAAGAACACAGCGTGCATGATCCAGCCGACCACGCTGAAGGCGACCACCGCGGCCACCAGGCCCACCACGACGAGCAAGGCGTCGTCCATCCTGCTCACGGTCGACCGGGTCCGACGTCGTTCGAGTGCCATCACCTGACCGTACGCCCCCCGCCGAGGCAGGGCCACATGACGCCGGTCACCCGGCCGGTCACCGAGTCGGGCTCACTGACGCGCCCACGTCCTCAGTCCGCCCAGGGCGCGGCCGCCGGGTCCTTCAGCAACGTCCTGGCCACCACCATGCGGTGCACTTCGTCGGGCCCGTCATAGACGCGGCCGTATCGGGCCTCGCGGTACATCTTCTCCAACGGCGTGTCGGACGTGACGCCCAAGGCGCCGTGAACCTGGATGGCCCGGTCGATCACGTTGTGGAGCATCTGGGCCCCGTGGAACTTGATGAGCGAGATCTCGACCCTGGCCGCCTCGCCCCTGTCCATGGCCTCGGCCGCGTCGAGCGTCATCAACCGGCATCCCTGGATCTCGGCCGCGGACTCGGCCACATAACGCTGGATCTCGCCCTTTTGCGACAGATACGACCCGTGGGCCCAGCGCACGTTGGCCCGAGCGCACATCAACTCGAAGGCCCGCTGGGCCTGTCCCAGCCAGCGCATGCAGTGGAAGATGCGGCCCGGCCCCAGCCTGCGTTGGGCGATCACGAAGCCTTGCCCTCTGTCGCCCAAGAGGTGCGAGCGCGGCACCCTCACCTCGTTGTACCTGACCTCGCAGTGGGCGCCGTGGGTCGTGCCCATGGTGGGGACGACGCGCACGATCTCGTAGCCGGGCGTGTCGGTCGGGACGATGATGGCCGAGAACTGGAGGTACTTGTTGTCGTCGCCCGGATCGGTCTTGGCGAACACGGTGGTGAAGGCGGCCCGGTTGGCGCCGGTGGTGAACCACTTGTGCCCGTTGATCACCCACTCGTCCCCGTCCAGCACCGCGGTGGTCTGCATGAGGGTCGGGTCGGAGCCCGCCACCTCGGGTTCGGTCAAGCCGACAGATGGATAGATGTCGCCGTTGACCAACGGCTTGAGCCAGCGCTCGCGCTGGTCGGCGTCGGCGTAGAGGTGCAGCATGATCGAGTCCTGCATCGACACCGATCCCACCGCCACTTGGCCGTACTCGGACCGGCCGATGATCTCGTTGAGGTACACGAAGGACATGAAGGGCAGCCCGCCGCCGCCGATCTCGTCGGGGTGGCCCAACGCCCACAGCCCCCGCCGTTTGGCCTCCTCCTTGAGGCCCTGCATGACGTCGGCTGCGCCCTCGCCGCCCGCGTCCAACACCGCCTCCTGTGGGATCACTTCGTTGTCGATGAAGTCCCGCATCTGGGCCCGCAGCTCGCGCACTCGATCGTCCATGGCGCGAGCCTTGCACTCCGGGTCATGCCATGCTCGGGGCGTGTCCTCGCAAGCCGTCCCGCAGCCCACGGCCCTGGCGCCGACCGAGCTTTCCACCACGCTCCTCCTGATCCGACACGGCCGGTCGCAAGACGTGGTTCCCGGATCGGACGAGAGCCTCGACCCGCCCTTGGCCGACGTGGGCGTGCAGCAGGCCGAGGCCTTGGCCCACCGCCTGGCCCCAATGAGGATCGACGCCGTCTACGCGTCCGACCTCAAGCGCGCCGTCAGCACGGCCCAGGCCATCGCCTCGGGCCGGGGCATGGAGGTCCGACAAGACGAGCGCCTGCGCGAGATCTGGTTGGGCGACTGGGAGCGGGGCGAGTTCCGACGCCGGGCCCATGCGCGCGACCCGGAGTGGATGCGCTTCGCCGAGTCGGGGCGATGGGACATGATCCCGAACAGCGAGGGAGACGACGCCTTCCGGGCCCGCATCCGCGCCGTGGTCGACGGCATCGTCGCCGATCATCAAGGCCAGACCACCGCCGTCGTGTGCCATGGCGGCGTGATCAACGCCTATCTGGCGTCGGTCTACGACATCACGACTAGTTGGTTCGTCGCCATCGAGAACACGAGCGTGACGTCGTTGCGCTCGGGCGGCGGCCGCCAACTGGTGATGACGGTGAACGACTGCCATCACCTCTACGACCCCGTGGTCTCGCCCCAGTTCTGATGGATGCGCTGCCGGTGGCCTTTGCCCGCGTGCTGCGGGGCATGGGTGTCGAGGTGCCCGTGTCGAGCGTGGTCGCCTACGCCGCCGCGCTGCACGCGGTGGGGATCGAACGACGGGCCGACGCCTATTGGGCGGGCCGGGCCACCTTGGTGCGCATACCCGAGGACGCCGCCGCCTATGACGCTGCCTTCGCCTCCTTCTGGTTGGCGGGCGGCGGGGCCACGGCGGACTTCTCTGTTCCGCCGCCCCCGCCTCTCATCGCCGCCGACGAGGACGAGGCGGCCGAGGGCGGTGCCCTGGCCAGCCCGCACGAGCTTTTGCGCCACAAGGACTTCGCCGCATTTTCGGCCGCCGAGTTCGACGAGGCCCGTCGCCTGTTGGCCGCTTTGCGGGTCTCCGGCGCGCCGCGCCGGTCCCGTCGGCTCAAGCCCGCCGCCACCGAGCGCACAGGCAGGCCGGACGTGCGCAGGACCGTGCGCCACGCGCTGAAGTCAGGAGGCGAGGCCGTGCGCAGGCCACGCGTGGAGCCCGCGTCCCAGCCCCGGCGGGTGGTGTTGTTGTGCGACGTGAGCGGGTCGATGGAGCCCTATGCCCGCGGCCTGATCCGCTTCCTGCACGCGGCGGTGGTCGGACGGAGAAGGGTGGAGGCATTCGCATTGGGCACGCGGGTGACGCGCATCACTCGGGAGCTGTCCTCACGCGACCCGGACGCGGCCCTGGCCGCGGCGGCCCGTCGCGTACAGGACTGGTCGGGCGGCACCCGGCTGGGCCTGACCTTGCGGGACTTCAACGACGAGTGGGGCGTGCGCGGCCTGGCGCGCGGGGCGGTGGTCGTGATCCTGTCGGACGGCTGGGACCGCGGTGACCCGGACGCGTTGGCCGAGCAGATGGCCCGCCTTCGCCGCGTGGCCCATCGCGTGGTGTGGGTGAACCCGCACAAGGCATCGCCGGGATACGAGCCGCTGGCCCGGGGCATGGCCGCGGCGCTGCCGTATGTTGACGACTTCGTGGAGGGGCATTCGCTGGCATCGCTCGAGTCGTTGGCCGAGGTGATCGCCAAGTGAGAGAGGTCGGCCCCGACATCAAGCGGTGGCGCTCCCAAGGCAAGCGGGTTGCGGTGGGCCGGGTCGTGGGCGTGGAGGGGAGCGGCCCGCGCGACCCAGGCGCGACCATGGCCGTCAGCGAGGACAGCGAAGTGGCGGGCTCGGTGTCCGGCGGTTGCGTGGAGGGCGCGGTGGTGACCGAGGCCCTCGACGTGCTGGCCACGGGCGTGCCGAGGTTGTGCACGTTCGGTTACTCGGACGACGAGGCCTTCGCCGTCGGGCTCACGTGCGGCGGCACGGTGCACGTGTTCATCGAGCCCTTGGACGACCTTCATCAAGAGGTGCTCGACACCGGCCCCGAGGAGCCCGTCGTGCTGGCCACCGAGTTCGCCGGACCGCGCCTGGGCGCCAAGCTGTTGGCCGGTCCTGGCCGTGAGGCGTTGGGCACCCTCGGCGACGTCGACCTCGACCGTGTGGTGCGGCGCGACGCGCTGGCCGAGCTGGACTCCGGGCTGACCGTGACTCGCCATTACGGCCTGCACGGCGAGGCGCGCGAAGAGGACGTGAGCGTCTTCATCGAGTCGTTCGCGCCGCCGCCGCGCATGTTGATCTTCGGGGCCGTGGACTTCACCGCCGCGCTGGCCCGGGTGGCCAAGGTGCTCGGCTACCGAGTCACCGTCTGCGACGCCCGCCCCGTCTTTGCCACGGCCCGTCGGTTCCCAATGGCCGACGAGGTGGTCGTGGACTGGCCCGACCGCCACCTCGAAACGCTCGGCGACTCGCTCGGCCCGCGCGACGCGGTGTGCGTGCTGACCCATGACGCCAAGTTCGATGTGCCCGCCATCCAGGGCGCGCTTCGCACGCGTGTGGGCTACATCGGCGCCATGGGATCGCGGCGCACGACGGCCGAGCGCAACGAGCGGCTGGTGGCCTCGGGAGTCTCCGACACCGACCTGGCCAGGGTCAGGGCGCCGATCGGCCTGGACCTCGGAGGTCGCACCCCGGAGGAGACGGCGGTGTCCATCTGCGCCGAGATCATCGCCCTGCGGGCAGGCGCGGATGGGAAGCGGGCCCCTGCACTGCGCGACACTGAGGGGCCGATCCATGCAGGGGGAGATGCCGGGCATGTTGCCGACGGAGCCTGACCAGCCCGACATCAGGGTCTCGGACGCCGAGCGCAACGAGGTGGTCGACTTCCTGCGCCAGCACTGCTCGGAAGGGCGGCTGACGCTCGAGGAGTTCTCGGACCGGGTGGGCGACGTGTTCGCGGCCCGCACCCGCAGGGAGTTGGACGCGGTGATGACCGACCTGCCCGTCCCTGTCGAGTGGCAGTCGCCGGCGGCCGCGTCGTCTGGTGCGGCACCCGAAGCGGCCTACGAGCCCCAGCATGCCGCTCCTTCCACTCGGCGACGGGCCGTGCGCCGATGGATCGTCGGCGTGATGAGCGGTGGGTCCGCGAAGGGCCGCTGGCGTCCGGCCGACGAGACCCGCGTGCTGGCCTTCATGGGCGGTTGCGAGGTGGACTTGCGCAATGCCGAGATCGACGGCGCCGAGGTCCTCATCCGGGCCGTGGCCATCATGGGCGGGGTCGAGATCATCGTGCCCGAGGGCATCGAGGTGGAATTGGACGGCTTCGCCCTCATGGGCGGCAACGACCGGCGGGTGAAGGACGTGCCCCGGCTGCCGGGCACGCCGGTCGTGCACGTGCAGGCCTTCTCGCTGATGGGTGGCGTGGTGGTCAAGAGCAGGCCGGTGGGCGAGGCCCGTGAGCGCCCGCACGAGGTGGCCCAGCGCAAGCTGGAGCGGGCGTTGGAGCGGGCCGCGGACAAGCTGGAGTCGGACCTTCCCGCGCCCCCCGCATCGCCCATTCCCGGCGCCATCCCCGCGCCCGCCACCCGCCTGCCCAACGCGGCGCGCGTGCCGGGCGGCACCGTCACCATCCTGTTCAGCGACATCGAAGGCTTCTCGGTCATGACCGAGCGGTTGGGGGACCGCAAGACGCAGGACATCGTGCGCGTCCACAACGCCATCGTGCGGGGGAACGTGGGCGCGTGCGGCGGCTTCGAGGTCAAGGCCCAAGGTGACGGCTTCATGATCGCGTTCGACAGCGCCAGCAAGGCTCTGCGCTGCGCCCAGGCCATCCAGCACGAGCTGGCCGCGTACAACCGTTCTCATCCCGAGGAGCCGGTGCGCGTCCGCATGGGCCTGCACACCGGTGAGGCCATCAAGGACAACGAGGACTTCCTGGGCCGCACTGTCATCGTCGCTTCGCGCATCGCCGACGAGGCGTGCGGCGGCGAGATCCTCGTGTCCTCGCTGCTGAAGGAGCTGGTGACCGGGACGGGGGAGTTCCGCTTCGGCGAGCCTCGGCAGGTCGAGCTGAAGGGTTTGAGCGGGACGCATCTGGTCGTGCCCGTCACCTGGACTGCGTGACCGTCGCCGCCGTCGTGCTGGCCGCGGGCGCGGGCTCGCGCTTCGCGGGCCCGGAGCACAAGCTGGCCACTGAGGTGCGCGGCAGACGCCTGGTCGACTGGGCCGTCGAGCAGGCTCGGGACGCGGCGTTGGACGACCTCATCGTGGTGGTGGGCGCGGTGGAGTTGGGCATTCCGGAGGCGGTCGTGAATGAGCGGTGGCCCGACGGGTTGGCGTCGTCGTTGCAGTGCGCGGTGGGTGTGGCGCGTGCGCGTGGGCATGAGGCTGTGGTCGTCGCTCATGGCGACCAGCCGGGCATCGTGTCTGCGGCATGGCGGGCGGTGGGTGCGGCGCTGTCCACGTCGGGACGGCCTGTTGTGATCGCCCGCTACCCGAACGGGCGGGGTCATCCGGTAGGTCTGGCCGAGTCGGTGTGGCCGCTGCTGCCGGTTGCCGGCGACGAGGGTGCGGCCGTCCTCATGCGGGATCGGCCTGACTGGGTGGCCGAGGTAGCGTGCGACGGCGACCCGGCCGACGTGGACACGCTGGAGGACCTGCACCGATGGAGTTGACCAACGAGTTCCGGGTGAGCGTGCCCGTCGAGCAGGCGTGGGCCGTGCTCACCGACGTGGAGCGCATCGCACCGTGCATGCCAGGCGCCGAGCTGCAAGAGGTGGAGGGCGACGAGTACCGCGGGGTGGTGAAGGTCAAGGTCGGCCCCATCACCGCCCAGTACAAGGGCAAGGCCAGGTTCGAGGAGCGGGACGAGGCCGTGCGCAGACTCGTGTTGCGGGCCGAGGGCAGGGACACCCGGGGCGCGGGGAATGCCAACGCCACCGTCACCGCGCTGTTGGTGCCCGACGGCGACGGGACCAAGGTGAGCGTGGTCACGGACTTGGCCGTCACCGGGAAGGTGGCCCAGTTCGGGCGGGGCGTGCTGGCCGACGTGAGCGCCAAGCTGCTCGGGCAGTTCGTGGAGTGCTTGGAGTCGACCGTGCTGGCCGGGTCGGGATCGTCTGCTGGTGAGGCTGGTGCCGAGGGCGAGGGCGAGGGCGAGGGCGAGGCGGGTGGCGAGGCTGGGCCGCGGCGCATCGAGTCGGCCCCGGCTCGGCCCGTCGACCTGTTCGACGCGGCCGGAGGGTCCATGGCCAAGCGGGCCCTGCCTGTGGTCGGCATCGTCGTAGTCCTGTGGCTGTTGCTGCGCAGGCGGCGCCGTGGATGACCACGGGCGCGTCGTCGCCCTGCTCGGCCGCGAGCCGCGGGGCGACTACGAGGTCGTGGTGCGAGACGAGGCGGGCGAGCCGGTGGTCATTCGCAACGCGCCGCTGCTGGCCGACGGAACCCCAATGCCCACTCGGTATTGGCTGGTGGGCGAGCGGGCGCGAGAGGCGGTGAGCAGGCTGGAGGCGGCGGGCGGGGTGAGGGCCGCGGAGGCCGCAGTCGAGCCCGACGAGCTGGCCGCCGCGCACGGTCGGTACGCGGCCGAGCGGGATGCTTCGATGCCCGCGGGCCATCATGGGCCGCGGCCTGCGGGTGGTGTGGGCGGCACTCGGCAAGGGGTGAAGTGCCTGCACGCCCATTACGCCTGGTTCCTGGCGGGCGGCGACGATCCGGTGGGGCGGTGGGTCGAGGAGCAGTTGCGATGAACGTGGCCGCCATCGACTGCGGGACCAACTCGACCCGTCTGTTGGTGACCGACGGCGAGGGCCGCATCCTGGAGCGGCTGATGCGGATAACCCGCTTGGGGCAAGGGGTGGACGCGTCGCGGCGGCTTGCGCCCGAGGCCATCGAGCGCACGGTCGCCGTGCTCAAGGAGTATCGCAATGCGATAGATCGGCTTGGCGCCGAGCGAGTGCGGATGACGGCCACGTCGGCCGCGAGGGACGCTTCGAACCGCGACGAGTTCTTCGACGCGGCCGAGGCTGTGCTCGGCGTGCGGCCCGAGCTGTTGGCGGGCGACGAGGAGGGGCGGCTTTCGTTCGGCGGGGCCACGACGGAGTTGGACCCGGCCGACGGGCCCTTCCTCGTGGTCGACATCGGCGGCGGGTCGACCGAGTTCGTGCTCGGCACGACCGAGGCCGAGTCCGTGCTGTCGCTCGACATCGGGTGCGTGCGCATCACCGAGCAGTTCATCCACTCCGACCCGCCCGCCCCGGAGGAGTTGTCGCAGGCCGTGTCCGTGGTGCACGCCTACATGGAGGACGTGGCCAGGGACGTGCCCGGGGCCAAGGAGGCGCGCACCCTGGTCGGGCTGGCCGGGACGGTGACGACCATGGCCGCGGTGGAGATCGGCTTGGCCCAGTACGACCGGGACCGCATCCACCATTTCGTGCTCACCCGGGACGCGGCCGAGGACGTGTTCCGCACCCTGGCCACGGAGCGCAGGGCCGACCGGCTGCACAACCCCGGGCTGGAGGAGGCCAGGGCCGACGTCATCGTGGGCGGCGCCGTGATCCTCGTGACCATGATGCGCCACTTCGGCTTCGATCGGTGCCTGGTGTCCGAGGCCGACATCCTCGACGGCCTGGCCGCCACCCTCCGCCCGTAACCGCCAGCGCGTCTTGTCGCGCTCATTGCCAAATACGGCACTCAGCGCGACAAGACGCGCCTGGGGGCCGGGGTTAGGAGGGGGTGACGACGATGATCTGGTCGGCGTTGCTGCCGTTGGACGTGCTGACGTACAGGTTGCCGTCCGGCCCTTGCACGGCCGAGCGCAGCCGGCCGAACGACGTGAGCGTGATCACCTGGCTCAGCAGCCTGCCCGCCCCGTCGAACGAGAACACCCGCAACTGCTGGCCGTTCAGGCACGCCACGGCCAGCGCGCCGTTGAACGACTTCCACTGCGCGCCCTGCAAGAACGTGCCACCCGAAGTGGCCAGCGTGGGCTGGCCCGACGACCACACCGCACGTGACGCAGACGGGAACTTGTTGAGGTCGGTCATGGGCACCGACTCGTTGTAACTCGGCACCGGGTCCCAGCCGCTGTTGGCCCCCGCCCGCAACACGTTGATCTCGTCGTCGCGGTCCGGACCGTGCTCGACCGAGAACATCTGGTCGGTGCCCGGCCGCCAGGCCAGCCCTTGCACGTTGCGGTGCCCGTACTCATAAACCCGAGTGCCGAACGGGTTGCCCGCCGCGGGGTTGCCCGTGTTGGGGTCGACCCGCAGCACCTTGCCGCCCAGCGAGTTCAAGTCCTGGGCCGACGTGCCCATGGCCGCGTCGCCCGTCCCGATCCAGAGCATGCCGTCCGGCCCGAATCGAGGTCGACAGCCGTTGTGCCTGCCCTGGTTGACCGGGATGCCGGTCACGATCGGCGCGCCTCGCACGGCAGACGTGTTCCCCGCGGGCACCGTCCATTGGTACACGCGCACGTCGACCGGGCCGCTGCCGTTCCGAAAGCTCTGGCAGATGAAGATGCGCCGGTTGCTGGTGAAGTTGGGATCGACGGCCAGCCCCATGAACCCGCTCTCGGAGTTCACGAACATGTCGCCCACCGTGGCGAGCGTGCGCCGCTGCCCGTCGACCATGGCGCTCAGCCGGCCACTGTTGCGCTCGGTGAACAGCAGCACGCCTTCAGAGGTGAAGCCCATGTCCCACGGGATGTCGAGCCCGTTGAGCAACGTGCGGACGGTGAGGATGGGCGCGCTGGTCGGGAAGGCGAAGATTCCGCCGTCCCGCCCCAGCAGCCAGTAGCCCGCGCCGCCTGGGTCCGACGCCATGGCGACCACCGGGGCGTTGAGCCGCAGTCCGCCGGTCGAGCCGAAGAAGGCGGTCCCGTAGCTGAAGATGCCGCCGTCCGACGCCACCAGCCAATAGCCGTCGCCCGTGGGCGCGGCCGACATGCCGACGATGGGACGGACCAGCGGCTGCCCACCACGCGACCCGCGGAACGGGGCGGTCCCGTAGTTGAAGATGCCGCCGTCCGACGCGACGAGCCAGTACCCGCGGCCGTCCGGTGCGGCTGCCATGCCCACGACCGGCGCCCGCAGCGGCAGGCCGCCCGCCGACCCGAAGAAACCGGCGCTCCCGTAGTTGAAGACGCCACCATCGGCGGCGGCCAGCCAGTAGCCCCGCCCGTCCGGCGCGGCGGCCATGCCCACGACCGGCGCCCGCAACGGCAGGCCGCCCGCCGACCCGAAGAAGCCCGCGCTCCCGTAGTTGAAGACGCCGCCGTCAGACGCGACGAGCCAGTACCCGCGCCCGTCCGGCGCGGCCGCCATCCCCACGATCGGCGCCCGCAACGGCAGACCGCCCGCCGACCCGAAGAAGCCCGCGCTCCCATAGTTGAAGACCCCGCCGTCGGACGCGACGAGCCAGTACCCGCGCCCGTCCGGCGCGGCCGCCATCCCCACGATCGGCGCGTTCAAGGGCTGGCCGCCTCGGGAGCCGAAGTAGCCCGCGGCGTCGGCCCGCCGGGCCATGGACCCCACCGACACGACTGAGACGAGTGAAAGCGCCACCAAGGCGACGCCGAGAGCGGACCGCCGGATCATCGGCCAACGGTACCGCTGACGGCGTCCCGTAATGTCTCAGGCGTGGCGCTGCCCGAACGCATCCTCCTCGGCCCCGGACCCTCCAACCCGTACCCCGAGGCCATGCAGGCGTTTCAACGGCCTGTGGTCGGCCACCTCGACCCGGCCTTCCTCGCCCTGCTGGACGAGACGTGCGATCGCCTCCGCACTGTGTTCGGCACGGCCAACCCGCTGACCCTGCCCATCAGCGGGACCGGGTCGGCGGGCATGGAGGCCGCCTTCGTCAACGTGGTCGGGGCCGGCGACGTGGTGGTCGTCGGCGTCAACGGCTTGTTCGGCGAGCGCATGTGCGACGTGGCCGGCCGGTGCGGGGCCGAGGTGATCAGGGTCGACGCCGATTGGGGCACGCCGCTCGATCCGGCCGCGGTGTTGGCCGCCCACCCCGCGCCGAAGGTCATCGCCGTCGTCCACGCCGAGACGTCGACCGGCGTCGGCAACGACATCGAGCCTTTGGGCGCGGGCAAGGGCGACGCGCTCTTGCTGGTCGATTGCGTCACATCGCTCGCCGGCATCCCTGTCGACGTGGACGGGTGGGGCGTCGACATCGCGTACAGCGGAACGCAGAAGTGCATCGGCGTCCCGCCCGGACTGGCGCCATTGACGATGAGCGAGCGTGCTCGTGAGCGCCGGGTCGAGAGGCCCCAGTCGTGGTACCTCGACCTCGGGATGATCGGCGAGTACGCGGCCACGTCGGGCGCCCGCAAGTACCACCACACCGCGCCCATCTCGATGGTCTACGCCCTGCACGCGGGGCTGGGCGCGGTACTGGACGAAGGGCTCGACGCGGTGATCGCGCGCCACGCCGAGTGCGGCAGGCTGCTGCACGAAGGCCTCGACAAGATGGGCCTCGAACTGTTCGCGTCAGAAGGGCATCGGCTGCCCGAGCTGACGACGGTGAAGGTGCCCGAAGGCGCAGCCGACGCCGACGTCCGCCAGAGGCTCTTGGTGGACTACGGCATCGAGATCGGCGGCGGGGTCGGGGCCTATGCGGGCAAGGTCTGGCGCATCGGGCTCATGGGCCACGGCGCCCGCAGGCGCAACGTCACGCTGCTGCTCGCCGCCTTGGCCGAGGTGCTGGGTCGGTGAGCGAGTACGTGTGGCACCCGGGCGACCCTGCGGACACCAACGTGGGCCGCTTCATGGCCGAGCACGGGGTGGCCGACTTGGCCGAGCTGCACCGGCGCAGCGTGGACGACCCGGCGTGGTTCTGGGACGCGGTCGTCCACTTCCTCGGCATCCCATTCATACAGCCGTACCGCGAGGTGCTCGACGTCAGCCGCGGCATTCCGTGGGCCACGTGGTTCGCGGGAGGCACGCTCAACTTCGCGGCCGCCTGCCTGGCCCACGACGCGGAGCGCGCCGCGCTGGTGTGGGAGGGCGAGGACGGCGACATCCGCATGTGGACGTACGGCGAGCTGGGCAGGCAGGTCGATGCGTTGGCCGCGCTGCTCGTCGACCGCGGCGTGGGCGTTGGCGACCGCGTCGGAATCTTCATGCCCATGCTGCCCGAGACGGTTGCGGCCGTGCTGGCCGTGGCCAAGATCGGCGCCGTCTTCCTGCCGCTGTTCAGCGGCTATGGCGCGCCCGCGGTGTCCACCCGCCTGTCCGACGCGCAGGCGGTGGCGTTGATCACGGCCGACGGCTGTTTCCGACGGGGCAAGAAGGTCGACATGCTGGCCGTGGCCGAGGAGGCCGTGGCCGACGTGCCCTCAGTGGGCACGGTCGTGGTGGTGCCCAGGCTGGCCACCGGCGTGCTGGTGGACTCCGACCGTTTGGTGGGCTGGCCCGCCTTCTCGCGACAGGTGCCGTTCGCCGAGTTGGACAGCGAGGCCCCGTTGTTCATCGCCTATACGTCGGGCACGACGGGCAGGCCCAAAGGGAGCGTGCACGTGCACGCGGGCTGGCTGGTGAAGGTGGCCGAGGAAGGGGCGTTTCAAACCGACCTGCGCGCCGACGACACCTTGTTCTGGTTCACCGACATGGGCTGGATCATGGGCCCGTGGGAGGTCACCGCGGCGTTGGCCAACGGGGCCACCCTCGCCCTGTACGAGGGCGCGCCCGACTGGCCCGAGCCCGACCGGTTGTGGTCGTTCATCGCCCGTCACCGGGTCACCGCACTCGGCATCAGCCCCACGTTGATCCGCGCCCTCATTCCCCACGGCGACGACTTGCCAGGCGGACACGACCTGTCGACGCTGCGGGTCCTGGGCTCCACCGGCGAGCCGTGGAACGAAGGTCCATGGCGCTGGTACTTCGACGTGGTCGGCGGCGGGCGCTGCCCGATCATCAACCTGTCGGGCGGAACCGAGGTGGGCGCGTGCTTCCTGTCGCCCCATCCGGTGCAGCCGCTCAAGCCCATGTCCCTCGGCGGCCCGTCGCTCGGCATGGCCGTGGACGTGTACGACGAGGACGGCAGACCGGTGCGCGGGCAAGTGGGCGAGCTGGTCTGCACCCGGCCCTGGCCGGGCATGACCCGCGGCCTCTACCAGGACGCGGAGCGGTACATCGAGACGTATTGGAGCCGGTGGCCGGACGTGTGGGTACATGGCGACTGGGCGTCCGTCGACGAGGACGGCGATTGGTTCCTGCACGGACGTAGCGACGACACCATCAAGGTGGCGGGCAAGCGCCTCGGGCCGGCCGAGGTGGAATCGGTGTTGGTGTCGCACCCCTCCGTGGTGGAGGCCGCGGCGGTCGGCATCCCCGACGAGACCAAGGGCGAGGCCCTGTGGTGCTTCGTGGTCGTGGGCGAGGGCGTCGAGGAGTCGGACCAATTGCGGGCCGAGCTGGCCCAAGCGGTGGCCGATGGCGTGGGCAAGTCGTTCAAGCCCTCGGCCGTGCGTTTCACCGACGCACTGCCCAAGACCCGCAACGCCAAGGTGCTCCGGCGGGCCGTGCGTGCCGTGGTCACAGGCCGCGACCCCGGCGACCTGTCGTCGCTCGAGGACCCGTCCACCGTCGAGGCCGTGCGGGCGGCCCGATGATCCGCGCCCTGCCGTTGGAGCTGCGCGGCAGGCGGATGCTCCTGCGCCCGCTGGCCGCTTCCGATTTCGAGGAGTGGCGCGAGGTGCGGCGGCGGTGCGCCGAGTGGCTCACCAAGTGGGAGGCGGCGCCACTGCCGGGCGCGCCCGACGTCGTCGAGGACCCGCGGGCCTTTGCGGCCAGGTGCGGTGCACGTGAGCGCGAGCGCCAGATGGGCACCGGCTTCGGCTTCGGCGTCTTCGTCGACGGGCGCTTCGGCGGCGAGATCAACCTTTCCGGCATCCAGCGCGGCCCGTTCCAGAACGGGTACGTGGGCTATTGGATCGACGAGGCCCTGGCGGGCAAGGGCTACACGCCTGAAGCCGCCGTGGTGCTGTTCCGCTTCGCCTTCGACGACCTCGATCTGCATCGCATGCAGGTGTCGATCATCCCCCGCAACCTGGCCAGCCGACGAGTGGCCGAGAAGCTGGACCTGCGCGACGAGGGGACGGCGGTGCGCTATCTCAAGATCAACGGCGTGTGGGAGGACCACATCCGTTACGCGCTTACCGCCGAGGAATGGGACGAGCGCCGCGATGCCTACACCAAGGAGTGGCTCTCCCCCTGAGATCTCGTCGTTGGGATTGTTCGGGACCGCGGGCGAGCAGTCGGCGAAGCAGGGGCGAGCGGGTCAGGGCCGCTGGGAGATGCGGGCGCGCAGGGCGGCCAGGCGCTCGGCGAAGAACGGCTGTTGCAGCGACCAGAGCTGCGCCTCGATCTCCATGTCGACCGCGTCGGCGTGCTGGTCGACGGCGGCGATGTCACGCAGCGTCTGCTTGACCCTGCGGGCCAACGGTGCCGGCGCGTCGGCCGCGGCGCGGGCCATCGAGCGGGCCGTCGACAGCAGCGCGTCGTCGTCCGTGCAGCGGTAGACGAGTCCCGCGTCGGCGGCCGCTTCGCCATCGAGCACTTGGCCGAACAGCACCATGGCCGCGGCGGCCTGTGGTCCGACGGCCCGTTGCAGCATCCACGTGTGGCCCCCGCCCGGGTGCAGGCCCAGTTGCAGAAAGCGGGTGTCGAAGCGGGCCGACCGGGCGGCCAGGCGCACGTCGCAGCACAAGGCCAGGTTCATGCCCGCGCCCACGGCCGCGCCGTTGACCGCGGCGATGGTGGGCAAGGGCGATCGGGCCACGCGGAGAAAGCCTTCGTAGATGGCCCGCAGTCCCGGCTCGGCCGCGTCGCCCAGGTTCCCGAGGTCCGCGCCCGCACAGAAGGCGGGCGGTGTTCCGGTGACGATGACGGCCCGTACGTTGCCTGATTGGTCGGCGCCTGATTGGTCGTCGCCCGACTGGTCGTCGCCTGATTCGAAGCGGTCGAAGGCGGCGACGATCTCGGCCACGAGCGGGGCGGTCAGGGCGTTGCGGCGCTCGGGGTCGTCGAGCGTGACGGTGGCGACGCCGTCGGCCACGTCGACCAGGACGCGTCCGCTCATGCGTCGTCGCGCACGACCGAGGACGAGCGCCGGAAGAAGTTCTCCACGTCCCGCTCGTACTTGTAGGCCGGTCGGCTGTCGCCCACCGTCCTTCGGAGCCTGCTGGCTCGGGCGTAACTGTCGACCGTGCCCGCCGACGTGTACCGATAGGCGAAGCCGGCCTGCTTGAGCCTGCGGTTGTCCACGCCCCGCCCGTAGCGGAGCAGGGCGAGCGTCTCAGGCGGCAGGTCGAGCACCCGGGCCCGTTCTAGCGGCCGAGTGGCCAGGCCGGTCAACAGCGGCGGCAGCGGGAACGTGCGCTTGCCGCAGATGCTGGCCACTTCGCTCCACGGGAGGCGCCCGTCGCCCGCCACGTTGAAGATGCCGGACAGGCCGGAGCGCATGGCGAACTCGACGGAACGGACCACGTCGTCCTCCTCCACGAACTGGAGCAGGGGGTCGAAGCCGAGGATCTGCGGGACGATCGGGAGGTCGAGGGCTTTGGACAACGGCGTGACGATGTCGGTGCCGAGCACGTTGGCGAAGCGCAGGAGGCTGACGGTGACGTGCGGGTTGTCGTCGGCGAAGTCGCGGATGTAGCCCTCGACTTCGAGCAGCGAGCGCTCCACCCGGGTCTTGGGCGAGCCCGTTCTGTTCATGTCCTCGCGGAACCAGGTGGGGTCCTTGTACGACGAGCCGTACACGAGGGTGGACGACTTGACCACGAGATGGCGAACGCTGCTGTCGGGCGCGCCCGCCGCGGCCAACAGGTTCATGGTGCCGATGACGTTGATCTCGTGCAGCGTGCGTCCGCTCATCTGGCTGGAGTCCACGACGAGGAAGGTGTGCAGGATGGTGTCGACCTGGGTGGCCTTTACGATGCGGGCCAGGATCGAATAGCTCTGGTCGGCCCGCACGAACTCGGTGCGCTCCAACTGCACGGTGGGCTCGAACCGGTCGAGGCCGATGATGACGTCGACGTTGGGGTCGCTCTCCAAGGCCTGGGCCACCCGTCCGCCCCAGAACGTGCCCAGCCCGGTGATCAGGACGCGTCGACCCATGTGCTTCTGCCCTCGCCCGCTCAGCCGAACCAGACGCTCTTGCGCGCCCGGAGCATGTCGTACAACGTCTCTTGCAACTGGACCCGGATGGCCTCGGCCTCGTCCATGATCCTGCTCTTCGAATAGCGCTCCTGGTCGGGTGGTACGTCGAAGGTGACGGGGTCGAGCACGCGCAGCTTGAACTTCGAAGGGAAGTAGAGCAGCGAGCCGAGCACCGGGCCGAAGACCAGTTGGTTGGCGGTGATGGGGAAGTAAGGGAGGCCCATGGCCTTGGCCATGGAGGGCAGCTTGAAGATGATGGGCATCGACTCCTCGGCGCCCATCACCGCGATGGGCACGATGGGCACGCCCGCGCGCATGGCGATCTCGACGAAGCCGCCGCGGCCGAACCGACGCAGCCGGTAGCGCTGGTCGTAGGTCTTGCCCGGACCCTTGCCGCCCTCCGGGAACACGAGCACGAGTTGCTGCTGCTCGCGCAGGAGGCGGTACGCGTTCTCCGGGTGGGCGGGCACGCCGCCCGTGCGCGACCAGAGCGTGCCCACGACCGGGACCGACTTGAACAGGTAGTCGGCCAGTCCATAGACGGGGCGGCCCAGCTCCTTCTCGATGCCGTGCATGATGACGGGCGCGTCGGACGGGATGGCGGCCGCGTGGTTGGCGATGATCAGGGCGCCGCCGTCGGTCGGGATCTTCTCCAAGCCCTCCCACTCGACGCGGAACCACGAGTCGTAGAAGAAGCCGTACAGCCGGCGGGCCAGCTCGCGCATGCGCTCGCTGCGGCCCCATTCGTCGACGTCGCTGAGGCGGTGGTCGGCCGGGTCCGGCTCGAGGGGCGGCGGCCGGAGGGGGACGAGGGCGCCGCCGGTGCGCGGCACGTCTCCGATGCGGTTGGCCGGGCCCACGGCCGCCCATCCTAGGCGGCTTGTCCCGATTGCCGATCCGGCGGTTGGCCGCCGCGAGAGTGGTTTGCGCGGCGGTGGGCTGACGCCCTGTCCGCCGGGTTGTCGGCGGAGTTGTCGGTGGTCCGTGCCGCCAAAGGCGTTGGCGGATTCGACCGGCACCGGACCGGCGGGGCACCCTTTTCGGCGTGTCACCTGCGTTTCAGGACGTCATCACCACCGAAGCCGAGCTTCGGACGCTGTACCGAGAGCCGGGGGCCGGCGCCGTGCGCAAGGAGATCGACCGGCTCGACGACAACGCCCGGGCCCTGATCGCCCACTCGCCCTTCGTGCTCATCGCCACCGCGGCGGCCGACGGGCGCTGCGACGTGTCCCCCAAGGGCGGCCCGCCTGGCTTCGTGCGCGTGCTGGACGACCATCGGCTGGCCATCCCCGACATGGCGGGCAACAACCGGCTCGACTCCATGCAGAACCTGGTGGCCAATCCCGGCATCGCCCTGTTGTTCGTGATCCCCGGGCTGGACGAGACGTTTCGGGTCAACGGGCAGGCCAGGATCACCCGGGACGCCGACGTGCTCGACCAGTGCGAGGTGGCCGGGCTGCGGCCCCGGGTCGTGATCGGCGTGGAGGTGGAGACGGCCTATATCCATTGCGCCAAGGCCTTGCGGCGCGGGTCGGTGTGGCAGCCCGACGCCTGGCCCGACCGCACCGACATGCCGTCGGTGGCCTGCATGCTGCGCGACCACGTGGGCGACATGGACGTGCCCGTCGAAGCCGTGCAGGCCCGGCTCGACCAGTCCTACGCCACCACCATGTGGCGGGTGGACTGACTGTCGGCGTGCGTCTCGCGCTCCGCTGTCGGCTCGGTTGGCTTGGTTCGCCGTCGTCCCGGCCCGCTTCGTCCCAGCCGACTTCGGCTCCGCCGGCTCGATCGTCGCGTCGCTGGGCGCTGAGCGCTGAGCGCTGATCGTGCCGACCTTCTTTCGAGACGACCTGCGCCTCCACTACGCCGAGCGGGGCCGGGCCCGGGCCGACGCACCGGCGATCGTGCTCATGCACGGCCTGCTGTTCTCGTATCGACTCATGGAGCGGGTGGCCCAGCGCCTGGTCGACTACCGCGTCCTGTTGCTCGACCTGCATGGCCATGGTGGATCGGACAAGCCCACCGACCCGGCCCGCTACACGTGGGCCGAGATGAGCGCCGATGTCGATGCGCTGTTGGACGAACTGGGCTTGGCGTCGGCCGTCATCGGCGGGCTGTCCCTGGGGGCCAACGTGGCCCTGGCCTATGCCCAGGCCCACCCGGCTCGGTGCGACGCGCTGATCCTGGAGATGCCCGTCCTCTTGCGTGGCCACCGCTTCGGGCGCCCTGTGTTCGGCGGCCTGGCCAACGTCTACCGGGGCGGTCGACGGGCCCTGCGGCCCATGGCCCGGGCCGTCAACCGGCTGCCCCTCCCGGCGGGGATCCCTGAACTGGCCGCCTTTCGCGACATGGCCGGTCAGGACCCGTCCGTGGCCGCGGCCGTGCTCCGAGGCCTGTTGGGCGAGGACCCCCTGGCCGAGGATGCGGCGACGCTGGGCAGGCTGGACATGCCCGCGTTGGTCGTCGGCCACCGGCGCGATCCACTGCATGTGCTGGACGACGCCAGGGACCTGGCCCACCGCTTGCCCAACGGCCGGTTCATCGAGGCGCCTTCGATCGCCCACTACCGGCTGCATCCCGGTGAGCTGGCCGCCCAGTTCAGGACGTTCTTGGACGACGTTCGTCCGCCTGCCCCGTCGGGCTGAATCGTGCTCGGCTCGGCTTGCCGGCCACCCGGTTGGGGGAGGGTAGGCCGGCCGTAAAGGCCGAGCCGCCTGGGTAGGGTCGAACCTCGATGCCCGCAGTCGCCGCTCACCCTGGTCCCCCACGCAACGGCGGGCCGCGGCGATGACCGATCCCCAGGTCGAGCCCCAGGTCGATCGCATGCCCGGGGCGACCGCCTCGCGGGGCCTGCTCCAAGCCGTGGCCGCCTTGCGCCATCGCGACTTCGCGTTGTTCTGGACTGGCGCCCTGCTCTCCAACATCGGGACGTGGATGCAGAACATCACCGTCCCATACGTGCTGTACCACCAGACCGGGAGCGCGTCGTGGGTCGGCTTCGCCGCCTTCATGCAGTTCTTGCCGAGCGTCCTCCTCGGTCCCTTGGCGGGCTCACTCGCTGATCGGTTCCAGCGCCGGTTTGTGCTGTTGGTCAGCCAGGCGTTCGCGGCCGTGGTCGCTTTCGTCATGTGGGGCGCCTTCGTCACCGGCCGGGCCACCCCCGGCGTGATCGTCGCCTTGGTCACCCTGAACGGCGTCACCTTTGGATTGGGCATCGCCTCGTGGCAGGCCCTGGTCACCGAGTTGGTGCCGAGGGAGGCGCTGCTCAACGCCATCACCTTGAACTCGGCCCAGTTCAACGGGGCCCGCGCCTTCGGGCCCGCTCTGGGCGGGATCGTGGTGGCCCGGTGGGGCCCGTCCTGGGCCTTCCTCGTCAACGGCATCTCGTATGTCACGGTGCTGGCCGCCTTGATGGTCATCCGTTCGGAGACGCGCCAGCACGCCCGGCCGCAAGGCCGGGTGTGGTCGCAGTTCCGGGAGGGTGTCGACTACATCCGCGCCCGCCCTGGCATTGCGCTCGCTATGAAGCTGGTGGCCGCGGTCGGCTTCTTGGGCAGCCCTGTGTTCCAGCTCGCGCCCGTGCTCGCTCGCGACGTATTCCATGTGGGCGCCAGCGCCTACGGCCTGTTGACGGGCGCGCTGGGAGGAGGCGCCGTCGTCGGCGCCGCCCTGCTGGGCGCGCTGGGCATGGGCTTGCGTCGGAGCAGGCTGGTAGCCGTCTCCCTGGTGGGCTACGGACTGGCCCTCGCGGGCTTGGCCGCGGCCCCGTCGTTCGGCGTGGGCGTCGCCTTCATGGCCTTGGCGGGCATGGGTTATCTGGCCGCGGTTGCGTCACTCCAGACGACCGTGCAGGTGCTCGTGGCCGAGTCCCTGCGCGGCCGCGTACTGGCCGTCTATCTTATGACGTTCACCGCTGCCTACCCGCTGGGCGCGTTGGTCCAGGGCTGGCTGGCCGACCACATCGGCGCCCGCGCCACCATCGGCTCGGCCGCGACCATCCTGGTCGTGCTCGGCGTCAGCCTGCTCATCCGACCCCGAGCCTCCCGAGAGATGGACGACCACCGAAGCGACGCCGCCCTGCCAGCCGACGCCGTCGCCGTCCCCTGACAGATGGCCGCGTCCTCTGTCTTCTGGATGACAGAGGTACCGCCGAGGTGGGTCTATGTCCTCCAGATGTGTGAACCGCCCCGGGGTTCACTCGCTCGTTTGCCGGGCTTGTTTGGTCGGCCTCGCCTGGCGGGCCCCAGCGCGCCGCGCCGCGCTGGGTTTTCCGGACTGCCTAGCGCCCAGGTATGTGTCGTCTACACATCGAGCCCCCTTTGTGCTCGGAGCTCCTCCCATGCCAGCGCCCCGTCGCACTGGCCCCGGTCGGGGCAAAAGCCGCACGACGAGCAGGGCCGCCACGTGGCCGACCGCTTCTCGACGCGCAGCTCCACCAGAGTTCGCACGCCGTCGACGACTCGTCGAGCGGCGGCGAGAAGGAGCTCCTCGGTGACGTCCTCGGGGTGGCTCTGGCCGGAGTCGAGATACCAACTGGCCACCCGAAATGGGGGGACGCCGACTCGCAGCGTCTCCAATAAGGCGTAGAACCGCAGGTCGTCGGTGTGCGCGGACACCGGCCTCCCCGTCTTGAAGTCCACAATCAGGACCCGGGCCGTCGTCCCCACTGGCTGTCCCAATGCAAGGTCGACCTTGCCGCGCAACAGCACGCGGCCCTCGCACAGGTGCGCGCTCAGGGAGGACTCCACCCGCGGCCGCCACCGCGTCTTCAAGGGCGGGAACTCGTCGACGAACTTGGACACCATGTCCGTCGCTGCGATCCGAAGTTCGGCCTGTTCCACCGGATCGGCGTGGGCGAGGAACTCGGCTACCCCGCGCTCCGCCTCCGCCAGCCGATCGATGGCCAAGTCGACCAAGTGGCCAGGGGGCAGCTCGACCGCCCCGATACCCATGCTGATCTCGAGCGCCTTGTGGACCACCGAGCCGCGCGCCGCCATCGGCGACCACTCGAACGTCCCGAGCCCAGCCATGAACAACCGCTCGCACTGGTGCACCTGTGCGAGGTCCCGCTTGGTGACCACCAACTCCCCGTCGCCCAGCCGATCGGCCACATCGGCGAGGCCCTCCTCCAACCGGTCACGCAGGCGCGGCGCCAGGTCGACGGGGAACTCCGGACGGTCCTGGCCTTTGGCCATGAGCTCGTCCAGGGCCCGTTGCTGCGTCGGCGTGAGGGTCGTGGCGGTCACGGTTCGAAGGCTACGGAGGGGGTGTAACAACATCGTGGACCGCCCCCACGATCGCCCCGCCGGGGCCCGCCGCAGGCCGCCCGCTGCTACCCCCTCACTGGGCCCCCAGACGTTGTTGTTACACCCCGCCGGCACCATGACCCCCGTGGACACATCCGCTTCTCTTCGCTTCAGTTCCCTCGCCCGTCTGCTGGCGGCCGAGGCCCGTCGTCACGGCCTGGCCGTGCCCGGCTTTCGCAGTCCGCCCCGCCTGGCGGGCGTGGACCGCACCATCCGTTGGACGGGCGAGGGCACATGCATGGTGTCCGTTCGTGTTCGCGGCCGCGAGGTCGCCGATGTCATTGCCGACCTGGTGGAGGGTGTGCTGGTCGCCAACCGGCTCACTGGCCAGGCCGCAGAAGGTTGGCGGCTCGCCCTGCGCTCGGCCTTGGCCCAGCTCGACGCGCAGGCGGCTTGATGGAGGTTCGGGAGGTCAGGGATGACGAGGCGACGCAGGCAGGGGAGTTGGTGGTGGCCGCCTATCGGGCCGTGGCAGGCACGCCACCGGTGGCCGATGACGGGTACGCGGCGGAATTGCGCGCCGTCGCTGAGCGAGCCCGCGTGGCTGTGGTCTTGGTGGCCCTGGACGACTCGGGCGATGGGGCGGACCCGCGGTCTGTCATGGGTGCCGGTCAAGCGGACGGGCCGACCTGGCCGAGGCCGGTCTTGGGGTGCGTC
This sequence comes from Acidimicrobiaceae bacterium, assembly GCA_030837965.1. Lineage (GTDB taxonomy): Bacteria > Actinomycetota > Acidimicrobiia > Acidimicrobiales > JAUTXP01 > JAUTXP01. Next base: position 26,168 of record JAUTXP010000003.1, on the reverse strand, counting down.
ACCTATGTGCCGGATGACGCGTCGCCGTTGGCTGAACATCTTCGACCCGGCGAGGTCAGCATGCGCATGCTTGCGGTGGCGCCTGCCGCGCAAGGCCGCGGCGTGGGTCGGGCGCTGGTCGACGCGTGCGTGGATCGGGCACGGGGGGCAGGCAAGGAACGCCTGGTGCTGCACTCAGGGGCTTGGATGCACGATGCCCACCGGCTCTACGCGGCGGCTGGGTTCAGGCGGGTGCCGGAGCGGGACTGGGTGCCGGAGCCGGATATCCCATTGCTTGCCTTCGCCCTCGACCTGGGCGCCCACCCGGACCGGTAGCCTGACGCCGAGCCCGGGTGGCGTAATCGGCAGCCGCGGGGGGCTTAAACCCCTCTGGCCCGCAAGGGCCGTGTGGGTTCGAATCCCACCCCGGGCACGAGCCCTGCTCCTTCGGCTTCATGTCGCCCTATGGGCGGGAAACAGCCATATCGCGCCCGTGACCATTGACAAAAATGGCCCGCTGACTCGCCCGGCAGCGAGCAACCGCGACTTCTACCCTTGCCGTGTCCGGGGTGTGCCGCAAAGGCCGGCCCTCCGGCGGAGGATGCCGCGTGGCCCCCAAAGAGGTCGTCGACGTACGGGCTCGACCTATCCGCATCGTGCTGGCCGACGACAACGGCGAGATCCGCTTCTTGTTGCGGACGTGGCTGGAGATCGAGGGCCGCTTCGAGATCACCGGCGAGGTCGAGTCGGGCGACGAATTGATCGACCTCGTCATCCGGGAGCACCCCGACGAGATCGTGCTCGACCTGGCCATGCCGGTCGTGGACGGGCTGGCTGCCATTTCCGAGATCCGCAAGCATGCGCCCGACACCAAGATCGTGGTGCTGTCCGCCTTCGCGTCCCCCACCGTGCGCCGCAAGGCCTTCGCACTCGGGGCCCATGCCGTTCTGACCAAGGGCATCCCGCTCGAAGAGGTGGAGTCGGCGCTGCTCAGCCTCTCACCCAGCTAGCCGCCCGCGGCTTGAGGCCGTCGCGGGCGCGCGCACAGACACCGACACGGTCAGTCGACCGACACGGCCTGCACGGTGTAGCGGCGCCCACTGGCCCACTCGTCGGCCGCAGCCTGTGCGTCGTGGCCCTCGAAGATGACCACGACCTGGCCCACCGCGTTGCGAACGGCCCAGCCGCCGCCGGTGTCCATGCGCGTGCGGGCGCCTTGGCGCATGGCCGCGGACTTCGTCGTTCGCCGAGCCGCCGTCTGCGTCGTGGACCGGCCCGGTTGCCAGGGTTGCTCCCTCGGCCCACTGGTCGTTGCCGTCTCCACTGCCCCTGCCCTCGCGGTTGCCGTCGCCATTGCTGGTCCCCTTGCTTCCCGGGTGCGTCCCGGCCCTTGATGGCAGCCTGGCAAATCGGGCATTCCGGCGATAGAGCCCGATCGGGCCATTTTTCGGTTGACAGTGGGACTATGCCGACATGGCCCGCTCCAGCCGGAGCCGGTGCGGCTTGGCCCATACGATGCCGGAAGCGCCCCTCGGCAGCCGCCCGCGCCCCGCCGACTCGAGGAGATCATGAGCGAGCGTTTCTCGGTCGTCACCGGCGCCGTCGGCGAGCTGTTCTTCAATGTCAGCGAGGCCATCGTCATCGCCCGGCCGGGCCAGATCGTCGCCTGGAGTCCGAGCGCGGAGCGGGTGCTGGGCCTGTCGGCTGACGACGCCACACATCCGGGCACGGACCTGATGCCCGTGTTCGGCGACGGGCTCGTCGTGCTGTGGCACCTGGTGGAGGCCGGGGGTCAGTCGGTCATCGACTGCACCAACGGCTGCGAGCGGGTGTTTGAGGCCACGGCCTGGCGGTTGGCAGGCCAGGATGATCCGCCCACCGTCGTGGTCATGCACGACGTCACCGACGATCGCCGTCATGCCAAAGGCCTGAAGACCCTCAACGGGCTGGCGCGCGAGCTGCTCGCCGAGTCGTCGCTGGACGTGCTGCTGACGCGGATCGTCGATGCGGCCAAGGACCTGACCAGGGCGGACTTCAGCGCGCTCATCACGGTCCACGACAACGGACCGGAGATCGACCACTTCGTCTACAACGCGCCGCGAGACCTGTTCCCCGCCCGCTTGCCGAGGGTGGTGGGCCTGTTGGCCGTGCCCGTGAAGACCAAGACCGTGGCCAGGATCAACGACATCCGTGGCCACCCCGCGGGAGTGGGCATACCGGTGGAGCACCCGCCCATCGCCGCCTTGCTCGCCGCGCCCATCCTGGTGGACGATCAGGTCGTGGGCGAGCTGGCCGTGGCCAACGGCCCCGAGCGCCAGCCGTTTGACGAGATCGACGAGGCCATGCTCACGGAATTGGCCGCCCATGGCGCCATCGCCGTGTCGCTGGTGAAGGCCAGGGAGTCACAGCAGGAGGCGGCGGCCGCCCGCCGGGCCTTGATGGACACCGCCTTGCACAACATCCGCACCCCGCTGACCGTGGCCAAAGGTTTCATGGCCACCCTCCACCAGCACTACGACGCCCTCAGCGCGACCGAGCGCACCGAAGCCTTCGCGGCCGTGGACCGGGCCCACGACCGCATCCAGCGCCTGGCCGAGGGCGCCCTTCTCGACGAGCCCATGGGCGTATCGCCGGCGGGCAAGCCCGCGGTCATTGACGTGGCCGGGTTGGGCCGCGCCATCAGCGAGGACACGATGGGTCTGGCCGCAGACGTCAGCTTGCAATGGATGTGTGAGGACGACGCGCCCCTGTCATTCCGAAGCGACCCGCAGCTCGTACGGGAGCTGCTCGACAACTTGGTGTCCAATGCGGTCAAGCACGCTCCGCCCACCAGCGAGGTGATCGTGACCGTGCGGCGGGAGGGGGACTCGGTCCGCTTCGACGTGTCCGACCGGGGTCAGGGCATCCCGGCCGAGGAGCAGGCCCGCGTCTTCGAGCAGTTCTACCGGACCCGGCAGAGCGTGGCCGCGGGCGTGCCGGGGACCGGCCTGGGGCTTTGGATCGTGCGCAGGCTCAGCGACCTGCTCGGAGGCACGGTCGGGCTGAGCAGCAGGCCGGGGGAGGGGACCACGTTCTGGGTCACCTTCCCGTGCGAGCCCGCGCTTCGGTCGTAGACGCTCAGCGGAGGCGGCGACCAGACTGGCCGCCCCGGTCGGGCTCGTCGGGCGGCAAGTCAGGCGCGTCGGTCTGGCCCGCGGGCGGGGCAGGCGGGTCGGTCTGGTCGGTCTGGTCGGTCTGGCCGGGCTGCTCGCGGTGGTTGGGCGACCTCGGCGAGTCACGTCGGTCGAGGTCCGGCAAGACCGATGACGCCGTGGCCGAAGCTGGCTGCGCGGCGCCGGCCAGGGACAGGGCGGTGGTCACGGCCTCGTCGGCCGTGCCGACCGAGGTCATGCCGTCGATGCCCCACGAACGCAGCCCAACCACAGGCTTTCCGGTCTTCAAGGCCAAGGCGATCTCGGACAACGTGCCGTACTCGCCGCCCACCGCGACCACCACGTCGGCGGCTCGGACGACGAGCGCGTTGCGGGCCTCGCCCAGCCCGGTGGCCACGGCCACGTCCAGCCAGCGGTTGCCCTCGTCGCGGTCGTCGCCGGGCAGCAGGCCAACCGTGATTCCGCCCCCCGCCCTGGCGCCCCGACAGGCCGCGGCCATGACGCCGCCCAGCCCGCCGCACACGACGGTGGCGCCCGCTAGGCCCAGCCCGCGCCCGATGGCCTCGGCGTCACGATCTTGGTCGCTGGACGCCCGGCCCGGGCCTACCACTGCTACGTAGACTCGCCTCCCCATGGACACGCAGGTCTACTTCAACCCGAGCTGTTCCAAGTGCCGCACGGCCCAGAGCATCCTGGACGAGCACGGCATCGAGGCCACCTTCGTCCGCTACCTCGACACCCCGCCGACCCGTGCCGACCTCGACCGGCTCATGGGCCTCTTGGGCGTCGACGACCCCCGCCAGATGATGCGGACCGGCGAAGACGTGTACAAAGACGAGCACCTCGGCGACCCGTCGGTGACGGCCGACCAACTGCTCGACGCCATTGTCGAGCACCCCATCTTGTTGGAGCGTCCGATCGTGGTGCGGGGCGACAAGGCCGTCATCGCCCGCCCGCCCGAGAGGCTGCTCGCGCTGCTCGACTGACGGCTCAGCTCGACCGACGGCGCAGCTCGACTGACGGCTCAGCTCGACCGACTGCCCTCCTCGACTGAGACTGACGGCTCGGCGCGCTACGAGGCCAGGGCGTGGAACTGGGCCAGGATCTCGCCGCCGCGCGCATGGCCGGCCAAGGCGTGCTCGACCTCGCGCACAGTGAGCGCCATGTTCTGCTCCCGGCGCACGCCGAGCGAGTCGGCCTTGGCCCGGTCCCAGATGCGGCCCACCACCTCGGTGCCCGGATACGTGCGGCCCGACTGGCCCACGAACGTCCGGTCCCGCATCTCGGACAGCACCGTCTTCAGGTACTCGACATGCGGCGTCTCGTCGGCCCGCACGTACGACACCAGCCGGGCCGCCTCGCCCTCGCCGCCGACCAGGTCCGTGTCGGCCAGCACCTCTTCGGCCCATGCGAACACATGGAAGGCGCTGATCTCGATCAACAGCAGCGACGTCATGCGGACCAGCAGCATCTCGAGGTCGGGGTCGATGTCGGGGAAGAGCGGCTCGGGGACGACGGCCTTGGCCGAGCCGCCCGCGCCGGTGCGGACCAGGCCCATGCGCTGGAGCATGATCTGCGACTGGTCCTCGCTGACCGGGTTGTCGAAGGCCACATCGCGCGCCGCGAACCACATCTGCTTATGGCCGCCCTCGTCGCCATAGCCCGCCTCGTCTCTGGCGTGGGCCTCGAACAGGCCCTTGTCCAGATGGGCCAACGCCGTGCCCCGCACGTCCTCGTCGAAGCAGCGCTGCCAGTCCGGGATCATCGAGTAGCGGATCATGGCCCCGAAGCCCTCGACCGTCCCGATGCGGGTGAGGGTGGCGATGATCGGGTCGGCCACGCCCTCCTCCAACAAGAACTTGGCCTGCTTGACGTTGGGGTAGTTCTCGGGCCAGGTCGACAGCGGGATGTCGAGCAACGGCGTGCCGAACTCGTCGGCCCGCTGCTGCTGCCAGGCGGCGATGGCAGGAAGGCGGTTCTTGGTCCGAGGCGACACGTATGCGCCCGCCTCGTCGAAGCCGCCATGGCATCGCACCCCGCCTGCATACAAGGGCTCGACGACGGCGTCGGTCTCCAACAGCTCCCGCGCCGTCCACTCCGTCTGGAGGGTCGTCATGCGCCAAGTGTAAACTCATGCGTATACACTTGGCAACGTGACACAGGCCACCGCCCGTCAGCTTCTGTCCCGGCCCGAGCGCAGGGCAGCCATCCTGAAAGCTGCGGCCACGGCCTTTGCCCACAAGGGTTTTTCGGCCACCTCCATGGACGACGTGGCCGCCGAGGCGGGCATCACCAAGCTCATCGTCTACCGCCACTTCGAGTCCAAGGAGGACCTCTACGAGGCCGTGCTCGAACGGGTCTCCACCCGCCTGGCCGAGGAGATCGTCACCGGCTTGGCCCGCGACCCCCGCGGCCGCGGCGTCGGCGTGCGCACGCTGCTCACCGTCGGCCGCGAGGACCCTGACGGCTTCGTGCTCTTGTGGCGACATGCCGCGCGCGAGCCGCAGTTCGCCGATCACGCCGAGCGCTTCCGGGCCCAGGCTGTGGGCCTCTCCCGCACGCTGTTGGCACGGGTCGACGTGGCCGGCGACCGCAAGGTCAGGGCCTGGCAGGCCGAGCTGGTGGTGTCGTTCCTCGTGGACGCCGTGCTCCACTGGCTGGAGGAGGGCACGGCCAAGCGAGACGACGAGATGGTCGACCTGACCACGAAGGCGCTTGTCGCCCTCGTCGGCTCCTGGCGGTCCGACCACCCACCCCACGAAACCGACTGAGCGAGCCACCGACCAAACCGACCCCGCGGTTTTGGCATTTGGGCGCAGTTGACAACCCGTGCGGTGCACAACTGCGCCCAAATGCAGAACAGCCCCGGCCCGCCTGCCCGACCCCGCAAGGCGAACACACGTTCGACTATGCTCAAGCCCATGCGTTGGAAGCTGGCCGACCAGACCGACGGGCAGGGCGCCTTCTTCTCGGACGAGGAACTGGTCGACCGCCACGTCGGCTCCGGCGAGTTCCGCGGCCTCGAGTTCCTCCACGTCAACGCCCGCACCATCATCAACGAGATCCCGAAAGCGGCCCAGCTTCCCTTCCACTTCACCATCAACGTCTACCGGGGCTGCAGCCACGCCTGCACCTACTGCTTCGCCCGGCCCACGCACGACTACCTCGGGCTGGGCATCGGCCGTGACTTCGAGACCAAGATCGTCGTCAAGGTCAACGCCGTCGAGCGGCTGCGGGCCGAACTGCGCTCGCCCAAGTGGACCGGCGACCACATCGCCATGGGCACCAACACCGACCCGTACCAGCGCTGCGAGGGCAAGTACCACCTGACCCAAGGCGTCATCCGGGCCTTGGGCGAGGCGGCCAACCCGTTCTCCATCCTGACCAAGTCGACCCTGATCCTGCGCGACCTCGACCTGCTCGAACAGGCCGCGGCCGTCACCGACGTGCGCTGCAACTTCAGCATCGGCACCCTCGACGAGGACGTATGGCGGGCCACGGAGCCGGGCACGCCCCACCCCCGTCGGCGGGTGGAGGCCGTGCGCAAGCTCAACGAGGCGGGCATCCCTTGCGGCGTGCTGGTCGCTCCCATCCTCCCGGCCATGTCCGACCGCCCGACCAGATCGAGGAAGTCGTGCGGGCCTGCGTGGACGCGGGCGCGGTCTCGGTCGGCGGCATCCCGCTGCACCTTCGGCGCGGTGTGCGCGAGCACTTCATGTCCTGGCTGGCCGACGCCCGCCCCGACCTGGTCGACCAGTACGACCAGCGCTATGGCGGTCGGGCCTACCTCCCGGTCAAGGAGCGCGAGGACGTGGGCCGCATGGTGCGGGGGGCGGTGCGCAGGGCGGGCGGACTGGCCGAGCACCCCCGGACCCAGCTCACGCCGTCGGCCCCGTCGGCCCGGCCAACCGCATCCACGGACCCATCACCACCACAGCCGGACGTCACGCAGCTCGACCTCGCGCTCTAAGACCACCGAGTCGCACCCCACCCATTGCGCGGCCTCCTCGAGGGCGGCCCGGACCTCGGCCCGCACTCGATCGCCGGGCGTGCGCTGGTACGTCACCTGCTGGGCCACCAGCGTCTTGCCCACCCGCTTCGGATCGACGCGAGCCACCAGTTTCCCGCCGACCAGCGCGGGCATGGCGAAGTAGCCCAGGGCCCGCTTGGCCTTGGGCGTGTAGGCCTCCAAGCGATGGTCGACGCCGAACATCCGCAAGGTGCGGGCCCTGTCCCACACCAGGGAGTCGAAGGGCGACAGGAGCGTGGTCCGATGCCTGCCCCGCTCGCCCCGCTCGCCCCGCGCGCCGAGCGAGCCCAGCGCGTCCGGGTCGGCCCATGCGGACTCAGCCCAGCCCGCTACCTCGACCGGCACCAGCCCGCTGTCGGGGAGCGACGCCTTCACCCACTCCTTGCGCAATCGGTAGTAGTCGGCCAAGTCGTTGACGGTGGCCACCCCCAGATGTCGGCCCGCCAACGCGACCTGGACGCGGTTGCACTCGTCGGTGGGCGGCTCGTGGGCCAGCAGGTGGGCCGGGATGACCCGCTCCGGCAGGTCGTACACGCGCCGCCAGCCCCTGCGCTCCACGCACACCGCCTCGCCCCACGCCAGCAGCCGTTCCAGGGCCACCTTGGCCTCGGACCAGTCCCACCACTCGCCGCCCCGCTTGGCCCCGCCCACGTCCGCGGTGGTGATCGGCCCGTCGGCCAGCCGGGCCCGCACCTCGGCAAAGGTCTGCTCGCTGGCCTGCCACTTCCACGGATAGTCGCGATACCGACGCCGCCTGCCCGCGCACCACGGCCAGTCCTCGATGGGCAGGATGCTCGCCGCGTGACCCCAGTACTCGAAGGCGTGGCGCTCGGGACCCCAATAGGCCGACTCGACAGCCGCCCTCGGCGTCGGACCGAGGCGGGCGTAGGGCACCAGCTCGTGCGAGCGGGCCAGCACCGAGATGGTGTCCAGTTGCACGGCGCCCAACCGCCGCAGCACGCCCGGCACGCCGGCGCGTCGGTCGATGGCGCCCAGGAACCCTTGCGCCCGCAAGAACATGCGCCGGGCCTGTTCGGCGCTGATCGACTCCACGACGGCGGATCGTAGAGTCGCCTCCATGGATCCCCTCGCGCCCTTCAGGCTGGACGGCAGAGTGGCGTTGCTCACCGGCGCGTCGAGCGGCATCGGCAACCGTATGGCCCGAGTGCTGGCCGCGGCGGGTGCCAACGTCGTCGTCGCGGCCCGCAGGGTCGATCGCTTGCAGGCGTTGGCCGACGAGGTCGGCCCGACCGTGATCCCCATGGCCTGCGACGTCAGCGACGATGCCGATCTGGGTCGACTGGTCGACGCCGCCACCGAGCGCCTCGGCCCCATCGACGTGCTCGTCAACAACGCGGGCATCGGCCACCCCACCCCGGCCGAGATCGAGTCGCCAGAGCAGTTCCGCGACATCGTGGGCGTGAACCTCAACGCCGTCTTCGTACTCAGCCAACTGGTCGGCAGGCAGATGCTCGAAAGGCAGACGGGCGTGATCGTCAACGTGGCGTCCGTGCTCGGCTTGGTGGCGTCGGGCCAGATCCCGCAGGCGAGCTACGTGGCGTCCAAGCACGGCGTGGTCGGCATCACCAAGGAGCTGGCCGCGCAGTGGGCCCGCAAAGGCATCAGGGTGAACGCGCTCGCGCCCGGGTGGTTCCCGTCCGAGATGACCACCGACCTGCTGGACACCGACCAGGGCGTGAACTGGGTCCGGCGCAAGACGCCCATGGGCCGAGCCGGGGAGGCGCACGAACTGGACGGCGCGCTGCTGTTCCTGGCCTCCGACGCCAGCAGCTTCGTCACCGGTCAGGTGCTGTTCGTGGACGGGGGCTGGACCGCGGTCTGAGCGGCGCGCGAAAGCGCCAGGGCGACCCGAGCCTCGTCCTCCCGACGGCGCCGCTCGGCCCGGGCCGCGGCGTCGGGCACGTCGGGGCCGCGCAACAGGTCGAGGTCGTACACGTGCTCGACGCCGCCGCCACCGGCGTCGTCGGTCTCACCCACGCTCGCAGCCGCAGGCACCACCGTCACCGACTCCCACGTCAAGCTGGTCGACAGTGCCACCGGCACCGGGCCGTCGGGCAACGCCAGCCAGGGGTCGCCTCCCGCTTCGAGGACCAACACCGCGGTGCCCTCGGCATCGGCGTCCTCGCCGTGGTCCTCGGTCAAGGTCACGTCGACGGCCGCGCCGAACCGACGAACGAAGCGGTCGAGGTACACGGGCGACCCGGCCACATGGCGCCACACCGCGTTGTCGGCATTGCCCGCCACCACCACCGGCCCGCCGAAGCCCGCCAGTTGCGACAGCAGTCGGTTGGCCGCGAAGGATGCGGCCTCGAAGTCGTCGACCAACACGACATCGAATCGATCGCGCTCGGCGGCCAGGATGTCGTCGTCGCGCAGCAGGAGGCTGGCTTGCACGAGCACGCCCGCCCAGTCGGCCTCTCCCGCGGCGGCCAGGTCGGACTGATAGCGCTCGGCCGTGAGGGCCATGGCCTCCCAGCGCTCGGCCACGCCGGCCGCGTCGGCGTGGGTGCGCAGTTCTTCGAGCCCGAGGAACGAGGCCTGGTAGTGGCACACGACGTCGGCCAACTCCGGGTCGCCGAGGCGGGACCGTTGCTCGGCCGTGGACAGCACCCGCACTGGATGGGCATGGCGCCCGACTATCTCGGCGGCCAGCCCCCAAAACGTGGTGGCGTACGGGCCGAAGCGCGCCGCCGCGGCCTCGGTGGCGCACAGCACGAGCGGCTGCTCGCACTCGGCCGCCATCCCTTGCAGACGAGTCGTCTTGCCCGACCGGTAGCCGCCGGTGATGCGGGCGGGCAACCCCACGCCGAGCCCCCTCACAGGGTGATGACGACCTTGCCCAGCTTGCCCCCCGCCGCGAACCGTTCATAGGCGGCGGCCACGTCGTCCAGCGGGTAGGTCGCGAAGACGGGGACGGTGATGCGGCCCGAGGCCAGCATCGGCACCACGTGGTGCTCGACCGCCATGGCGGCCGCGGCCTTGCCCTCCAACGGCCGGGCCCGAAGGGTGGAGCCGCAGATGCTCGCCCGCTTGGCCATGACCGACAACAGGTTGACCTCGGCCTGCGCGCCCGCGCCCACGCCGATGACGACGATGCGCCCGCCCACCCGCAGGGCCTCCAGGTCGCCGGGCAGGTTGGGCGCGCCGATCAGTTCGAGCACGACGTCGAACGGCCCGGCACCCACGAAGTCGGCCGGGTCCACAACCTCGGCGCCCAGCGCGGCCACGTCCGATCGAAGGCCCGCGTTGCGCACCGACGCGGTCACCTGCGCGCCCGCGGCCACGCCCAGTTGGACGGCCGCCGTGCCCACCCCGCCCGCGCCGCCCGACACCAGCAGTCGCTCGCCCAGGCCGAGGCGGCACTGGGTGAACAGGGCGTCGTGGGCGGTGGTGAACGTCTCGGGGAAGCCCCCCGCCTGCGGCCAGTCGACGGTGTCGGGGACGGGGATCAGCGTGCGCTCGTGGACGACGGCCAGCTCGGCCTGGCCCCCGCCTGCGATGACGGCTATGACCCGGTGGCCGGGCTGGAATCGGTAGGCGTTGGGGCCCACGGCGACGACCTCGCCCGCCACCTCCATCCCGGGGATGTCGGCGGCCACGCCCGGTGGGGCGGGGTAGAACCCCTTGACCTGCAAGAGGTCGGCGTTGTTCAGGCCCGCGGCCCGCACCCGCACGAGCACCTCGCCTGCGCCCGGCTGGGGATCGGGATGGTCCCGCACCTCGATGCGTCCGTCCACGATGGTCGCTGCTCGCATCGGCCTAGCCTCGCGCCATGGGTGCACTGGACGGGAAAGTCGCCATCGTCACCGGCGGGTCGTCCGGCATCGGGCTGGCCACCACCAAGCTGTTCCTGGCCGAAGGGGCCGAGGTCGTCGTGGTCGACATGCAGGAACCGCCGCACGCCAGCCGCTTCGTGGCCGCGGACGTGGGTGACCCGGCCGCATGGGCCTCGGTGGTGGGGGAGTGCGAGTCCGCCTTCGGGGGGGTCGACATCGCCTATCTCAACGCGGGCGTGACCACGGGTGAGTCGGACATCACGGCCCTCACCGACGAGCAATACCGCCGCATCATGCGGGCCAACATCGACGGCGTGGTCTTCGGGGCCAGGGCCGTGGTGCCCGCGATGGAGCGAAGGGGCGGCGGCGCAGTGGTGGCCACGGCGTCGCTGGCCGGACTCATCGCCTTCCCGCCCGACCCCATTTACACCCTGACCAAGCACGCCGTGGTCGGGCTGGTGCGCTCGCTCGCTCCCCAGTTGGAGGCCAAGCGCATCACCCTGAACGCGGTGTGCCCGGGCATCGTCAAGACCCCGCTGGTGGGCGACGAGATCATCGCCAATCTGGAGGCTGCGGGCTTCCCGCTGATGCCGCCTGAGCAGATCGCGGCGGCCGTGCTCATGTGCGCCACCGGCAACGTGACCGGCCAGGCCTATGTGTGCCAGCCCGGTCGAGAGGCGACGGCCTACCTGTTCGCCAACGTGCCCGGGCCGCGCATCGACGGCGCTGAGGGGATGCGCCCGCCCGACCTTGTCGACCCCGACTGACCCCGACTGAGCCCGACTGACGCGGTCAGATGCGAGCGGCGAGGAAGTCCACGGTGCGGGACCACTCCTCTTTGGTGCCGAGCCTGCTGGCCACGAACTCGGTCACGCCCGCGTCGGCCATGCGGTCGAGCTCTTTGGCCACCGTGCCCTCGTCGCCCGCAACGGCCACGTCGGCGGGCCCGGCCGCGCCCTCCTTGTCGAGCATGGCCCGGTATGACGGCAACTGCCCGTAGATGGCGTACTCCTTGGCCGCCTGCGCCCTGGCCGCGTCGACGTCGTCGGTGATGCACACGGGCAGGGCGGCCACCACCCGCGGTGCGCTGCGGCCCGCGTCGGCTGCGGCCTTGGTGATGGACGGCACGATGTGGTCGGCCAAGGTGGCCGGGCCCGTCATCCACGTCACCGTGCCGTCGGCCAGTCCACCGGCCAGCTTCAACATGGTCGGCGCCAGCGCGGCCAGCAGCACCGGCGGCGGCGCGTCGACCCGCACGTTGATCGGTGCCGTCGTGTTGGCCGTCAGCACCTCGCCGTTGACCGCGACCTGTTCGCCGCGCAGCGCGGGCAACAGGGCGGCCAGGTATTCGCGCATGTAGCGCGCGGGCTTGTCGAACGAGTAGCCCCACATGCCCTCGACCACGACCTGATGCGACAGGCCGATGCCCAACACCAGCCGCCCGCCCGTGGCCGACTGAGTGGTGAGCGCCTGCGCGGCCAAGGCCAATGGATGGCGGGGGTAGACGGGCACGACGCCGGTGCCCAACTCGATGCCGGGCACCTCGCGGCCGATGACCGCGAAGAGGGTGAGGGCGTCGTACCCGAAGACCTGCGACGACCACGCCGATGCGAAGCCCGCCTCGTGCAGGGACCGGGCCTCGGCCACCACCGTGTCGATGGGCTTGAACTGGTCGAGCATCACCCCATAGCGCATGGGGCGGACGCTACTTCCGGGGCCGGCTGCGAGCCGACTCGACGAACTAGCCGACTCGACTAACCGACTCGGCCTGCGCCGACCAGGTCGCTGCGGTAGATCGACGCGTAGCGCACGGGCGTGCCCGAATGCGAGGCCTCGACCATGCTCCCGTTGCCGACGTAGATGCCCACGTGATGGATGGGGCTTCCGTAGAAGAGGATGTCGCCGGGCTGGACGTCGCTGATGGCAACGCGGTGGGTCGCGCTGTACTGGGCCGACGACGAGTGGGGGAGGGAAACGCCGCCCGCCCGCCAGGCCCAGCTTGTGAGCCCCGAGCAGTCGAAGCTGTCCGGCCCGCCTGCGCCGTACTGGTAGGGCTTGCCGATCTGACGCTTGGCCTCGGCCACCGCCCGTTCCGCGCCGGGGTTGGGGGCGGGGGCAGGACCAGGGTCGACGCCAGTGCCCGCGCCCGGACCTGAGCGGACCCGTCCTCGCGTCGGGGCCGATCCGGCCTGGGTCGGCTGGGCCCGCGCCGCCGCCTCGCGGGCCTGGCGGGCGGCCAGTTCGGCTTGGGCCTTGCGGGCCGCGGCCTCGGCTCGACGCTGCTCCTCGGCGGCCACCAGCCCGGCCAGCTCGCCCTTGACCCGGTTCAGCGTCGCCTCGGTGGCGGCCTCGGCCTGTGACGCGGCCCTGCGGTCGGCGTCGACCGCGGCCAGCGCGTCGTGTGCGCTCTTGCGGGCCGCCTCCAGCGACGCGTGCTTGGCGTCTGCCGCCTCGCGGGCCTGGGCCAAGGCGTCGATGGCGGCGCGCTGCGAACTGGTCAGCGACTTCACATAGCTGTTGCGCACGGCCAACTCGCCCGCGTGCTGGTCCCCGCCTGCGAGGAGTTGGAACTCGCTGAAGTGCCCGCCCTTGATGTAGGCGGCCACCACGTGGCCCCGCAATTCGGATCGGGCCGCGGCCACCTGCGCGTCGGTGCGGGCCACCTCGACCTTGGAGCGCTCGACCGCGGCCTGGACCTCGTCAGCCTTGATGCGGGCCACGTTCAGGCGCTCGGCCAGGATGCTGACCTTTTCGCCTTGGGCCTCGACCTGGGCCGCGATCTTCGCCGCCTCGGCTTGCTTGTCCGCGATCTTGTCCGCGGCGGCAGGGACGGCGGGCGCGCTGACGATGCCGGCAGTAAGGGATGCGATCCCGACGAGGACGCCGAGCCGCCGCAGCCAGGGGGTCTTGTGGACTCTCATGGTTCGGTGGTCTCCGCACTCACTCAATCAGCGAGTACGCAACAGGCAACCAGGCTACCGGGCCTGGCTGTCCGAGTGGCAAATCCCCCTCTCCGTGCGGCTCGGAGCGGCGGCCCACGGGCGAGGTCGGGGAGTGGGGCGGCGACTACCGTCGAGCCCTATGAGCGAGTACCGAATCGAGCACGACTCGATGGGCGAGGTGCGGGTGCCTGCCGACGCCAAATGGGCGGCGCAGACCCAGCGGGCCGTCGAGAACTTCCCCATCTCCGGGCTGCGCATCGAGCGCTCCCTCATCGCCGCGCTGGCCGCCATCAAAGGCGCCGCGGCCCAGGAGAACGCCCGGCTCAAGATCGTGGACAAGCCCTTGGCCAACGCCATCACCGAGGCCGCGGCCGAGGTGGTCGACGGCCGTTGGGACGACCACTTCCCGATCGACGTGTACCAGACCGGGTCGGGCACGTCGTCGAACATGAACATCAACGAGGTGCTGGCCACGCTGGCGTCGGAGCGGCTGGGCGAGGCCGTCCACCCCAACGACCACGTCAACGCGTCGCAGTCGTCGAACGACGTCTTTCCTTCGGCGATCCATGTGGCCGCGGCGGTGTCGATCAAGGACGAACTCGTGCCCGCCCTCGACCACCTGGCCAAGACCTTGCGCAAGAAGCAGCGCCAGTTCAAGACGGTGGTGAAGTCGGGCCGGACCCACTTGATGGACGCCACGCCCGTCACGCTGGGCCAGGAGTTCGGCGGCTACGCGCAGGCCGTCGAGATCGGCGTCGAGCGCTTGCAGGCCGCGTTGCCGCGGGTGAGTGAACTGCCGTTGGGCGGCACGGCCGTGGGCACCGGGATCAACGCGCCGAAGAACTTCGCCAAGGGCGTGATCCGCAGGCTGTCCGAGCAGTTCGACGTGCCCTTCACCGAGGCCCGCGACCACTTCGAGGCCCACTCGCAGCGCGACGCGCTGGTCGAGGCCAGCGGGATGCTGCGCACCATCGCCGTGTCGCTCTACAAGTGCGCCAACGACCTGCGCTGGATGGGGAGCGGGCCGCGCACCGGCCTGTCCGAGATCCGCATCCCGGACCTGCAACCGGGCTCGTCGATCATGCCCGGCAAGGTCAATCCCGTCATCCCGGAGGCCGTGTGCCAGGTGGTGGCCCAGGTCATCGGCAACGACGCGGCGGTGGCCTTCGGCGGGTCGGCGGGCAACTTCGAGCTCAACGTCATGCTGCCGGTCATCGGCCGCAACCTGTTGGAGTCGATCCGGCTGCTGGCCGCCGTGTCGCGGGCCCTGGCCGACAAGTGCGTGGCCGGCATCGAGGCCAACGTCGAGCGGTGCAAGCAGTTCGCCGAGGCCTCGCCCTCCATCGGCACGTCGCTGGCGCCCATCCTCGGCTACGAGAAGGCGGCCGAGGTCATCAAGGAGTCGACCAAGACGGGCCGGTCGATCCGCGACCTGGTGCTCGAACGGGGCTGGTTGACCGACGCCGAGTTGGACAAGGCCCTCGACGTCCTCGCCCTCACCAAGGGCGGCCTCACCAAGTAGCCCCTCCGAACTTTTCCACACCAACAGGTGCTGTGGAAAAGTTTTGGGGGTCGGGGGCGGACGCGGTTAGGCGGGGGGTCAGGCGACGGCGGGGGTGCCGTCGAAGGGGCCTGGGTCGCCGGGCACGGGGATGGCGGGCGGGAGCCAGGCCATGCGCTTGGCCAGGTCGGCAGTGATGCGCCGCCACGCCACCGGGTGCCAGCCCTCGTCGGCGCCGATCACGGTGCCGTCGATACCGATGTGGACCAGGGCCGGAAGGTGGGCCAGGCCCAGGGCCTTGACCGCGATGCGATCCGGGTCAGGGAAGGTCATCATCCGCTCGGCCCACGGGCCCAGGAACATGCGGGCCTCCGCGGCCGTGGCGCCCGCCATCAGCCAGCCGATGCGCACGTCGGCCTGCTCGAAGGTCTGGAGGATGCGGCCCGCCGTCTCCAACAGCCACGCGCTCTCGTCCGTGAACGGGTCGAGCACCACCAGGCACAGGTCGAACATGGTGAGGAGCTCTTCGACCGTCTTGGCCTTGCCGCTCAGTGGCGCGAGGACGAGGTCCGGGGGAGGGTTGGATGCCACGGCGGCAGAAGGTAGCGCCGGTACTCTCGCCGGAGCGAGTTGCCGAACCGGCGGCGCAGGCAGGCCGGACAAGGAGGATGCATGGGTCCCGACAGCGGGCTGTACAAGGCGATCCTGGTGCTGCACATCCTCACGATCCTGTTCGGCCTCGGGCCGTTGGTGTTGAGCTTCCTCTACAACGTGCGGGCCGAGAAGATCGATCGACGGGCCGAGGCACTGGTGGGGGAGGTCAACGCCCAGGTCGCCAAGGTGCCGACCACGATCGTCTACTTCATCTTCGTGACCGGCGCGCTGCTGGTGATGGTGTCGGACGGGGTGTGGAAGTTCGGCCGCTTCTGGATCTCGGTGGCCATGGTCAGCTTCGTGGTCGCGTTGGGCATCTCCCACGGCATCCTGGTGCCGAACGAGCGGCGCATGAACGCGCTGCGCCGCGAGTTGGCCGACATGGACGGCGCCCAACTCACCTCCCCGCCCGAGCAGGCCGTCGAGTTGGCCGACCGGGCCAAGCGGGCCGCGGCCATGGGCGGCGCGCTCAACGTGATCGTCGTGTTCATCATCTATCTGATGGTGTTCAAGCCCGCGCTGTAGCTTCGGGCTCGATGCACCCCATCGAGCGGCTGCGGTTCGTGGCCCGCGCCGAGGGCGCCGGGCCCACGTTGCTGGGCCGCGAGGCGGCGGGCGCGCTGGCCTCGTTCGCATCCGATCCGGTGGCGTTGGTGACGGCGTGTCGCAGGCTGGTCGAGCGCCATCCGGCCGCGGGCACGGTGTGGTGGCTGGCCGCTCGGGTGCTCACCTCCGGGGCGGACGAGGCCTGGCACGCGGCCGAGGAGTTGGAGGACGACGTGACCGCCCAGGTGCTGGCCGCGTCCTTGCCCGACGACGCGTCCGTGCTCGTGGTGGGCTGGCCCGAGCAGGTCGGCGAGGCGTTGCGCAGGCGGGGCGACATCGAGGTGCTCGCGGTCGACTCGGCCGACGGGTCGGGCTCGGCCTTCGCCCGCCGACTTCGCAACGCAGGGGTCGACGCGGAGGACATCGCCGACGCGGGCGTGGCTGCGGCCGCGGCCGATGTCGACGTCGTGTTGTTGGAGGCTTCGGCGTTGGGACCCGACGGTTTCGTGGCGCCCGTGGGGTCGTGGGCCGCGGCCGCGGTGGCCAATCACGCGGGCGTGCCCGTGTGGGTCAGCGCCGGGGTGGGCCGGGTGTTGCCGGGCAGGTTGTGGCACGCGCTGGTGCAGCGGTTGGACGACGGGGCCGACGAGCCGTGGGACCGGGCCGACGAGGTCGTCCCCCTCGACCTGGCCGATGTGGTGCACGGCCCCCGCGGCCCCGTTCCCGCCGCCGACGCGCCCAAGCGGGCCGACTGCCCCATCGCCCCAGAACTGCTCAAGCCCATCTCCTGACCGGCGGGGCGGGCCGACGGGGCCGGCGGGGCGGCGGACTCGACCCAAGTTGCCGGACTGGGGGACGGCGAGAAGACACGGAGCGGTGAGAATGGGCGGCATGAGTCGACGTGACCTGATCCGAATGACGCCTGAGGAGATCGACGCCTTCCTCGCCGGGCGCAACACCATGAACCTGGCCACCATCGGCCCCGACGGGCAGCCCCATCTGGTGGCCATGTGGTACGGCTTCCTCGACGGCGCGCCCGCGGTGTGGACGTACGGCAAGTCCCAGAAGGTCCTGAACCTGCGCAGGGACCCGCGCATCACCGCCCTGGTCGAGACGGGCGAGACCTACGACAGCCTCAAAGGCGTGGAGCTGGTGGGCACGGCCACCGTTCACGACGACCGCGAGACGGTCATGGCCTTGGGCCGCAACGTGTACGAGCGCTACACGGCGGCGTGGACCGACGACGCCGCCCCGGCCATCGAGCAGATGGGCGCCAAGCGGGTGGTCATCCGGATCGACGTGGCCAAGGTCGTGTCGTGGGACCACTCGAAATTGGGCGGCACCTACTGAACTACCTTGCCCGGTATGGGTGAGATCGTCGAGTTTCCGAGCAACGGCACGACCGGCCAGGGCTACCTGGCTACTCCTGAAGGCGGCGAGGGGCCAGGGGTCGTCGTCATCCAGGAGTGGTGGGGCCTGGTCGACCACATCAAGGGGGTCTGCAACCGCTTCGCGGCCGAGGGCTTCGTGGCCCTGGCCCCCGACCTGTACCACGGCGAGTCGACCACGGAGCCGGACGAGGCGGGCAAGAAGATGATGGCCCTCAACATCGAGAAGGCGGCCAAGGACATGTCCGGCGCGGTGGACTACCTGCGCGACCGGTCGACGTCGGCGGGCGGCGGCGTGGGCGTCATCGGCTTCTGCATGGGCGGCGGACTGGCCCTGGTGCTGGCCTGCCAGCGCCCGGACGCGGTGAAGGCGGTGGCGCCCTTCTACGGCGTCATCCCCTGGCCCGAGGCCCAGCCCGACTACTCCAACCTGGCCGCGGCCGTGCAAGGCCACTACGCGGAGAAGGACGACTTCGCCAACCCCGAAAGCGTGCGCGCCCTCGAGGCCCAGTTGAAAGAAGCCGGAACCGACGTCGAGATGTTCATCTACCCCGGCGCCGACCATGCCTTCTTCAACGACACCCGGCCCGAGGTCTACGACGCCGCCGCGGCCCAGCAGTCGTGGGACCGGGTGCTGGCCTTCCTCCGCTCGCATCTTGGCTGACCGGCCGTCGTTCGAGGACCCGTCGTTTGAGGACCCGTCGTTCGACGACATAGCCCGACTCCCTGCGCCGGGCACGTCCGGGCCCACGGCCATCGCCTTCAGCCCGGACGGCACGCGGGTCACCTACCTGTTGGCCGGGCCCGACGACCTCGACCGCCGCCTCTATGCGCTGTCGTTGGAGGACGGGTCGACGGGGCTGTTGCTCGAGCCGGACCAGGGCGTGACCGAGCAGGCCCTGTCGTCCGAGGAGCGTCTGCGTCGTGAGCGACAGCGCGAGTACGGCCTGGGCGTCAGCAGCTACGCGTGGGCCAAGGACGCGCCTGTCCTGCTCACCCCGCTGCCCGACGGCGTTCATGTCGACGGCGCCTTGCGCGTCCTGGCGCCCGCCCTCGACGCGCAGCTCTCGCCCGACGGCTCGCGCGTCGCCTTCGTGCGCGAGGGCGAGTTGTGGGTGGACGACACGCCCCTCACCTCGGGGGCGGCCGACGGCCTCACCTACGGCCTGGCCGAGTTCATCGCCCAAGAGGAGATGGCCAGGGCCCACGGGTTTTGGTGGTCGACCGACGGCACCCGCATCGCCTTCACGGAGGTGGACGAGCGCCACATCCCTGAGTTCCGCATCGCTCATCTGGGGAGCGACGGGCTCGACGACGAGGCCCATCGCTATCCGTTCGTGGGGGCGGCCAATGCCAAGGTCCGGCTCGGCGTCGTGCCCGTCGACCGCGCCCAAGTCACGTGGCTCGACCTGCCCGCCTTCGAGTACCTCGCCCGCGTCGACTGGTGCCCCGACGGCTCGCTGCTCGTGCAGACCACGGACCGGGCCCAACAGCACCTCACGCTTTCGCGCTTCGACGGCACGACCCGCACGACGGTGCTCGAGGAGCACAGCGACGTGTGGATCAACCTGCACGACCTGCTGCGCCCTCTGCCGGACGGGCGCTTCTTGTGGGCATCGGAGCGCAGCGGCTTTCGCCATCTGTACCTGTACGAGCGGGACGGCAACTTGGTCCGACAAGTCACCGACGGCGAGTGGCAGGTCGACAGCGTCGACGGCATCGATGCCGAGACGGGCCGAGTGTGGTTCAGCGCGACCAAGGAGGGCCCGACCGAGCGCCACCTGTACGAAGCCCGCTTCGACGACGGCGGCAACCACGACGACTGCGGCATGCGCCGCCTGACAGGCGACCCTGGCACCCATCAGTGCACGGTGTCGCCGAGCCTGGGCCTGTTCGTGGACCTGCACAGTTCGGTGCGGGCCCAACCCACGGCCACCGTGCGTCGACTGGCCGACGGCGCTGTCGTCCATCCACTGTTCGCCCGCCCCGACCCTCGCGTCCGACGACTGGGCCTCAGGCCGCCCGAACTCGGCGCGTTCAACAACCGGGTCGGCACGCGATTGCACTACGCCGTGTTCAAGCCCGAGGACGGCTCCACCGGCCCTTGGCCCACGGCCGTGCTCGTCTACGGCGGGCCCCACGCCCAGTTGGTGCAGGACTCTTGGGCGTTGACTGCGGCCATGCGGGCCCAGCATCTGCGCCGCCGCGGCTTCCTCGTGGCCGTGTGCGACAACCGGGGCAGTGCCCGGCGGGGGCTGGCCTTCGAGGGCGTGCTGCGGGGCAGGCTGGGCCAGGCCGAGGTGGACGACCAGGCCGACTTCGTGGCCCATCTCGCGGCCCAAGGCTGGGCCGACGCCGAGAGGGTCGGCGTGTACGGATGGAGCTACGGCGGCTACATGGCGTTGATGCTCCTGGCCCGGGCCCCCGATGTGTTCGCGGCCGCCGTGGCGGGCGCACCCGTCACTGGGTGGGACGGCTACGACACGCACTACACCGAGCGCTACCTCGGCCTCGTCGACCAGAACGAGGACGGCTACGCGGCCAGCGCCGTGTTCCCGTATGTGGGCGACATGCGGGGCAGGCTGATGGTCGTGCACGGGCTCATCGACGAGAACGTGCATTTCCGCCACACGGCCCGTCTGGCCAACCGGCTGATCGCGGCCCGGCACGACTACGAGCTGCTGCTGTTCCCCGACGAGCGCCATGGCCCCCGCAAGCTCGAGGACCGCGTCTATCTGGAACAGCGCATCGCCGCCTTCCTGGAAGACGCGCTCACGGGTGACATGACGCACCCGCACCCGCAGCCGTGAACCGGTTCCGACTGTTGGTCGGTCTGGTGGCGGTGCTCGTCCCCGCGGCCATCGCCGCCGACGTCGCAGGCAGCACCACCGCGACCTTCGTCGTCTCGGCCCTCGCCGTCGTGCCCCTCGCGGGCATCCTGGGCCAGGCCACCGAGCAGCTCGCCATCCACGCCGGTCCGCGCGTCGGCGGGCTGCTCAACGCCACCTTCGGCAATGCGGCCGAGCTGATCATCGGCCTGTTGCTCGTGGCTCGCGGTGAGTTGGACGTGGTGCGCGCCTCCATCACCGGCTCCATCCTGGGCAACTTGCTGTTGGTGCTGGGCGCCGCCTTCCTGGCGGGCGGGCTGCGGCGCAAGGAACTGCTCTTCTCGCCCCAGGCCGCGTCCACCCTCGTGGCGTCGATGGCCTTGGCCGTGGCGGGCATCCTCATGCCCACCCTGTACGCGCACACGGCCCGGTCGACCGAGTTCCGCGAAGAGACGGTGTCGATGGTGGTGGGCGCGGTGCTGATCGCCCTGTACGTCGCCAGCCTCTTCTTCTCCCTCGTCACCCACACCGACGTGTTCCGGCCCGCGGCCGAAGAGGAGGAGACGGCTACGTGGACGGTGCGGCGGGCCGTGCTCTGGCTGGCCGTCTCCGGCGCGCTGGTGGGCCTGGTGTCCGAGCTGTTGGTCGGCGCGCTGGAGCCCACCGTCGAGGCATGGGGCCTGTCGAAGATCTGGGTCGGGCTCATCCTCGTCCCCATCGTGGGCAACGCGGCCGAGCACTCGACCGCGGTGCTGTTGGCCATGAAGGGCAAGGCCGAGATCGCCATCGACATCGCCGTCGGCTCGTCGGCCCAGATCGCGCTGCTGGTCGCGCCGCTGCTCGTCTTCGCGGGCGCCTTGTTCGGCCACCACCTCCACCTCGTGTTCACCACCTTCGAGGTCAGCGCCATGGCCACGGCCGTGGCCGTCGTCGCCCTCATGGTGCAAGACGGCCGGACCAACTGGCTGGAAGGCGGACAGCTCGTGGGTCTGTACGCCATCGTGGGCTCGGCCGCCTTTTTCCTCGGCAAGACCTGACGAATACGATTCCCGCATGTCCGAACGCACCCGGAACCTGCCGCGCCGCTCCTGTCTGTCGGTCCCTGCATCCAGCGAGAAGATGCTGGGCAAGGCCCCCGGCCTTCCGGCCGACATGGTCTTTCTCGACCTCGAAGACGCGGTGGCGCCGCTGGAGAAGGAGTCGGCTCGGGCCAAGGCCGTCGACGCCATCAAGAACCAGGACTGGGGCGACAAGGTCCTGTGCGTCCGGGTCAACGCGTGGGACACCAAGTGGACCTACGGCGACGTCATCGAGGTGGTGGGCAACGCGGGGGAGCGGCTCGAGGAGATCATGCTCCCGAAGGTCCAGCAGGCCGCCGAGGTCGTGGCCCTCGATCTGCTGCTGACGCAGGTCGAGATCAACGCGGGCCTGCCCCGTGGCCACATCGGCATCGAGGCCCAGATCGAAACGGCCCGCGGCCTCATCAACGTCGAGGAGATCTGCGCGGCCAGCCCCCGCTTGGAGACCGTGATCCTCGGACCCGTCGACTTCTCCGCGTCCATGGAGATGCCGTCCCTGGCGGGCGGCCTCCAGATCCCCGAGTACCCCGGCGACTACTTCCACTACGTCTTCATGAAGATCCTCATGGCGGGCCGGGCCAACGGCTTGCAGGTGATCGACGGGCCCTACGTCAAGGTGCGCGACTCCGAGGGCTTTCGCGACTACTGCACCCGCACCGAGGTGCTCGGCTTCGACGGGAAATGGGCTCTGCACCCCGACCAGGTCACCATCCTCAACGAGGTGTTCAGCCCCTCGCAGGCCCAGTTCGACAAGGCCTGGGACGTGCTCGACGCCTACAAGGAGGCGACCGAGGGCGACCGCAAGGGCGCGGTGATGTTCGGCGACGAGATGATCGACGAGGCGTCGCGCAAGGTGGCCGTCAAGCTGGTGGCCAAGGGGGAGCGGGCCGGGCTCACTCGGAGCGCGGCGGCCTGACCTCGCGGGCGGTCCGTTCGCCGGCCGCGTCGGCCACGTCCACCGCGTCGGTGGCGCGGCGTTTGCCCCGCTGGTTGAGCCGGATGAAGAACCGGCTGCCGTAGCGCGACTCCCACTGGAGCAGGTCCTCGCCCATGCGGGCGTTCACGTCGCGCTCGACGGCCGTCAGCCTGCGGTTGATCTTGGCGATGGCCCAGCCGAAGTAGGTGTGCAGCGCGACCACGCCGAGGGCCAGTGCGGCCACCAGGCCGGGCCTCAGGTGCTTGGCATGCAACAGCAGGCCGAAGCCCGCCAAGGCGACGGTCAACAGCTCGAGCCTGCTGCGGATGCGGGCCAGCACCTCGGTGCGCAGCGCGTCGTACTCCTTGAGCAAGACGTTGACCTGCAACTCCACGCTCGGGTCTGCGGGTTCCCCCATACGGGTCAACGTACGCGCCCGGCCCGGTGTGATGGCGGGTCCCAATTGCCGGATTACCATCCCGCCTCACGGCGCAATTTGACCGGCGGTGCAATTGAGAGGCGGCGCAATTGAGAGGCGGCGCAATTGAGGAGGTAGGCGTGAACCCCTCGACCCCCACGACGAGATGGCGGGCCTGGCCCCGAAGCCCGCGGCCCAGCAGGCTGGGCGTTGCGAGCTTGGTCGCCCTTCTCAGCGCGACCGGCTTGGTGCTCGTCCCTGCGCCTGCCTCGGCGGCCACCGGCACGCTCGCCTTCAACCCGGGCACGTTGGCCTTCGGCAGCGTCCGGGTGGGCACCGGCAGTCAGGCTCAATCCATCACCGTGCAGAACACCGACGCCAACAACTCGGTCACCATCAGCAGCGTGTCCATCGAAGGCCTGAACCCCAACGACTTCGTGGCCCAGACCGACTGCGTGGGGACCATCATCGGCACCGGCGCCCAGTCGCCCAAGACGCTGGGTCCGAACGAGACGTGCAGCGTGGCCGTCAAGTCAGTGCCCATCGCCGTGGGCGGGCGCAGCGCCCAAGTGTCTGTCAAGAGCGACGGCAGTGAGCCCGACAAGCGGGCCACGGTCAGCGCCACGGGCACCGAGGGCTACTACCTGGCCGGGCAGTTCGGTGAGGTGCAGGCGTTCGGCGACGCCGTCGACCACGGCGACGCCACCGGCGTCGACCTCAACGCGCCCATCGTGGACATGGCCACGACGCAGACCAACGGCGACGGCTACTGGCTGCTCGGCTTGGACGGCGGTGTCTTCTCCTACAACGCCAAATTCTTCGGATCGACCGGCGGCATGCCGTTGAACCAGCCCGTGGTCGCCATGAGCGCGGTGCCTTTGACCGACAACCTGCGCGGCGACGGCTATTGGTTCGTGGCCTTGGACGGCGGCGTGTTCGCGTACGGCGAGGCCGCGTTCAAAGGCTCCATGGGCGGCAAGCCGCTGAACGAGCCCGTCATCGGCATGGTGGCCACGCCATCGGGCAACGGGTACTGGCTGGTGGCCTCGGACGGGGGCATCTTCGCCTTTGGCGACGCGGGCTACTTCGGGTCCATGGGCGGCAAGCCGCTGAACGAGCCCATCGCGGGCATGGCCGCCATGCCCGACGGTTCCGGGTACTGGCTGGTGGCCTTGGACGGCGGGATCTTCGCCTTCGGCAACGCGCCCTACAAGGGCTCCACCGGCGGCATCGCCTTGAAGGCCGACATCGTCGACATGTGGCCTTCGCCCACGGGCAACGGCTACTGGCTGGCCGCGTCCGACGGCGAGGTCTTCAACTTCGGCGACGCGCCGCACCTGGGCGACCTGGGCGGCGGTGCGGTCGACGACGCCATCGCGTTGGCGGGCACGGCCCCGCCCCTCAGCCCCTATTCCGAAGGCCCCCGAGTGGCTTTTTAGGCATGCGTATATCTGCGGGAACGAGGGGTAGGGTCCGCGGGCGCGCCGCTTGCATCGGCGGACCGCGCCATGACCAAGGGGGACGCTCGTTGCGCAAGGAGACCACTCGCTCGGCCCGTCGCCTGTTCGCCGGCGCCGCCCTGCTCTTGGCCCCCCTGGCCTTGATCGCGGGTGCGGACGGGGCCGCGGCGGCGGCGACGTTGGACTCGGCGCCGACCGGTACCGACTTCGGGGACGTCCGCGTGGGCGACCTGATCGCGGACCCCGGCCACAAGGTCGTCTTCACGAACACCAGCGGCGCGCCCGTCACCATCGGCAGCATCACCAACGTGGGCGGCCAGTCGCGCGACTTCGCGGGCATCACCGGCCTGAAGCCCGACAGCAGCGACGTCGACCCGCCGAGCGACTGCTTGAAGCAGCCCGACGGCGTCACGCCCCGGACCCTGGCCAACGGCGAGTCGTGCACGGTCTATGTGCTGGCCTATCCCACCGGCGTGGGCAGCCGGGTCACGACCATGACCGTGCGGGACCCGGCCGACGCCACGCTGGCCACCGTGCCGCTCAAGGCGGTGGGGACGGTGGGCTACTACGTGGCCGGCGCATTCGGCGAGGTGCAGGAGTTCGGCGACGCCACCAGCTACGGCGACGCCACCGGCCTGCCCCTCAACGCGTCCATCGTGGACATCAAGCAGGTGCCGTTCGGCGAGGGCTTCTACTTGCTGGGCCTGGACGGCGGCGTGTTCAACTACGGGCCGGACGCGGACTTCCACGGCTCGACCGGCGGCATGCAGCTCAACGCCCCCGTCGTCTCCATCGACTCGGTGGACTCAGAGGGCTACTACCTGGCCGCCTCGGACGGCGGGGTGTTCAACTACGGGCCCGACGCCCCGTTCCACGGCTCCATGGGCGGCAAGGCGCTCAACGCACCGGTGGTCAGCATCGCGGCCGACCCGGCCCACGACGGGTACTGGCTGGCGGCCACCGACGGCGGCGTGTTCGCCTTCGGTCAAGCGGGCTTCTTCAAGTCGATGGGCGGCAAGCACCTCAACTCGCCCATCGTCGCCATCATCCCCACGCCGACTGGCATGGGGTACTTCTTGGTGGCCGAGGACGGCGGCGTGTTCGCCTTCGGCGACGCCGTGTTCTCGGGGTCGCGAGGCGGTCAGCCGTTGACCGCGTCGGTGGTCGACGCGGCCATCTCGCCCACGGGCCTGGGCTACTGGATGCTCACCCTTGACGGCGGCGTGTCCGCCTTCGGTCCGGACGCGCCCAACCTGGGCAACCCCGACAACATCAAGGTCACGACCGGCATCACGGGCACGGGCTCGCCCACGGACGTGAACGGGTTGGGCGAAGGCGGTTTCTACGTGTCGTGGAACGACCAGACCACCACCGCGGCCGCGCAGTCCGCGGCCGTGCACGCCGCGGGCGCCCGGCAGGCCCGGGCCGCATCGGCGGCCAAGCCCGCGACCCTGCGGGACCAGGCCGTCGTCCTGCGC